>DASYYI010000431.1:0-4205 GCA_035933995.1 Candidatus Acidiferrales bacterium | reverse complement strand
GCAAGGGACATCCCATCTTCCCCGAGCGACGGGAAATCAGCGGATCACCAGCCACAATCACAAAACGTGACTCCCACATCTCCAGCGAACACATCCGCGCCCGCCGCCTCCCGCGCGCCACAAACCACCACGCACGGCTCCCCAGCGCCGGCGCACTCAACCACAACCACCACTCCTCGCGCGCCGCAACAAACGCCACCGCGCAATCCGCAAATTCGAATCGGTACAACTCGCGATTAAAAATCCCGCCAACGCGCACAAAACAAACACTCGCGCCTCATTCTAATCGGTACAAATAACATGGTTCTTTCGCGCATATTTGCGGCCCAGCCGAACGAGGGAGGCGCCCACAAACCGAATGCGCTAATATAGAAAAGCACTGGTTCTGTAGACATCACGGTCGCGGAAGCGCCTCGCTGCGAGTCTGTCATCTCGCCTGCCCTGAGGCACGAAGGGAGCCGCCATGCGGCGAGGGATCTGCTTTTCGTCTTTGGCGAGGTTCCGCTCAGGATATCAACAGAGTCAAAAGCACTCTGAAGCGACATAAGAGGGGAATAAGAGAAGATGAAGAGCGCTCCCGTCTACATCATCAGCGCTGTACGCACGCCGATTGGAAAATTCGGCGGAGGCCTTGCGGATTTTACTGCCCCGGACTTGGGAGTCATCGCGGTCCGCGCCGCGCTGCAGCGCGCGTTTGCTGGCCCATTGCCGCCCGAACGCCAGCCGGGAATCGCCGGGAAAATAGAAGACAGCATCAAGCAAGCCACCGAAAACACTCTTAACCAAAAATCATCTCGCGACTCAGTGCCTCGCGAATTTCCCTATCACGTCGACGAATTAATTTTCGGCAACGCGCGCACTGCGGGCGTCGGACCCAATCCCGCGCGGCAAATCGCTTGGCGCGCCGGACTCGGCGACGACGTGCCTGCCTTCACCGTCAACATGGCTTGCGCCTCCGGATTGCGTTCCATCATGCTCGGCTGGCAGGAGATTTTGCTTGGCAACGCCGAAATCGTAGTCGCCGGCGGCGCCGAATCCATGTCGCGCGTGCCCTATCTCGTCGAGGCGCGTTGGGGCGTGAAAATGGGCAACCAGCCGCTCGTCGACGCCATGTATCGCGACGGATTTCTGTGCCCCATTTCGCAAATGATCATGGGCGAAACGGCCGAGTTGCTCGCGCAACAGTATAAAATTCCTCGCGAAGAGCAGGATGCCTTCGCGCTCGAAAGCCATCATCGCGCCGCGCGCGCGCAACGCGAATGCCGCTTCAGCCGCGAAATCATTCCCGTCGAGCGCACCGACAAAAAAGGCAACGTCGTCCGCGTCGAAAAAGACGAGCACGTGCGCCCCGAGATCACTCTCGAACAAATGGCCAAGCTGCCTCCCGTTTTCAGCAAAACCGGAACCATCACCGCGGGCAATGCCAGCGGAATCACCGATGGCGCTTCCTGCGTCGTGCTGGCAAGCGAAAAAAAAGTCCGCGAACTCGGCCTCAATCCGATGGCCAGAATCGTCGACGCCGCTGTTGCTGGAGTCGACCCGCGCGTCATGGGCATCGGCCCCGTCCCCGCCGTGCGAAAACTTCTGGCGAGCACCGGAACGAATCTCGAAGACTACGCGGCCATCGAATTGAACGAAGCCTTCGCCGCGCAAGTCCTCGCCTGCGACCGCGATTTGCATTTTCCTCGCGAACACCTCAATCCCAATGGTGGCGCGATTGCCCTCGGCCATCCCATCGCCTGCACAGGCACGCGCATCATCACCACGCTGATTCACGAAATGCGCCGCGACGACAATTCCGCAAAAAACAAAAAAGGTCTCGCGACCCTCTGCGTCTCCGGTGGCATGGGCGTCGCCGTTGAAATCGAAACCGTGTAGTTCGCAGCGACGCGAATTCGCGGCCTCTCCTGCGCGATTCCGAATGACGGAGAATCGCAGGGGTTTGCGCCTTCGGCACCGCCGCCGAAAGCCTTCCGCATCTGGCCTCAATTTCAGAGTACGATTATTTCTCACGCATTCGCCGCACTCGGAGGATTCCATGCAAACTTCTTCGCCCAAAACTTCTCGGGTTGCCGTCGCCGGAAACGTGGGCGCCGCGCCACCCAAGCCCGAGGAATTCAAATACATTCGCTTCCGCATCGATGGCGAAGTCGCGCGCCTCACGCTCGAGCGCCCCGAGCACAACATGCTCAACGAGCGCATGCTTTCGGAACTCGCCGTGGGCATTGATTCGCTCGAAGGACGCGGCGACGTAAAACTGATCGTCCTCGATTCCGCCGGCCGATCGTTCTGCGGCGGCATCGAGCTCGGCGAATACACGCCGCGCCGCGCATTCCAGGTACTCGACGCGTTTCAGCGCGCATTCACGGCGATGCTCGATACCTCGAAGCCCTTTCTCGTCGTCGTGAATGGCCCGGCCTTCGGCGGCGGCGCCGAACTTGCCGCTCTGGGTGATTTGGTGGTGGCAACTCCGCGCGCGAAATTCGCGCAACCTGAAATAAAGCTCGGCGTTTTTCCTCCGCTCGGCGCGGCCATTCTCCCGTTCATCGTCGGTCCAAAACGCGCCCTGGAATTGGTTCTCACTGGCGAAGTGATCAGCGCCGAACGTGCTCTCAGCCTGGGCCTTGTGAATCGCGTGGTGCCGGAAGCTAAACTCGAAGCCACCGTTAAGGAAATGTCCGAGCAAGTCACCGCGCATTCCGGGGCCGTGCTCACCATGGCCAAAAAAGCGATTCTCGGTTCCATGGGACTTTCGCTGCGCGACGGCGTGCGCCAATCAATGGCTGTGTTTCTCAACGAGCTTTCCGGCCTCGAGGATTCGAGCGAAGGCTTGCGCGCCATCGCGGAAAAACGCTCGCCGCAGTGGAAGAATCGCTGACGCCTGCGCCGCGCTCGATACCGCGTGCGTGCGTGATTGACTCGATTGGCCGTCGGGCATAGACTCAGTTTGGAAAATTCAGCCGGCTCGCGGGAAAACCTGCGGGCAGCGAAATGAATATTCGAAGGGGCGACTCTTCGAACCGCTTCGCTGTTCTCAGGGTAAAGAGAAGGCCGTGAAAATCGGCCACGGTCCCGCCACTGTAATCGGCCGGCGCTGCTGACACGCAATCCCCACTGGCGCGTTTTGCTTTTTGCAAATCCGCCGGGAAGGGCCGCTCGAAAAAAGCGGAGCAGCGCCAGATTTATTCCGGTGAAGCGCCGTGAGGTTTGCGGCGAAAATCCGGAGGCCGAAAGTCAGGAAACCTGCGCGAGCCGATTTCTGCTGGCACTCTTCGCGAGAAAGAGTGCGACGATGCGCCCCATTTTTTCTCGTGGGGCTTTTTTATTGCGCAAATAAATTTTGGCGCGGAAATTTTGGCGGCAAAATTCTCAACGGATTTGCGCGCGAATGAACGCTCGAATGAATAATGACCGCGCGCGAAACAAATTAGACAAGTGATGCGGCGAAATCGAATCGGCGGCGCGTGCGGCGTGATAGCGTTGTTGGGCTGCTCATCCATTTGCGCGGCGCAAAATACAGCGGATGCAAATGCCGCAACAAAACGGCAAACGCAACAGGAAGCGAAGAGTGAGCCGGAGGTGAATGCAGAACAAATGAACGCAAGAAAAACAACGCGCGAAGTGATCGACGAAACGGGGCGTCGCGTTGCCGTGCCCGTTGAAGTTCATCGCATCGTCGCGCTTGCGCCGAATCTTGCGGAAATCGTGTACGCGCTTGGCGCGCAGGATCGTCTCGTCGGCGTGAGCAGCTACAGCGATTCTCCGCCTGAAGCGAAATCGAAGCCGCGCGTCGGCATGCCCATGAATCCGAATCTCGAAGCGATCGTCGCCGCGCATCCGGATATTGTTTTGATCACCACGGAGGGGAACCGGCGCGAAACTGCCGACGAACTCGCGCGGCTCGGCATCGCCGTGTATGCGACGAATCCGTATTCGGTCGAGAGCATGCTCGAATCCGTCGAGCACATCGGCGGCGTGATCGGCGCAAGCGCGCAAGCGGAATCCGTTGTCGAGAATCTTCGGCAACGGCTCAAGGCACTGCAATCAAAACTCGCGAGCGTGCCGGTCGCCCGAGTCTTCTTCGTGGTGGGGGAAAGCCCGCTGATTTCGCTGGGTGAGCACACTTTCATCGCGGATGCATTGCGCTACGCGGGCGCGCAATCGGTGGTGCACGCCAAACAGGATTGGCCGCAGATTAGTTTGGA
>DASYYI010000152.1:0-2238 GCA_035933995.1 Candidatus Acidiferrales bacterium | reverse complement strand
CAGGAAACAAAATCTCCGGCCGCCGCAATCCTTCCTCGGAATTGGCGATGCACCTGCTGATTTACCGGCTGCGCCCCGATGTGAATGCCGTCTGCCACGCGCATCCCATCACGGCCACTGGGTACGCTTCCGCGGGGTTGGCACTCAATAAAGCGCTGCTGAGCGAAGCGGTGATGGGGCTTGGCAGTGTCCCGCTGGCGCAATATGGCACTCCAGGAACGCCTGAGCTGACGGATTCCATCGAGCCGTATGTGCAGTCGCATGACGCGATTCTCATGGCGAATCACGGCGTAGTGACGTACGGGGCTGATCTGTTGACAGCTTTCTATCGCATGGAGACGGTCGAGCATTTCGCTCGCGTCGCTCTGGTCACGGAGCTTCTGCATAAACAGGTTTTGCTTTCCCGCGAAGACGTGGAGAAACTTCTGGCGGCGCGCGCCCGTTACGGCCTGGAAACGGCGGCGGGCGCCAGCGCACCCTGCCCGGTGACGGCTGATTCCGCTGAGCCTGATCGCGTCACGCTCAACCGGCGCGACCTCGAAGCGCTCGTCGAAGAAGCAGTCCGAAACGATCGCGCGCGGCGTTAGCGCCGCGGAGGCCTGTCTAGTCCGTCTTAAATTTATCGGCCTCCTTTGTTGACGGAGAAAATTCATGCTTGGCGCGCAGAAGTTTCTGGACGCAGTAAAGGCCGGAGACGCTCCGCGCGTCAAGCAGATGCTGGTGATTGAGCCGAGATTGGCGAATGCGCGCGCTGAATCGGGCGCATCCGCGGTGATGACGGCGATCTATCACGGCAGGATGGATGTTTGCGATCTGCTGCTCGAGCGTGGCGCACAGTTGGACATTCATGAAGCGGCCGCGTCCGGGAAGTCCGAGAACCTAGCGGCGCTGGTCGCGCAAAATCCCGCTGCAATCAATTCATATTCCGCTGACGGCTTTACGCCCCTCGCTTTGGCGGCGTTTTTTGGACACCGAGAAGCAGCGCAGTGGCTGCTCGCGAATGGCGCGGACGTGAATGCCGTTGCAAAAAATTCCACGGGTTACACGCCGCTGACGGGCGCCGTGGCCTGCGGTGACGCGGAAATGGTTCGCTTGCTCCTGTCCCATGGCGCAAACGCGGCGCATCGATATGGAGCCGGATATTCCGCCCTTCACGAAGCCGCCACTGGCGGCAAGCTCGAAATCGCCAAGCTGCTTTTGGACCACGGCGCGGATTCGAGTGCGCGCACCGATGATGGCCAGACGCCGCTCTCGATGGCGGAGGCAAAGGGTCAAACCGACGCTGCCGCTTTGCTGCGTCAACGCGGCGCTACGTCGTAACGTAACATCGTGACGCCACATCGTCACGTGACATCTTGATCGCAGCCCACCGATCACAACCCGGCAATTTCTTGGGACACTGAAGGAATTTCCCGTCCCTCCACAGCCGCGTCATCTTGCCCCGGCAAGTCCAATCCTTTACCCTCGATGATTCGGTTCTGATCTAGGGAGACGCGGTGAGCTGTCCGATCTGCGAAAAACGCAAGCCCAAAAGATTCTGCCCCGCGAAGGGCGAAAACATTTGCGCCATCTGTTGCGGCACGTATCGCGAAGTGACCATCGACTGCCCCTCGGATTGCCCTCACCTGATTGCGGCGCGGCGTTACGAAATCGTTCATCGCGAGCCGCTGGGCGCGCAGGATTTCCCGTTTCCGGATTTGCAATTTCCCGTGGACATTATTCGCCGTAATGGCCAGGCGCTTTCGGGAGTCGGTTTGGCGATTTTGAATTTCGCGCAGGAAAACGAGGCCACTCGCGATCCGGAAATTCTATCGGCCATCCAGGCGCTGGCGGAAACGTACCGCACGCTCGAATCGGGGATTTACTTCGAGCGGCCGCCGGAAGCGCCTCTGCCGCGCGCGCTTTACGCCCAACTCGCGCAATTCCTGCAGGAATTCAAGCAGCAGGAAGCGCAGCAGACTGGTTTCAGCAAGTTGAAAGACTCCGAAATTTTTCGCCTGCTCGTTTTTCTTCTGCGCGTCGGCACCCGCGAGACAAATGGCCGCTCGCGCTCCCGCGCCTTCCTCGATTTTCTACGCGCGCAGTTTCCGCAGTCTGCTAAAGCGGAATCCGCAGCTCCGCGAATCATCCTGCCTTGAGCTGAACCGCTGAAGTCGCCAAAGTGGAAGCGGCAAACATCCGTGGCGGAGCCGTGCACGGTGGCGTTTGCGTGCCGAGAGCAAGCGCCATTTGCGGCGA
>DASYYI010000129.1:0-23178 GCA_035933995.1 Candidatus Acidiferrales bacterium | reverse complement strand
GGCGTCAGTCGCTTGGCGGCTGCTTGAAAAAAGACGGCGACATCTGCCACGTTGCGCCCGGAGGAAAGTTTTGCTGGGCCGCGTGGTCGGGCGATTCCGCCCCTGCATTTTTGGCGCTCGACGCCGAACTGGAACTTGCGGGTCCTTCGGGGACGCGGCGTGTCACCCTTCGAGAGTTCTATAAAAACGACGGCATGGATCGCATCGCCCTCGCGCGCAACGAACTGCTCACAGCTGTCCACGTTCCTGCGCTTATGGCTGGTCGCCGTGGCGTGTATCACAAGTTGAGGGTTCGGGACTCGATCGACTATCCGCTCGCCGGTGTGGCCGTTGCGATGGAGGTGAATTCTGCTGGCATTTGCAACGACGCGCGCGTTGCTCTCTCCGCCGTAAACCCGGCTCCAGTGCTGGTGAATCAAGCAGGCGAATCGCTCATTGGCCGGAAGTGGTCGCTGGAACTCGCGGAGCGCGTCGCGCACGCGGCCATCCAGACAGGCAAGCCGCTGACGACTTCCGGCTCGACGCCCGTCTATCGCCGCGATATGGTGCGAGTGTTTACGCGCCGCGCATTGGAAGAAACGTGGAAGAATGGCCATGGCAGTGCATAGACCATCTTTGTTGCGCGAAAACTGAGGAGGAGTGGCTTGGCATCGGACTCGGACGCCATCATCGACATTCACATCCACATTCAGCCGCTGCACATGTTCAAGCCGCATGCTCTAGCGTTGATTCAAAAAGGCCGCAAAGATTATCCTGAAGTGCAAAAATACTCAGCCGATGCGAACGCATTCCTTCACTTTCTCGATGACGCCGGAATCGAACGAGCCGGCTTAATCAACTATGTGAGCCCAGAAGTAATCGGGTTTCCTCCTGAGGTGAATGACTGGATCGCGAAATATTGTTCGGCGGATCCAAAACGGTTGCTCGCTTTTGGCTCCGTGCACCCAAAATACGTACCCGACGCGGGAGCTGAAGTCGACCGGCTAGCGAAATTGGGCATTCGCGGACTCAAAGTTCATCCTTCGCATCAACTTTTCGCGCCCAATGCCTATCGAGATGGGCTTGGTCCGCTTGCGAGCATGTATGATCGCGCGCAGGCGCACGGCATGCCCGTGATGATCCACACAGGCACTTCGATTTTTCAGGGAGCGCGAAACGTGTACGCTCAGCCGATGCTCGCCGACGACGTTGCGGTGGATTTTCCGAAACTCGTTATCATTCTGGCTCACGGTGGCCGGCCGCTGTGGATGAACGAAGCATTTTTCCTGGTTCGCCGCCACCCAAATATGTACATGGATATCTCCGGCATTCCGCCGCAGCGCCTAATGGAATCTTTTCCGCGCATCGAAGAGATCGCCGATAAAGTTCTGTGGGGCACGGATTGGCCCGGTCCCGGCGTTCCCGCAATTCGCGGCAATGTTGAAAAATTTCGCGCGTTGCGGATTTCCGCCGAGGCGCAGCGCAAGATTCTGTACGACAACGCCGCCCGGCTGTTTCCGGCGCACGCATAACGCCACACGCTTGTCGCGCTAAAGTTATCCGAAGGAGAGCGAATGGAAATCAAGACCGTCGCAATCATCGGCGCGGGGACGATGGGACGCGGCATCGCGTACTGCTCCGCGCTCGCCGGCTACCGAACGATTCTCGAAGATGTGTCGTCCTCGATGCAGCAGCAAGGCATCGAATACATTCGTCGCGCGTTCGATGAAGGAATCGCGCGAGGCAAGGCCACTGAGGAGCAGAAGCAGCAATCGATCGCCCGCATCACTACCGCCGGTTCAGTGCAAGACGCCTGCCGTGAAGCGGATCTGGTTATCGAGGCTGTTCCCGAAGAGATGGAATTGAAGCTCGAGATCTTCACGATCCTCGACAAATTCGCCAAGCCAGGGGCAATTTTCGCCAGCAACACGTCTTCGCTTTCGATTACGGAAATGGCCGCTATCACTTTCCGCGCTGAGAATTGCATTGGCATGCACTTTTTTAATCCTGTCCAGAAAATGAAGCTGCTCGAAATTGTGCGCGGCCTGGAAACTTCGGAAGCGACTGTGAACTCCTGCGTCGAGGCGGGCCGTCGCATGGGGAAAGAGGTCGTTGTCGTCCGCGAATCGCCGGGCTTCGTCACCAGCCGCATCAATGCGATGATTGGGAACGAAGCGTTTTACATGTTGCAGGAGGGGATTGCCAGCGCTGCGGATATTGACAAGGCCTTGAAGCTCGGACTCAACCATCCGATGGGTCCTTTTGAGCTGGTCGACCTTGTGGGACTCGATGTGCGATTGAGCATTCTTCAGCATTTGCATCGCACGCTTGGCGACAAGTATCGTCCGTGCCCATTGATTGAACAATACGTGAAGGCTGGCCGACTGGGACGCAAATCGGGTCGCGGCGTTTTCGAATACAAGGATGCGGCAGCCAAGCAGAAGGCGTAGGATTTTTTTAATATTCAGCCATGGCCGAAATTGCGGACAAAATCGTTTTGCTGCAGGGCGACTTGACGGAGGCGGATGCCGACGCGATCGTCAACGCCGCGAACAATGACTTGCAGCTCGGAGGAGGCGTGGCGGGAGCCATTCGCCGCAAGGGTGGCGAGCAGATTCAGCGCGAATGCAACGCCATCGGCTCCGTTCCGGTGGGTGGCGCGGCCATCACGTCCGGGGGCCGGTTGAAAGCGCGTCATGTAATTCACGCGGCCAGCATGCAACTCGGCGGCGCGACAACCGCGCAAGCTTTGCGCAGCTCGACGGCCCATTCGCTTCGCATTGCCGCGCAAAATAACCTCAAGACAATCGCTTTTCCAGCCGTTGGCACTGGCATTGCCGGTTTTCCAATGCGAGAGTGCGCTGAAATCATGCTGGCCGAGGCGCAAAAGCATCTGCATGGCGCGACTTCCCTCGAACAAGTGCAATTTATTCTGTTCGACAAACAATCCCTCAAAATATTCCAGCAAGTGTTGAAGGAAACAAAAAAGAAGGAAAGTACAGGGACGTAACGTGCGGCCGCGTTTGCTAAGGTTTCGAGGGTTTGTCTTCCGGTTTCGTCGTGGCGGCCTGTGCGTTGCCTGCCGCAGTATACGGTGACTTCATATACTTTTCGGCTTCTTGCTGTGCGCCGCCTGTGTTGTCCTTCAATTCCTCCGCCTTCTGATATTCGTTGATGGCGCGCTCTCGCGATCCGGTCAGGTCAAAAATCTTCCCAAGGTAAATGTGGCTCCAGACTTCAACCCACTTATAACTGGAATCGAGATCGCCATCGAGCGCGTTGCGGAATGAATCCGCGGAAGCCGAGTAATTCTTTTGATAGAAATAGGACTCGCCAATCCGAAAGTCCGCCAGGGAATTGTTCGCTTGCAAGGCTAGCGCTTGCTGGTATTGCTGGATGGCTTCCTGAAAGTTTCCTTGAGCCGCCAGGCCTTCACCGCGCGCGATAAGCGCCCGCACATGGAGCTTGGGGCTTGATTTCAGGAGGTCGTTGTCCGGATCAATCGAGATACCGTCGGGCTTTGGCCTTCCAAATGTCTCGATGTCAAATGGAGTGCTTGTCCCCACCACTTGCACCGATTTCGTAACGGGGTTTCCTTCTGTATTCACGCGAATTTCGACCGGCATGTTGAAGGTCTCGAGCGGCTGCGTGACTTTGCCGACGACTTTGAAACCCTTGGGCGTTCGGTAAACGATATAGTCCAGCTTGAATTCCGGAATGCCCGTGGAATCGAGCCACTGAGAAAAAAACGCGGTCAGATTCAGATGCGGCTCGCCGGTCTTCCGCGGGGGCATATGGGCTTCCGCAGCTTTTTCGAAATCCTCGATGCTCGCGGTTTTTCCCGCGTGCGCCGTATAGAAATCGTGCAGCAACGAATTGAAAGCCGCATCTCCCATTGACGTCCGCAACATGTGAAATACCATCGCGCCCTTATCCACCACTATCGACTCATACTGCTGCGAGTACGGCTGCAAATCCTGGGCTTGCGCGACGGGCGTGGCGCCTTCGAACATCACGGAACCTACGGCGTAATTCGTCAATTCGCGGCGAAAACCCTGTTCGCCCTGCGAGTGCTCGATGTACATGGCGGCCACGTATTGCCCCAGCCCGCCGGTGACCCATGCGTCGCCAGGCGACGCGGGCAGCACTTGATTACCCCACCACTGCTGGGCGGACAAGTGCGCGAGTTCGTTCTGATTCACCGTGGCGCCCCAGTCGCGCGCGCTGAGCAGCAGCAACCCTGGAGCCGAGAAACTGTCGACCGTGCCGTCCGGCAATTGCGCCAGCGTGATACTGGGCGACGATAATGGGCCGAATTCGTTCGAGTAATAAGTCAGAACGTTCGCAAGCTCGTCGCCGTAGCGCTGAGCCGTGGCGCTTGCCGCCGGCGGCGCAAACACGGAAATTTCCAGGCCTTGTGCACGCACTGGCGCCAGTTGCAAATTTCCCGCGACGAACGTCCCCACCGGCGCGGCGTCCCTACAATTGAAGGTGTAAACCGACCGGCCAGACTCTCCGGGTTTTTCGGCGGGCAGTGAATTCGGCGTCGAGGATTGCCCGGTGCCGGTCACGGCAAAATTGTCGGGCACGGTGATTTGAAACGTGGCCGTGTAGCGGTTCGAAGGATAACTCGTCAACGGAAACCAGCGAGCCGGCAGCAGCAGGTACGCAGAGGTCTTATCGATCCATGCGAAACGAACGTCTTTCGTCGGGCTGTCGTCGTCATTCGCGAAGGCGCCCGAATAATCGAAAATCAGCGTGACGTGCATTCCGGCCTGCGCCATGGACGGAAGCGTTACTTCGAGATCGAGCGGGTTGAACGAGTCACGCTGGAAATCAAGTTTCCGGCCGTCAATCGCTAGTTTCACCGCGTCCACGTGCAAATCAGGATGCAATTCAACCAGGATGGTCCGCGACGCCGTTTTCGCCACGAATTCGATTTTTGCCTGGGCTGTCAGACTCTGTTCAGCCGGGTGCAATGCTGCTTGAACGTCGTAATGCACAGCCTGAAAATCGAATTTAGGAAGCTGCGTTTGCGCGCTTAACACGCTTGCGCCGAGGCCGAGCAGCAGGAGCAGGAATGTGAGCTGGATAGTTCGAAGACATGTGGCGATGCCTGTTTTTAATGTCATTTATTGTCCGCTCATTAGAGTACCAAAACAAGCCTGCTAGTTGCCTGTTCTCCCAAAGATTAGAGCATTCCTGCGATGACTTCTGCGGCCCGTTCAATCGCGCCCCCGGGGCCCAGTTTCCGCCTCACACCCGCCAGATCTCGCCTCTGTTGCGCGCGTGCCTCTGGCGAATCCAACAGCCGGCGAACCTCGCTTTCCAAAGCCTCGGCCGTAAATTTGTTCTGAATCAGCTCCGGCACCACCTGCCGACCCGAAATTAGATTCACCATGGCGAATAAAGGAGTTCGCACAAGGCGCCCCGCAATCATTGCAGTGAGTCCCGAAAGCCGATATACGACCACCATCGGCGCGCCCAACAGCGCAGCTTCAACAGTTGCCGTTCCACTCGACACGATGGCGCAGTCGGCCGCCGCGAGCGCATCGTAAATTGCACCTATAACCGGGGTTATGCGCAAATCCATCCGGGCGTAGGAGTCAAAAACATGCTCGTCAAGCCCCGGTGCCAACACCAGCGTAAATTGCACGGGACTATTTCTTTGCAGCCGTGCGCAAGCCTCCGCAATAATCGGCATGCTCCGCCGGATTTCGCTGGGACGGCTTCCGGGCAATAATGCAACGATTGGGCGCTGCGCATCCAGACCGAATCGCGCGGCGAATTGTTCGCGCGTCATTTGCGACTGCACCGAATCGACCAGAGGATGCCCGACGAAATTCACGGCCACGCCCGCTTTGCGGTAGATTTCCTCCTCGAAAGGAAAAATGACAAGGACGCGCTCGAACCGGCGCTGAATCCAGCGCATGCGACGCGGCCTCCAAGCCCAAATCTGGGGACTGATGAAATAAACGATGCGAATACCGTGCTTTTTCAATCGCCGCGCCAGGCCAAAATTGAATCCCGGTGAATCCACGGTGATCGCCAGGGCCGGCTTGCGGCGCACCGCTTCTTGTTCCAATTTCCGCCACGCGCGCCAAACAGCGGGCAGCCGGTGCAGCACTTCCGTAATCCCCACAACGGCGATTTCCGAAGCGTCCGCGACAATCTCGACTCCTGCTTCGCGCATCTTCGGCCCGCCCATGCCGAAAAGGTGCGCTCCCGTCCTTTGCTGCAGTGAGTGCGCCAACTGTGCAGCATACATATCGCCGGAGGCTTCGCCCGCGGAGATGAGGATTTCCGGCGGAGCTATCATGCGGCTGACTCAAAGCGTGCGATGGATGAAAGGTTCGCGAGCGGGAAAGGAATCCATCTTGCGTGGCGTCTCAGCACTGGCGGCGTCGCAGCCTAATCATTTGCAGGCAATGGCGCGTCGGCGCGCTCGCCACCGGGAACTGCGAGGTGAAGTTCCTGATCTTTGTACTGGAGCTGGTACAGGCGATAATAAATCCCGCGGCGCGCCAGCAGCTCCTGGTGCGTGCCTTCTTCGCGCAGCCTGCCCTTGTGGAAGACAAGTATCCGGTCCGCGTGTTGAATTGTGCTGAGGCGATGCGCAATCACCAGAGCGGTCCTTCCGGAAAGCAAACGGTCCAGCGCCTCACGGATCAGCGATTCCGTCTGCGTGTCGACGCTCGACGTCGCCTCGTCCAGAATTAGGAATTGTGGATCGTGCGCCAGCGCGCGCGCGAAGCTGATGAGCTGGCGCTGTCCCACCGAAAGTGTCGCACCACGCTCCGTCACTTCGGTGGCCATTCCATGAGGCAGGGAATCGACAAAAGGACCGAGGCCCACTTCGCGGAAAGACTGTTCTACCATATTGGGCGTGATCGACCCGGTTCCCAGACGCACATTCGATTCGATTGTCCCGCTGAAAAGAAAAGGATCCTGCAGCACAATTCCGAAGAACTGCCGCAAATGCTGAAGCTGCAGTTCCCGGATATTTATCCCGTCAAGAAGGATTTCACCACGCTGAATATCGTAAAACCGCAGCAGCAGTTGAATGATCGTCGTCTTACCCGCGCCAGTGTGCCCTACGATGGCTATGTTCTGCCCCGGCGCGACGCGGAAAGACACATCCCGCAGGACCCAATCTTCTTCTTTGGGATTTTCGCCGCCGCGATACGCGAACCATACATTACGGAATTCAATCTCACCTTTTGCCGTTTCCAGCTTGACCGCATTTGCCGCGGATTGCACGGTCAGCGGCTCGTCGAGCAGCTTGAAAATCCGCTCCGAAGCGGCCATCGCCGATTGCAAAATGTTGAATTTCTCGCTCAAATCCTGAATCGGCATGAAAAACTGCTGCGAATACATATAGAACTCCGCGACCACACCGATGCCCAAACCTCCTGCGACCTGCCGCAATCCGCCGAACCAGAAGATCATCGCGTATCCGGACGAGGACAGCAGATCAATTGCGGGATAGAACAGCGCATATGCCTTGATGGCCTTCTTGAAAGCAAGGTTATACGCGAGGTTCAGCCCCTTGAATTGCTCCCGCGCCTTTTGCTCCCGATTGAAAAGCTGGATCACCGCCATTCCGCCGATGTGCTCTTGCAGGAACGCATTGATTCGCGCCACTCCCGTGCGGATCTGCCGGTTTGCGTCGCGCACGCTGTTTCGAAATAGCCACGTGACGCCGAACATCAGCGGCAGCACCGCGAACGCCGCAAGCGCCAGCCTCCAGTTCAGCTTCAACATGTAAGCGATTGCGGCCACCAGGAAAAAGAAGTCGTTCACCATGGCCACCACGCCCGCCGCGAACAAATCGTTCAGCGCGTCCACGTCGGTGGTTACGCGCGTGACCAGCCGTCCCACCGGCGTGCGGTCGAAGAAGCCCATCGGCAGCCGCTGCAAATGGCCGAAGATCTGCTTGCGCAAGTCATACATCGTATGCTGGCCCACCGACTGCATAATGCGCACTTGGCCATACTGAAATAGGAAGCTGAGAATCAGCGTCGCAATAAACGCCAGTGAAATCCAGAGAATCCCATGAAACGCCGCGTCCACCGTTATCTTGTGGCCCAGAGCGGGCGTGATGTAGCGGTCAATCACCGCGGCAAAGAGCCGCGGCCCGACCAGCCGCAACGGTGTGACGACCATCGTAAGGGCGAGCGCCAAAAAAACTCGCCACTTGTACGGCTTCAGATACTTCAGCAGCCGCCAGGTCAGTTGCGAGTCGTATATGCGCCCAAGTTTTTCTTCTTCGTGGTGTGTGCTCATTCTCTGGCCAGCTCTTCTTCGAGCAACTGCTTCTGATATAGCTCCGCGTAATATCCGCCAAGCCCAATCAGTTCTTCGTGCGTCCCTTTTTCAATGATCTCGCCGACGCGCAACACAACAATTTGATCCGCATCGCGCACCGTCGAGCATCGGTGCGAAATCAGTATCGTTGTGCGCTCCTTGAACACGTCTTCCAGTCCCTGCAGAATTGTTTCTTCCGTATCGGTGTCCACGCTCGAAAAGGCGTCGTCCAAAATCAGAATCCTCGGATCGCGAATGAGCGCCCGCGCAAGTGTTGTCCGCTGTTTTTGCCCGCCCGAAAGCGTGATTCCGCGCTCGCCGACGATCGTTTCATAACGCCCGGGAAAATCCGAGATGTCGCCCGCGATATTCGCCACGTGCGACGCGTCTTCCACCGCTTCCAGAGTCGCCGCCTCCACGCCAAATGCAATATTCTCGCGCAGCGTGTCACTGAACAAAAACGCATCCTGCGGCACAAAACCAATCGCTCGCCGCAGCGCCGCCAGCGGCCACTCGCGAATCGATTGGCCGTCGATAAAGAGCGTGCCGGATGGCGATTCCCAAAGCCGCGCAATCAGTCCCGCCAGCGTTGTTTTTCCGCTCCCCGTTGGACCCACAATCGCAACTGTCGAGCCTGCCGGAATGTGCAAATTGATATTCCGCAGCACCGGCTCATTCACAGCGGCCTCGGAATCTTTGCCTCTCGCGGCCGGTTGCGTGCCATTTCCGCTTCGCGCTGTGGGATAAGTGAAGGTCAAATTGCGAAATTCAATGTCACCTCGAACCTCCTCCGGCGCCTCCCTCTGCACTCCCACATCGCTGATCCCCGGCTCGACGTCCAAAACGTAGTTCAATCGGCCCATCGACGCCGCCCCGCGCTGAAAAATATTTGTCACGAAGCCAAGCGCGATCATCGGAAACACGAGCTGCCCCACAAATGTGTAAAATGCGATCAGCGCCCCCAGCGAGATGCGGCCTTGAACCACCATCCGGCTGCCCTGCCACAGCACGAACACAATCGAAAAGCCGATAATCGTGGACAGCGCGGGAAAGAACAGACTCCACGCGCGAATCATGCGTATGTTCTGCCCCACGTACTGCTGATTTGCTTCGTCGAACGACTTCGTTTCGGCATCCTCTTGCCCATAAGCCCGCACCACGCGTATTCCCGACAGATTCTCCTGCGCCTTGGCAGAAAGCGTGGCCAGCATGGCCTGAATCTTCGCTTGCAGGTCGTGGATTTTCGTCCCGAAGTACCTCACCGTGACGAACACAAATGGAACCGGGAAAAGAACCTCCAACGTCAGCAGCGGCGATATCGTCGCCATCACCGCCAGAGCCACTGCCATTCCCACAAGCGTCGTCGCGCTGTACATGATTCCGGGCCCAAGTACCATGCGCACAGCGCTCAAGTCGTTTGTGCAGCGCGACATCAAATCACCCGTGCGATTCCGCACGTAAAATTCCGGCTCCAGCTTCACCAGGCGCGCCAGCAAATCGTTTCGCAGATCGTATTCAATGTCGCGCGAAACTCCTATGAGAACCCAGCGCGACGTAAATGAGAAAATACCCTTCACCACCACCACGCCCACCAGCATCAGACAAAGAACCCACAATGTGTGACGGTTTTCCGGCTGATAAAAATAGAGAATTGGCTTCAGCGCAGAGTGCCACAGCGTTATTGCCCCCGCGCGCGACGCGCCCGTGAGATTGGGCATTGGTTGCGGCGATCCCCTGAGGCAATCTATGATCGAACCAATAATCAGCGGCGGAAGCGCGCCGATTAGCCCCATCACCGCCAGCATCAACAGCCCGAACAAAATCCCGCCCTTGTACGGCCCCAAATAAGGGATTAGCCGCCGTAACTCGGCCGCCGCGCTGGCCTTCTTCTGCGGCTTCCTCGCCGCGCTAATTGTTTGTGCCACTGTGCTCATTATTGCGAAGTCGAGTCGATCGGCTCGAGCGTCGACACTTCTCCCAGGAATTTAGTAAAACTCCGGTCGAGCATCTGGTAACGCTTCGCTTCCGGGTTCCATCGCACTCCATAAGTCACAACGTAGCCGCCTGCAGGTTTTTGCAACGGAGTAAAATACATAGTCAGGGCCTTCTTGGCGTCTTGCTCGTATTGCAGCCGCCAGCCGTTCACCGGCGAAAGCGGCTGCCCGCCCAAAAATCCTGCTGGATTCTTGAAATGCTCGTCGCACAGAAACACTTCCTTCCACGAATTTCCGCCCTCATTCTCGATGATTCCTATGCGCGTCACCAGGTTCCCCGGAACAATTCCATCCGGTGGTTTCTTAATGCGGTTGACCACCAGCGCTTCCTGTTTGCCGTTTTTCGCCAGATCGCCATAGGCAATTACTTCCGTTTCCGTTCCAAACAGTTTCTGCGTCACCTGATCCACTTCCGGTGGATAGGAAGGCGCAGCGGGCTTCGCGGCGTCTTGCGCAATTGGATGCTGGCTGCTGCCGCAGGATGCGAGGAACAGGAACGCGCCACACGTCGCCAACCAGTAGAATCGTCGCATCATTCTCCTCAAGGAATTTGAACGCCCCTTGTCTTCACCCATGTGCCCACCAGCGCGTCCACGATTTGTTCAGCGCGTGCCAATTGGCTCCAGCTGTTGGAAAGAACAGCGAAGCGATTCTAACGTGTGCACGCTCCTGACGGAAGCGCTGCGTTAACGCGCGGCGAGAATTTCCTCCATGCGCGCCTCGAAATTCTCTTCGCCTTCCGACCACAATCGATAGCGCTCCACCGGCAGCGCGGACTCGACTCGCTCCATCCAATTGTAGAGCTTGCGGATGTTCTCGCGCGTTTTCTCGTGATATGTCCGCAAGTTTTCCGGCTGCGACATCAAAGCGACAAAGTTCTCTTCGTCGGGATGCTCGGGACGCCACTGCCGCGGCCCCGCAAAACCCAGCAAGCCCGCGTGTCCCGTAAAGACATGTTCGAAGCCGGCATCCACGAGAAAGTGGCCCTGTTCTTGCGAAAGACCATCGTCGAATTCGTCGCCGTAGCAATAAATTGCCAGAGGCTCCGGCTTCAATTCCCAACGATTGCCGCGCGCGTCGTACATCCACAAATCCCACCACGCCTGCGTTTCGTACGAGGAGTCACTGTGCACATGTTCGCTGGCAAGGTCGACGAGCACCTGTGCGTCGTATTCTCCCGAGCGCAAATCTTGCTCCAGGATTGGAGTTTCCGCCGTGTCGACGGCTCGAATGACGAGCTCACTAAAGCCCGGGCGTTCCGTCGAAACAGGAACCGTTTGCAGAAATTCTTTCCAGCGATCGAGCAGCGTCTCCGCGGAGAAATCCCGCACCCAAATGCTCGCATATGCGCGATTGGCCATGCGCAACATTATACCGGATATGGAGACAACGATTTAAACGTTGGACATTGCGGAGTCCGAGGAGGGACCGCCTACTTCTTTTCTGGCGGCTTTTTCCCCGTGCCGACTTCCGAAGAAAGACCCAAGAGCCGCTGGCGGAGGGTTTCGCCCAGTCCCGCAAACACGTCGGAGCAAGTATCGCGCAGGCGCTCTTCCGCGGCACCAGAGAGAGTTTCGAGCACGGCTTTCGAGTGTTGGCCGAGCGTCGTGGCCGACGCGAGCAGCCATGAGTTGGAAGTATTTTCGAGACGTTCCTTATATTGCTCGATCGATTTCTCAACGGAGCCTTTCATCTGCTCGAGCCACGCCGCCTGTTCCGCCTCGCGCCGGGCATAGAAGGCTTCCACCAGCGGCTTCAACTGTTCCTCAAGATGCCGCCGCGCAAGTGTCGCGCCCTGTACCATTCTTTCTTCCAAATGCCCGTCAAACTCGACCAATGCTTTGTCAGCGCCTTCTTTTATGTTCGTCTGATTCTGCTCGGCGGAAACTTTCGCTGCTTCTTCGAACTGCGCCAGGCTTTCGCTGGTGATGCGGCGAAGCTCGTCTGTGACGCTGGCTGCCACGGTTTTCGCAGTCACTTCCAGCTGCTCGCGGGTGCGCTCCTTGATTTCCTTCGCGTCCTCTTCAATCAGGCCCTGGGCGTGCTCCACGTAGCTGCGGCTGTAGTGGTCGAGCTCGGCGCCGAACATGCGCGAAACTTCGGCCGCGCGTTCACGCATGGCGCCCGTCGACTGGTCCATCACCTTTTCGAGCGTCGTCTGCATGCTCGTCTGCGCTTTTTTCTGATACCACTCCGATGCTTTATAGAGCGCCTCAAACGTAGTATGCGTCGCGTCCGTGGTCTTGGTTTCGAGTTCTTCTTCGACTCGAGTGAGAGCGGCGCGGCAAGTCTGCTCAAATTCAGCCGGCAATTCCACGCTCTGTTCGCGCATGCGTTCGAGCGAGGCCGTCAGCGCCTGTTCGGAGACTTCGTGCATTTGCGCGCGGAATTGATGGAGCGCATCCTGGGCGTGCTGATTCGCGTCCGCAAGTTGCTCGGTCGATTGTTGCGCGCGTTCGTAATGCGGCGCAAGTTGTTGCTCCACTTGCTCAGCCAGCCGCTTCAGCGCGCTGTCAGCCACGTCATTGATGGGACCTTCGAGTTCGCCAGCCTTCTTCTGAATCACGTCGTCGACGCGGCGGTTCAGCTGCTCCGTCTGCGACGCCAACAATCCATCAAGATGTTTTTGCGCTTCGTCGTAAGCCGCGCGCGACATCGCTTCCATCTTCGCCGAAGTCTCTTCGGCGTGACGGACGGCCTCGTTCGCTTTGCCGATCACGCCCTCGGCGCGTGTACGCTCCTGTTCGAGTCCGGAGCACAATGACTCCAGGTTCTTCTGGGCCTCGGAGGCCGCTTCGTCGAGCAATCCCCGCAATGACGCGCTTCTCGCGGAGATTTCCTGTTCAGCTCGCGCCGTTGCAGCCTGAGAGATCTGATTCAATTGCTCGCTCATTTGCGCCGACGCGCCAGTCAGAGCCCGATCGAATTGTTCACGCCACTTCCGCGCGGCTGCTTCGGATTCCGCGCTCAAATTCTCGCGCGATTGCGCCTGGAGCCTGCCCGCGGCGTCTTCAATTTCTTTGCGCCACGCCGCCAGCCGCGCTTGTCCCGCCTCGTCCAATTGCCGCAGGACGTCTTCGGTGGGCGCAACAACGGTCGCAGAAGCGCCAGGAATCGGAGACTTCGCCGTGGCTTGTTCAACCGCGTGCTGCACCGATTGCTTCACGGCGTGTTCCACCGTTTGCTGCACGCTTTGCTGTACGGTTTGTTCGGCCAGCTTTGCCGCGGACTTTTCGACCACGCGCTCGACGGCGGCGCGTACTTGCGCGTCCAATTCTTCCGGCTTCGGAGTAGATGATTTCCGCGCCTGCTCGAATGCGGCGAGCGCGTTTTGCACCACCTGTTGCGTTGCTTTCTCCACCAGCTGCTGCAACGAGCCCTGCACGGCGTTTTGAACCGCGCTCTGAACGGTCGCTTGCACGGAGCTTTCCGCGGCTTTTGTTACAGACTGCTCGACGGCGTCGTTTACGGCGGTGCGAACGTGGGCTTCTACTTGCTCGCGCGCGGTCCGAACTTCCTGCGCAACTGCTCCTGCCGCGTCGCTTTGCATTGTGCGCCGCAAGTGCTGCTTCGCCTCGGCAAGCAGCCGCGCCATCTGGCGCGCAACCGACATCGTGTCCTGAGTTTGCGCCGGCCCGGGCAGCACTCGTATGTTGTCTTCTGCAGGAACGGTAGGCGCATTTGCACGCGGCTCCTTCTCTATTGCCGATGCTTCGGGCGCCGGGCGCGCGTGGCTTGAGGACTCTTTTGCAGACTTCGCCGGCGGCACGGGAATTTCGATGGCGAAGTCTTTGTCCTCAGGAAGCGGGAACCAATCGGCAGGAGGGAAGGCGATGCCCCAGGCATTCCCGGGCACCGTAAACTGGACGCCAATTTGGAAGAGTTCGCGCACGGTGCGCGGGCGCTGCACCCATGCGACGGTCGCTTCCACGATTCGTGGCGGCGCATCCGATTCCGCGCGCGGGATCTCGATCGTTATTTGCGAGTTCTTTGGAACGTAGTGTCTCGACTGGTACTTACAGCCGTGGCAGTTGACCGAGACGGTCGAAGTGCGCTCTTTGAATGCCTGCCCGAGCGCATCCACGCCGACCACCGTTATGGGGATGGCTTGCGCAATTCGCGTGCTTCGACGCTTCTGAATGTCTGCGTCGTTTGACGCCATCGACTCGGTCACACACTTCTCCTCGGAGGCAGTTTCCTAACATACCATTCGGAGTATCCAAACATAGGCCTGCGAGGTACAGGTGACGCGAAAAGGGTAACTTCCAAGAGGTTATTCGCGTGGGATGGTTTGCGTTAGGCCTGTTGTTCCTGCACCAGCTCGGCTGGCTGAGTGGCGGATGGATTCGCCCAAAAGGCGGCACGGAAATGATCCGAAAATCACCGTGCGTTCGGCGGGACTTTACCGCTCCCGAAAATAGCATCCTTGATTTCTTTCGCGATCCAGAGTGGGCCAACCAAAAAGTAAATCACGCCCTGGAAAAAAGCCGGCTTGTTGCCCTCGATGCGGTGCCCGCCGAAAAGAAAAATCCATCCCAGAACGAACAGCGCAAGCCCTGTCTTCCAGTGGAGCATGAATAACAACACAATCCCCGCAATTACCAGCGGAATACCAATGCCGTGGCAGACCTTGTTCCAGACATTCTTGTGCTCGTGGTCGTAGCGAGCCATGTATTCGGAAAGAGACGCCAATGCGGACCTCCTACGCCGATTGTAGGCCAGCTTATAGCGCAGGTATTCGGCTTACGCAAGCAACGGCAGCGGGCAAAACAGCGCGAGAAACATGCGCGGCTGTCGGGCTGGGTTCTCCTGCCTTCATGGCGAACATCAATTGTGAATCTCCTTTTGATCAGGCCGCGTCCCTAGGTTCTCCGGCTTTCTCACGCCAAAGGAGACAGTTGAATTCCAAACACGAGGCCTTATGAGGAGAGTATAATTCGGGTACCTAGCCTGGCCCTCCCGGCGGCACGGAATGTCACTCTGTGCCGGCCAATGATGTCTAAATGGATGGAGGAAGGTGAGGCATGAACTGGAACTGGGTGGAAGGTTCTTTGAAGCTGTATAAAGGGAAAATCAAGGAAAGCTGGGGAAAACTGACCGAGGACGAGCTGTATGTGATTGACGGAAAGCGCGAACAGTTCGCCGGACGTCTTCAAAAGAGCCGCCCACTCGATAACATGACAGAAGGCGCGCAATCGAGCCACAGCGGCTCGCTACACTAGAGATCGCAGGCAATTACTGAACCGTTTGATCCTCTGCAAAAGTTCGGTTTGCGTCTAAAGCACAGAGCCATAACTGCTGTTGCTGGGCAAAGTTTCTGAAACGAGGCGTCCCCCATGGCGAAGAAACAAGCGAAGCAGAAAAAGCAATCATCAACAAAATTCAAATCAGAGCAGAATTCGTTTGTTGGCGGTTATGAGCGCCTGGGCGGAAAGAAACTGGTACAGCACGGCGCCGACAACTTCCAGCGATTGCAGAAACAGAAGCACGGAGCGAGCATCTCCGCGCGTCGTTCCGGATAAGGTCCTGGGCCGGAACATTTCACGGCATATTTCGCCAAGTTCCCACGCAGCGCCGCAGCTTGTATTCCTCCGACTCATTGCACTACATTGTCGCCATGCCCTCTTGCCCCCGATTTATGAACTCCCCGAAAGTTTACCTCGCGTAGCGCTGCATTTTTTCCGGCTCGCATGAAATAACTACAACGATTGCATGTTTGGGCGCATCGAATGCTTTAGGGCCGTTCATTCAGCTAAATACAGCGTGAACGCCAGGAAGAGAGTGCGCGCGGAGTGTTGGAAACTCGATATTCCGCGGTTCGCAGCATTTGGGAATCGCTCGATATGGCATGAGATTCCAAAATGCCGGGGAAGCGACCTGTACCAGTGGCTAGTAATCTTACGAGCGCGCGCATGGATGTCCTTTATTGAACAGACAATCTTCTTGTGGCACTGTAGACTCTCTGACGGGAGAGTTCTAATTAAAGCAGCGATTCATCCTAGACCAAGACGTAGTCCACTCGCTCGAGTGAATTCCGCAGTTTGGTTTGAATCTCCACTGAATTGTTTGCATTCGGAACCCGCTCCGAACGTGAACCGGGAGCGCTCCTCCCTGTTTCGGGGGTTCCGGCATTTCTAACGTGCACCTGGATCCGGCTACTGTGATTGGGCGTGTTCTTGGATGGCGGCAAGTATGTGCGTCTGTTGTGAAAGCGGCGCCTGAAGGGATGGCGGCGTAAAAGAAAATAGGGAAGGACGATCAATGGAACTCGAAAATCTACAACGAAGACAGCCCGGCGACCGCGATATCAACTGGGTGACTTCTTCTTTTATGGTCTTATTTCATTTGGGCGCAATCGCTGCCCTTTTCTTTTTTACGTGGAAGGCTTTATTGGTCGCGCTTTTCCTCTGGTGGGTTTCGGGGAGTCTCGGCATTGGCATGTGTTACCACCGCCTGCTGACGCACCGCGCTTACAAGACTCCGAAATGGGTGGAGTACTTCTTGACGGTTTGCGCGACGCTGGCGCTCGAAGGCGGCCCGATTTTCTGGGTGGCGACGCACCGGATTCATCATCAGTTTTCCGATCGCGAAGGAGATCCGCACTCCCCGCGCGACGGCAAGTGGTGGGCGCATGTAGGCTGGATCCTGGTGGGCAAGTCGATGCATCACGACACTTCGACCCTGGCTCGCTACGTCCCCGATCTGGCGAAGGACAAATTTCAAGTTTGGATCACGAAATACAATTACGTGCCGATGATTGTGCTGGGCGCGGTGCTGTTTGCCATCGGCGGCCTTCCATTCCTGCTGTGGGGAGTTTTCCTGCGCACGGTGGTCGGCTTGCATGCCACATGGTTGGTGAATTCGGCAACGCACGTATGGGGCTCTCGCCGGTTTGAGACTCGCGACCATTCAACGAACAGTTGGTGGGTGGCGTTGCTCACGTTCGGTGAAGGCTGGCATAACAACCATCATGCGTTCCCCACTTCTGCGCGGCACGGCCTCCGGTGGTATGAAGTAGATCTGAACTGGTATGGCATTTGGGCTCTGAAAAAGCTGGGGCTCGCGCGACAGATTCGCCGGGCGAAGACGGCGGTGCTGCCAAGCGCAACCGCGACCGCGGACATCGTTCCAGCCACACCACAAAGCGATTTGATCTCAGCCTAACGCAGCACCCCCCAAGACCGGTGCGGTCACCAACGTGGCCGCACCGACATCCTCCCGTCAACTAATCGTAATTTGAAAACTGAAGCGATAGCGCACTCCTCTGAATTTGTGGCGCTTGCGTGAAACTGCGCCGGTCGTTCGCACGTCTCAGAGCATGTTCCTAATAGGAAAAACCCGCAGGGCGGAATGCCGTTAAACCGCCAGTGTCAGGGGAGAGGATGCTATGAGAATAAGTCGCATTATTGTCACAGCGCTGGCCGTTTTCGCGATGTCATTCACGGTTGTTGCGCAGCAGCAGAGCCGCCCAGGGCAGCAGCGGCCAGGGCAGCCTGGAATGCCTGGAATGGCGGAGCCGCAATCCCCAGCGCAGAACGAGAATGCTCCGGTGCGCCATGCACCTCCACCGCCGCCGGTGGAAAAGACGGTGGTGACGCATCACAGCGCGCGCATCGGCGGACAGGAAATCAATTACACGGTTACGGCTGGCACGTACGTCATAAAAGACGATCAAGGCAATCCGAAGGCGACGTTCTTTTACGTGGGGTACACGAAAGACGGCGTGTCGGATGCTTCCAAGCGCCCCGTCGCCTTTGTTTACAACGGCGGCCCTGGCTCGGCCTCCCTCTTCACTCACATGGGCATGGGACCTGAGCGCGTAGTGCTGACGCCCGACGGCCACGGCATGGCCGCGCCATACACGATCACGGATAACGAGGATTCCTTCCTGGACGCGACGGATCTTGTTTTCGTTGATGCGATTTCGACGGGCTACAGCCGTCCCGCGCCCGGCGAAAATCCCGCGCAGTTCCACGGCATCGTCGAAGACGCCACATGGTTCTCCGACTTCATCTACCAGTACATCACGCGCAACGAACGCTGGGATTCGCCGAAATTTCTGATTGGCGAGAGCTACGGAACCACGCGCTCGGCGGAGCTTGCGGGAGTGCTGCAACATCGCCACGAAATTTATCTCAATGGAATCGTGCTGGTGTCCACGGTTGCCTTTGCGAGCTGGGGAGCCGATGACCGGTCGGAGTTTTATCTGCCCACGTATGTGACTTCCGCGTGGTACCACCATTTGCTGGCGCCCGATCTTGAAAGCGAGACCGTTGAGCAAGTCGCGCAACAAGCGCGCGAGTTTGCGCACGGCGAATACGCCGAAGCGCTGGCGAAAGGCGATCAGCTATCTAACGACGAGAAAGAAAAAGTGGTGAAAGACATGGCGCGCTTGACGGCGCTTTCACCAAAGTACATTGAAGAAGCGGATTTGCGCGTCAGTCCTTTCCGCTGGTTCACGGAACTGGAACGCGATAAGCGGCTCGTGGTTGGCCGTCTCGACTCGCGCTTCGAGGGCATGAACAGAGACGCCGCGAGTGAGCGGCCCGAATACGATCCGAGCGAGGCGTCGTATTTGGGAGCCTTCACGGCAACGTTTCAGGATTATGTGCGGCGCGATTTGAAGTGGGACAGCGACCAGTATTACACCGTCACGGCGAACGTCCGGCCGTGGGATCAGACCGGAAACACTGATGTCGCCGAAGTGTTGCGCTCCGCGATGACCGAGGAGTCGAATCTTAAAGTGCTCGTCGTGTGCGGTTATTACGACCTGGCGACGCCATTCAACGGCATCGAGGAAACCGTGTCTCACATGGGCCTCGAGCCTTCAGTTCGCAAGAACATCAGTTTCGCCTATTACGACTCCGGCCACATGGTCTACATCGATCAGAAGGCGCACGACAAACTTCACAAGGACGTGGACACTTTCATTAACTCGAGCTACGCGCACTAAACCGGAATCACGTAGGCGAGTTGCGGCATGCAGTTCTGATTGTTGCGGGGGGCGGAGCGTTTTTAGCTCCCCCCTTCGCAGCAATCAGGACCTCGTGTTGCTTCTGTTCCAATGCGGAACACGCTGCTTCACCCGGTACATCCTTGAGTTGCAAGCTTATCGCTCCGTTTTTAATGGTTTTCTATTCTGCTGATTCCCCGACGCTAAAGAAGCAGGCACTGTGCTCCCTGTGGGCATTGTCGTGCTCTGTGAATCTCTTGCGTCCCTTCTCACCGGAGCCTGCAAATGAAAGTTCTGCTCGTCGACGATGACCCGGTTTCGCGCTTATTGCTTTTGCCGCTGCTGGACAAATGGGGCTGCGAGGTTCAGGTGGCGAAAGATGGAACTGCGGCGTGGGCTGCTCTCCAAGCGCCGGACAGTCCGCGTTTGGTTCTTATGGATTGGACGATGCCGGGGCTGAGCGGCGTTGAAGTCTGCCAGAAATTGCGCACGCGTAATGCGGAAGCCTATACGTACGTCATTCTGCTGACGGCGCGCCATAATCAACGGGACGTCATTGAAGGCCTCGAGTCCGGAGCCGACGATTATCTGACGAAGCCCTGTAACACGCCGGAGTTGCGTGCGCGCATCCGCATTGGCGAGCGGATCCTGCAGATGCAAGCTGATGTGATTCAAGCGCGGGAACTTGTCCGGTTCAAATCAACGCACGATTCGCTGACGGGCGCGTGGAGCCGCGGAAATACTTTCGACATGCTCGAGCGCGAGTTAAGCCGCGCGAATCGTGAGGGCAAGCCTCTTGGGCTGATTCTGATTGACTTCGACCGTTTCAAGGACATCAATGATTCACTGGGGCAACTGGCCGGAGATGAGGTATTGCGCCAGGCCGCGCTGCGGATTCTTGGGTCCATTCGCATCTACGATATCGCGGGGCGAGTGGGCGGCGAAGAATTTCTGCTCCTGTTTTCCGGTTGCGATACCACGGCGATACGAAACAAGGCCGAACGAATCCGCGGCATTATTGCCGGCTCACCTTTCAAAACCGCCTCGGGGGCGGTTCCGTTGACGGTCAGTCTCGGTGCATTTTCCGCGTCGCCCGGCGAGTTTCACGCGTCCGAGTCCGTGATGCGCTCATTAAATGCCGCGCTGTATCGCGCGAAAGAACTCGGACGCAACCGCGTCGAGATGTTCGTTGAAGAGATGCCCACCGACGCTCCGTTTCCTGACCGAGTCACATCTTCCGCGAAACTGTTAAGCGGTACGCATGAGTAGCGCATAATCCCGCTGTTGGATTCCCGGTTTGCAACTCGGCTCGATATAAGCCGCATTTGCGAGCCTTTTTATGCTATTTTTGACGATGCAGTGGGATTAGCGGCAACGCAGTTTGCGGGCACGCGACACATTCCCCGAATTCGATTTGCAACGCCCCTGCCAAGCTTCGCGAATTGCGCGAAGGCCTACTTTCATACGAAAGTGAAGTAGAGCGAAGCCCTGCGTAATTTGGCGGCGGCTTCCGGAAATCACCAACGAGTTTCGTGCACGAAGGAGAAGGATCCGAGCATGACGCAGCCGATTCGCAACATCGCAATTATCGCTCACGTGGATCATGGCAAGACAACGCTCGTCGACGCCATGCTGAGACAGAGCGGAATTTTCCGCGCGAATCAGGTGGTCGTTGAACGCGTGATGGATTCAAACGACTTGGAGCGCGAGCGCGGCATCACCATTCTCGCAAAAAATACCGCGCTGTTTTATCACGACACGAAAATCAATATCGTGGACACGCCGGGGCACAGCGATTTCGGCGGCGAAGTGGAACGCGCGCTGCGCATGGTGGATGGCGTGCTTCTTCTCGTCGATGCCAGTGAGGGCCCGCTGCCGCAGACGCGCTACGTGCTGCAAAAGGCATTGCAGGCGCATCTTCCTCCGATCATTGTGCTGAATAAAATTGACCGCTCTGATGCGCGCGCCAAGGAAGTGCTCGACGAGATCTACGATTTATTCATCGACCTCGACGCGACAGAAGATCAGCTCTCATTTCCCGTGCTCTACACCAACGCGAAGACAGGCGTTGCGCATCGCAAATTGGACGACGGCTCGACAAATCTTCAGCCGTTGTTTGAGGCAATCGTTTCCGCGATTCCCGCGCCATCGGGAAATCCAGCGGGCGCGCTGCAAGTTCAAGTCACGAATCTCGATTACAGCGATTTCCTCGGGCGCATTGCGATTGGGCGCGTTTTCAGCGGCACGCTGCGGCGCGGTTCCGAAGTGGGCATTGCGAAACTGCAGGGCGACATGATTCCCACGGTGATCACGAAACTGTTCACGTTTCGCGGTCTGGAGCGCGACGAAGCGGACGAAGTGGCGGCCGGCGATATTGTGGCCATCGCGGGCTTCGAGGGCATTCAAATCGGCGAGACAATCACCGACCTGGAAAATCCCGCGCCGTGCGAGCCGCTGGTAATTGATGAGCCGACTCTGGCGATGATTCTCACGGTCAACACTTCGCCGCTCGCGGGCCGCGAAGGGCAATTCGTCACTTCGCGCGACATTCGCGCGCGGCTGCAAAAAGAATTGCTCACCAACGTTTCCATTCGTGTGGAGGATTCGGAAACGACCGATTCCTTTCGCGTGCTGGGACGCGGCGAATTGCAACTCGCCATTCTGATTGAAACCATGCGGCGCGAAGGCTACGAGCTGATGGTCGGCAAGCCGGAAATCGTGGTGCGCACGGAAAATGGACGGCGGCTCGAGCCGGTCGAGCTGCTGGTCGTCGATTGCCCCGAGACTTTTGTGGGCGTGGTGATGGAAACGCTGGGCAGCCGCCGCGCCGAACTCGCCAAAATGGTGAATCATGGCTCGGGTCGCGTGCGCATGGAATTCAAGATTCCCTCGCGCGGCTTGATTGGATTGCGCGGCCAGCTTCTCACCGACACGCGCGGCACGGCGCTGCTGCATTCGCTCTTCGATGGCTGGACGGAATACGCGGGGGAGCTTGCGTCGCGTAACACGGGCGCGCTGGTCGCGGATCGCGCCGGGAAGACCACGGCCTTTGCGCTGTGGAATTTGCAGGAGCGCGGCGAGCTTTTCGTCGGCCCGGCCGTGGAAGTTTACGAAGGAATGATCATCGGCGAGAATGCGCGCGAAGCGGACATGGACGTGAACGTCACCAAGGAAAAGAAGCAAACGAATATGCGTTCTTCGAGCGCTGACGAAGCGATTCGCCTGGTGCCGCATCGCGTGCTCACTCTGGAAATGGCCATCGAATTCATCACTGACGATGAATTCGTTGAGATCACGCCGAAGTCGATTCGCCTGCGCAAAAAAGTACTTGATCCGAAGCGCCGTCCGCGCCGCTGGCAGCAAGTCCGCGCCAGCATCGACGCCACGGCATAGGTGTTCGCACGTTGCGCTGTTGTAGGGGCGGCTTTACGCCGCCCGCTAACGATGACATCACAAAAATTAGACGCTACTGGCCCTGCCCTGCGGCCTTGGCCATCCATTCTTTCGAGCGCCGGTCCATCTCTTCCGGCGCCACGTCCTCAATGTGCGTAGCGATGCCCCAGTTATGGCCGAAAGGGTCCGTGACGGATCCGAAGCGGTCGCCCCAGAACATGTCCGTCAACGGCATTGTCACTTTTGCTCCCGCAGCGACGGCGCGGTTGAACACCGCGTCGCAATCCTCGAAGTAAACGTACAGCGAATGCGCGGTGCAGCCCGCGGGCGCGACGGCGTGCCCCGGGAACTCGTCGTTGATCATGATCTTGGAATTGCCGAAGGCCAGTTCGGCGTGACCGATCGAGCCGCCCGGTCCTTCCATGCGCGACAATTCCTTGGCGCCGAAAACCTGTTTGTAGAAATCAATCGCCCGGGCCGCGCCTTTGCAGGTCAGCCCAGGTGTAATCGTGGGATGATTCTCGGGAACTGCTTTTACAGGATTCGCCATTG
>DASYYI010000121.1:0-13821 GCA_035933995.1 Candidatus Acidiferrales bacterium | reverse complement strand
GCTAGCCCAGAGCAATCTCGCTGCAAATAATATTTCCAAAAAAAAGGCGAGGCCACCTTGCGGTGTGCCTCGCCCAGGCTGGTCTATTTTGCCCTACGGATGCTTGCTGTCGACCTAAAACTGCAGCTTCAACGCGAGCTGAATTTGGCGCGAAGAGCCAAAGTCGCCCGTCGGGAAACGTGTGCTGAAGATCGAACCGAACGTTGACTGGCCGAAAACCAGGTTCGGATCCCCAAAGTTCGGATGATTGAAAATGTCGAAAAACTCGGCACGGAATTCGGTGTTGATCCGCTCGGTGATCTTGGTGTGCTTGATCAGGGAGAAGTCCGTGTTTACGAATTTCGGTCCGATTACTGTGTTTCGACCCACATTGCCAAAGTGGAAGACGCCTCCCGTGGTGGGTGCCGACAGAACGGAGGCATTGGCGATCCAATTAGCCGGATTGCCCGTGGTTTGGATTGGCGCGCTGGCATCCGGGCGAAGCGTCAAGTTTCCCGTAGCCGTTGTGTTGTTGTAAAGAATCGTCAGCGGGTTTCCGGACTGTGCCTGTGAGATGCCGGCGATTTCCCATCCTGACACCAAACGGTTGCCCTTGAATGGGAGATCGTAAATCGCGTTGATGACGAAACGATGTGGAGCGTTGAAATCCGATGGCCCGTAATTCAGCCGCGGATTCGCGCTGTCTTCCAGGGTGACCCCCTGCGAACTCAGGGAATTGTAGTCCAGCGACTTCGAATATGTATAAGAAGCGCTGAATTGCAAGCCGTTGGCAAAATGCTTGTTGGCGGTGAGCCACAGCGCGTTGTATTTGGAAATGCCGCTGCTGTCGACTTCTGAAATATTGCCCAGCGCCGCGCCCGGACGGATGGGACTTGACGCCGATAGCGTAGGGAACGGGACCGTGGCCGTGCCTATCGCGGGCTGGTTGAGATTGCGTGACAATCGGAGGTGCGTGCCTTTTGAGCCGATATAACCAACCTGCAGGCCGAGCGACGAAGTCACTTGGCGCTGGATGGTCAGGTTGTAGGATTGGACATACGGATTGTCGAAACCGGAGAAGATGGTTGATGGCGAAAGTCCCGCAGGGCCCGCTGTAGCTTGTGCGTTGTTAAGGCCGATGGTTCCGTTGAACGTCAGCGGATTGCCGAATGGCGGATTGGTGCTAAGTCCGGTAACGGCATTCGTGACCGGCTGGTCCGTCAGGATGGCGTAACCGGCGCGGACGGAGGTCTTGCCGTCTCCAAACGGATCCCACGCTATGCCGACACGCGGTTCGAAGTTCTTGTTGTTTGTATGGTAGGGCTGACTCAAACCGTTTGTCCCGACTTGCACCAGGCTGGCGGTAGACGGATCAAAGACAACCAGGCGGTTTTGCGAATCGGTGATGGTGTTGTTGTAATCGTAGCGGAAGCCCAGTTCCAGAGTCACGTTCGACCGGACTTTGTAACTATCTTCTACGAACAGCCCCCAAGCAGGCTCCAGAAGCTTGCTGGCACCGTTGCTCAAATTGATGCCAAACGAATTGTTAGCCGTCTTTGCGCTTGAGCCAGTGGGCGCGCCTGCGCAGGGGGACGAAGGAACACCTCCTGTGAACGTGACCACGCTATCTGCCATGAAGTTGCAGATGTTGCCGTAAGTAAAGCGACCCGCGTCCAGGTTGAAATTGTTGTTATAGAACCGTCGCACTTCTCCGCCAAACGCAAAAGAGTGGTTCCCGTGGAGATAACGCAGTGTGTCGCTGAAGCCAACAGTGGTATCCCCGCGGCCCTGTGGGAATCCGGCTGGGCCGCCGATATTGAACAGGCCCGAGACCGCGAGTTGCGGAATGCCGATGGCCGTTGTGACGCCGTCGCTAATATTGAAATTCGTCGGATCGAGAAGCTGGTTGGGTGTGAAGGTAATGTGGATGCGGTTATACCCAAGTCGCGCTTCGTTAGTCATACTCGGGCCGAAGATATGATCTTCCTCGAGGGTCATAATCTGGCGGTGCGAGGCGCGAGTATCTCCCCATCCAGGCAGGTTGTTACCCTGCAAATTCGGCTCCTGCCTAAGATCGTGCTGGAGCGCATAGTAGCCGTGTAATCTATCGTTTTCACTGACGTCGACGCTGATGTCGCCCGTGCCCTGGTCAATGTTCACTGGCGCGACAGCGGAACCGAGGAAGCCGTTAAATGATGTGGGATCGGTAGAAATGCCCGTGCCGACGGAATTGGCTGCGGGAAGCAACGCGGCAATTTTCTGGATCGTAGAGTCGCTGGTCGCAGTGATCTGTGCCTGTTGCTGCTGGCTGAGCGTGAAAGAGCTCAGTGTGAGTCCTTGCCGTTGACGGGTGCCTTCGTAGCTGGCAAAAAAGAAGGCCTTGTTGCGTTTGATTGGGCCGCCTGCTGCCGCGCCGAAATTGTTGCGAACAAATGGCGACTGTGCATTAGGCGCCCCCGTTGACGTCGTGACAGGGTTGAAAAAATTGCGGGCATCAAAGTAGCTATTGCGCACGAAGTCGAAGACTTCGCCGTGAAAGTCATTGGTGCCGGAGCGCGTGGCAATGTTCACGATCGCGCCGGAATTGCGGCCATATTCCGCCGGGAAGGTCGAGTTGTCGATCTTGAATTCCGATACGGTGTTGATTGACGGCTGGAACGTGATCTGATTCTGCGATTCGTCGCTGAGATTGATGCCGTTCACGAGCCAGTTCGTAGTGTCTTCACGCTGGCCGGCGGTATCAATTGCGAAGGACCCCTGGCCGCGAAGAGGCGCAGTTAGAAAACCGTTCGCTGGCGGCGTTACTGTGCCCGGGGCCAAAAGGCCCAGATCCACAAAGTGGCGGCCGTTGAGTGGAATCTCCTGCACGGTGCGCTGGTTGATGACCTGGCCTACCGTGGCGTTGCTTGTGTCCACCAGCGGCGTGCCGCCGGTGACCGTGACTTCTTGCGTAACCTGGCCCACGGTTAATTGCGTGTTTTCGGTCACAGTAGTTGCGACGCTGAGCGTCAGGTCCTTAATCACGGACGTTTGAAACCCATTCGCGCTAATCGTGACTTGGTAGACGCCGGGAAGGAGTCCGGAGACGAGGTAAGCACCGGACTGATCGGTCTGCGTTGTGCGGTCGACTCCTGTGTTCTGATTGTGCACGACGACTTTCGCGCCCGGCACTGCGGCGTTGGAGGTGTCCGTGACAGCACCTTGGAGCGTTGCCGTTGATTGCGCCCGCGCGACGGTGTTCAGCACGAAGAGAAATACAACAACCGTCGCCAAACGAACTGCGAAGGCGAGGAAAGAACTCTTCCGTCCGCCCGCTTTCTGTTTCTGCATGATTCCTCCTTGATTTCGACTACTTAAATAGAAATTTGGTGTTACCGTCTGGTTCGCGTTTCACACCCCGGGAAGGGCGAACCCCAATAAAGGCGCGTCAAGCCGCGCGCGGAACTCACTGAGCATGTCTAGTAGCAACCCGAAATCCACAAACGCCATCATATTGGGCATTGTGAAAGCTTTGAAACGGAAGAAGATAGAGTTACCCTCTCCTGTGTTCGCGAAAGAGATTCGTAAGATAATATGAACTATGGAAGTCAAATATGTAATTCGGGAGCGAAGTTGTAAACGGGCAGATTTTGCAATTGCCCCATCAGACGTCAACCCACAGCCCAGACTTCTCAGAATGACTGGACATCCCGATTGCTCGATGCTGCCATCTCTAGTAGTCTTTCTGGTTGCGGCGGCATCCGCAGACACCACCGACCCACCATCTAGGACGATGACGTAGAGTTACGAGAGGAAAGAAGAATTGACTCGACGTAATAAGCTTTCTGCGGGGATTTTGGTAGTGGGGCTGATTTTGCTGGCGTCTTGCGGCGGAGTTATCAACCTGCCTGTGCCTGTTGTCAGTTCTCTATCGCCTTCCAGCGTGCCAGAGAACTCGGTCACATTTACATTATCAGTGATCGGTTCCGGATTTGCGCCAAGTTCTACAATTACGTTCAATAACTCCCCACGTCAGACGATTTTTCTGAGTCCTTCCCAGCTGACGACGATAGTGAATCCTGGCGACGTGTCCACACCTGGAACCATTCTTGTGGGAGTAACTACGCCCGCGCCTGGCGGGGGAACCTCGCAAACGGTCGACTTGAATGTGACGGCTACAGCTTCTCCAGTCCCTTCGATCTTGTCGATTACACCGACCAGTATTCCTGCGTCCGGGGCGGTCACGACGATAACAATCAATGGATCGAACTTCGTTCCCACCTCGGTGGTGACCGTGAATGGAGCCAACCGGCAAACCAATTACACGAGTGGCGTCGTGCTTACGGTCGGCCTTCAATCGTCCGACATCGCAACGGCAGGTACGCTACGGATCGCCGTTTTGAACCCTCCTGCCTCAGGAATCACGCCGCCGGGAGGCGGTGTGTCAAACATCATTTTGTTAAACGTAGTGAATCCTAACCCGGTAATTAGCGCTGTCTCTCCACCTGTGGTCGTGGCGGGAACCACGACGACTGCCGCGATCCGGATTACGGGAAACGGCTTCGATTCAGCGAGTCAAGTGCTCGTAAACGGCAGCGGCAGGCCAACGACATTCGGTGGGGCAACAACGCTTGATGCGCAGCTCGCAAGCGGGGATCTGGCCGCGGCGGGTACATATCCCGTGCAAGTAGTGAATCCCACGCCGGGTGGCGGAACTTCCGGGAGCCTGTTTTTCTCCATTGTGCCGTCATTGACAGGCGCCGGACTGCCCGAATTGGTGGACGTTGCCGCGGACGGCGCACAGGCAAATGACGGAGCGGACAATCCTTCTACTTCGGGGCCTGCGATGGATGCAACAGGGCGTTTCGTCGCATTTGTCTCATCTTCAACGAATTTGTTGGAGACGACAACCATTAATCCGCCTCCGAATCCGTTGACGAATGGCGAACCAAACATATTTCTCCGCGATACGTGCCTGGGAGTGACGACCGGTTGCTCGCCGAAGGAAATTCTGGTCAATGTAGGGCCCACAGGAATCTTGGCCAACGGGGCAAGTTCGCAGCCAGCGGTGGCGTCGTCGGCCGCTAAGATCGTGGCGTTCAGCTCGCTGGCGACGGACCTGGTTTCGGGATTCAGTTTTGACGGAACGACCTCCCAGGTCTTCGCGGCAAACCCTTGCGCGGGCGTCGCCGCGGGATGCACACCAACAATGACGTTGGTTTCCGTCGGCTCTGACGGTGTTACGCCAGCCTCGGGCCCGGCGGGCCAGGCGTCAGTCAGTCCGGATGGCCGCTTTGTGGCGTTCACGTCAACGGCTACCAATCTGGTCGCAGGCGCGACCACGGGATCCTCTGAAGTTTATTTGCGGGACACTTGCCTAGCTGCGGGAACGACTTGTACACCGACGACGATACTTGTCTCGGTGGCGGCGGACGGAGTGACACCCGGCGACGGCTCGAGTTCGCAACCAGTGGTTGAATCCAACAAGAATGGGCAGTTTGTAGCGTTTACGTCCACCGCGACCAACCTTGTGGCTGGTTCAGGAGGAGCGGCGGAAATTTACCGCGTCGGGTCCTGCATTGGAATTACGAAGGGTTGCACGACCTCCGCGGCACAATTGATTTCGACGCCGGATGGAGCGGCGTTTGCGGATGGTTCGAGTGCGGAGCCAACCATGACACCGGATGGCCGGTTCGTGGCATTCGCGTCAAGCGCGTCGAACTTGGGAGCAACTTCGGGAGGCATTGCCGAGATTTATTTGCGGGATACTTGCCAAGGTGTGGTGTCAGGCTGTAAAGCAAAAACTACGATCGTGTCGTTAGCCGCTGACAATGCGACTCCAGCAAACGCCTTGAGCGAACATCCGAGCATCGGGAATTCGGGGCAATTTGTTGCGTTTGCGTCCCAAGCCAGTAATTTGTCGACGGCGACTTTGAACGGCCTCGAAAATATCTACGTCTATAATACGTGCATTAATGGGGTCAGCGGTTGCAAGCCGAGCACAGTCCTAGTAAGCGTCTCCGCGACAAAGACGGCGGGAAACGGAGCGTCGCTGAATCCGGTGATTAGCAGCACAGGACACGTTGTCTCGTTTTATTCGGCAGCCGGCAACCTTGTGAACAACGACCTGAATGGATTTCCCGATATTTTCCTCGCGGCCACCACGTTCTAGTTGCATGCCAGACAAATTATTCGATCGTTCGCGATTCTAAAAAGCGCGCAGATGTTCAGTGGCTGTTGGGCGATTTTATTCCGTGAGGAATTTCGCGCTTCGCGAGAGTTTGTCTGGTAGCACCAAGGGTGAATTCGAGCGACTCTCGGGGAATGCTTTCGACGTAGCTACCGATCAGCCATCCTAGGCCGACCGGAATGTCTCGCGTGAGTGAAATCGACTGGCACTCAACATAGATTCCGCCGTCTTTCTGCAGAAATCGCCAATAGGTGTTCATGCGCCAGAGATAGCCATCGTCATGGCCGACAGGAAGGTCGTGCTCGCCGGGTTTGCCCCAGCCAGCTACTTCGCGGATCTCCGTGCTGCGCGAGCGGCTCCATGCGTGCGATGAATTGAGAACGACGTAGTGGACCTGGTGTTGGGTGTCGAGCACGCACGTGAGCACTTTCTTTTCGTACAGACGCAAGTACACGCGGTAGTCACTCCCATTATCCCAAAGAATTCTCGATGCGAGCACGCGCGGCCGATAATATTCAGACTGGTGATTGTAATCCTGGACGAGGGCGAGGGTTTGCGCCAACGTCGCGCCCGGAATGAACACGGTTCCGATCCAATAGTGAACCAAACCATTGGGGACGTAGATCGGCTTTCCGTTCTCGAGCGTTTGCATTCTTTCAATCACAACGTTGCCCGCGCGCAGGCGAGCTAAAACGGCGGCGCGCTGTTCCGGCGACAAGCGATCCACCCAGAGGAAGGATTGGGTATCATTCAGCGACGCGTTAATTGTTGCCTCGGAAAGTGCGGCATAGTGATCGAAGGCGGCGATTGTTTTCGGCTCTAGCTCCGCGGCAGCGGCAGAATTTGCGACCGCTAGCATGGCCGCAAGGGCCAATCCGAGATGAAGGATCGAGGATAAGCATGTTTTCGCTGTCACGTGTCGTCTCGGCATGGCAGCGGCTGCGAACCGTGCGGTTGCATGTTCTTTGTTCTTCGCGGACGCGATGACGAAGAGAGACACAGTCGAATTAACAGGCAAGAAGCGGGCCAAAAGAGTATCTGTTCGGAAGGAAAACTTGCCATCATAAAGCCTGCAATGGGGGAGTTGCTGAATAAATCCCGCTGCCGGCGGGGGTCAAGATGGGGAAACGCCGGCGAGCGGGCTTAGATCGGGTTGGAATCGGCCCCGGTTCCATTTGGAACCGTCGTCCCCGCAGCACGTCCCAACCCGCACGACTCATGCTACGAAGCTGTCTGGAACGGAACAATGACTCAGGAGGCCTAGATGCGTGGTACTTCGGCAGTAGTACCAGCATTGAAAAATAGGGCTTTATGGAGATTTCCTGCTATTCCCAATAGTACTTTACGTTCGAGACCTAATTTGAGTGTGCCGGAGCGGCTATGGGGGCATGCTTTCTGCGTTCGAGTTGAAGATTCACTACAGCTTCTTTCCTTGAATGCACGATCAGGTTGTGCTTCCACACAGAGGCTGCGGTTGCGTCTGACGCGCGAATGTCGTAAAGACCTGGCGGGACGAATTTGAATAAGAAATGGCCGTGCGAATCAGTGCGCGTCGCAAGCGGGAGGGAACCGTCTGAGCGTTCGATCATCACTTGCACGTTGGCTGCTGGCTTCCCGTTAGGCGCGGAGATTGTGCCACCAATTTTGGTGGTATGGACGCGAGCGACGGCACAGGTAGCCAATAGCAGAGAAGTTGCACAAAGACATGCGATCTTGCGCATCATAGTCCTCAGACAGCCCATGCGACTATTTTACGAGTACGGGAGGACGGAGACCCGAGAGATCAGGGCAAAGGCGCGTGTGAGGCAACTGGCCGGATGGCCTGCCCGACCGCACTCTGACCTAGACGCGCTCTGAACGACAGACCAGCTCATCAGTACTTGTAGATTTTTCGGGCGCGAGCGTGCGGCGGCTGGTCGAGGCGTCCGTGATCGGGATTTGTGCCGCGCGCAAGAGCGAGAAAATACGTCAGTAGTTGCAGAGGTACAAGGAAGACGAAGGGAGAGAGCCATTCTTCCGCCGCGGGAATCGCAAACCAGCCATTGGCTGATTCAAGGGCGGAATCGTCGGGTCGTGCCGCGGGAACATGAAACACGATGCGATGAGCTCCTGTTTCGCCTGCTGCGCGGATGATCATGCGCGTGCGTTCGTCGGCAGGACCGCCGGCGAGGAGCGCGATGAGCGTGACGCGTTCGTCGATTTCGGAGAACGGGCCGTGGCGGAGCTGTTCGGTTTGCTCTCCTTCGGTCGGCGCGAAGCTCGTCTCCTTGATTTTCAGTGCGATCTCGCGCGCCACCGGCCAATTCGGCCCCGTGCCGATCAGAACGGTCCGGCGGCGCTCAGCGATTTTTGGCGCCAGGTCTTTCATTCTTGCTTCAAGGGCGAGCGCCTGCTGCATCAGATCGGGAATGCCGTCGAGCGATTTTTTCGCGGTCCGATTTTTCTCGCCGCGGGTGTCAGCGAAGGCGATGGAAAAGAGCGCGAGGCGTGCGAGCGCGCAGGTGAGGCTCTTTGTATACGCGAAGGAAATCTCCTGCTCGCACGTGGGAATCAGAAAATTGGCGGAGCGCATGGCTTTGCCTTCGTTTTCGCCGGAAATGCCGATTGTGAGAGCGCCGGCGCGGCTGGCAAATTCCAGGGCATCGATGGTGCACTTCGTGATTCCTGTGTGCGAGAGGATGATGACCGCGTCACGCTCACTGAGCGCGGGCGGATAGAAGACAAATTCGAAGGATTGTCCCACGCGAATGTCGGCGCGACCGCCGGTGAGGTGACGAAAAAAGTGCTCGGCGATCTCAGCTGTATAGAGTGAGCTGCCGATGCCGACAATCCAGAGACGGTCTTTTTCCGCGACAGCACGCGCGGCCTGCGCAATCAGATCAGCGCGTTCGCTAATCATGCGCCGCACGAGACTCGGCTGCTGATGAGTCGCGTCGTAGAGATAAAACGGATGCCCGGTGCGCGGTTCGCTCATCACGTTCTTTCCTGGGCGATTGGTGGTGACTACGCCGATTGATTCGCGGAACATTCTACCGGAACAAGAGCAACTGATGCCTCGCTTTATTTCGTTGCATCCTCTGGCATACTTGACGCTCCAAGGACGTAAGAATTAACCGCGCGGCTTTGCACCGGGTTGCATTGCGTTTCCGGCTGATGAATGGAGACTCTTTGACAATGGGTGGAGGCAGAGTTGCTTATGTATATTTTTTTCTTTTTCTTTGTGCGACGCCCGCGCAGTCGCGCGCCGTGCAAGCGGCCGCCGCGACTTCCGCCGGCTGCAAAACAGAGGAGTTCCAAGCCGCGCACCTGGACGGCACGACGGTGAAATTCAATATCATTCTGCCGGGCGATTACGCCACAAGCGCCCGGCGTTTCCCTGTTTTTTATCTGCTGCACGGCTACGGCGGCCACTACTCGAACTGGTGCGAGAAGACGCAGATTGTTGATTACGCGAAGCCGTATGAAGAGATCATCGTGATGCCGGAAGGGGAAAACAGCTGGTACGTTAACAACTACACCAATCCAAAAATGCAGTGGGAGAATTACGTTATCGAGGATTTGATTCCCTACGTCGATGCTCATTACCGGACCATTGCTTCGCGTGGAGGACGCGCTATCGCGGGCCTGTCTATGGGCGGATACGGCGCGGTGTTTTTGGGGCTAAAGCATCACGAGATGTTTGCAGCCGTGGCGAGCCTCAGCGGTGTTGTTGGAAGCGCCGATCTGAGGCGTTGGGACAAGCCCCTAACGAAGAACAAACAAACGATAATAGGAAACCCGGGTCTGCGGCAGACGCTCTTAGACAGCTTTGGGCCGGTAAATAATCCCGCGCGCAAGGATGAAGACCCGTTTCTGCTGATTCGCAAGCTCACGCCGGAGAATTGCCCGCAACTTTATCTCGCGATTGGATGGGGCGACAGTCTACTCGGCGAGAACCGCGAATTCGTGGCGCTGCTCGCGCAACTTAAGATGCCATACCGGTACACCGAAGTGCCCGGCAAGCACGAATGGCGCGTGTGGGATGAACAAGTTCAACGCGTGCTTGCTCTGCAAGCGCCCGTGCTCGGCGCGCAACGACAGCGCGACTAATCTTCGATGAAGCGCTCGGTGCCTCTAGCGGCCGCACACGGATGCGGGCGCATTCAGCGTCGCGGCCGGAATTGCGGCAAGTTTGTATTTCTGCAGCAATGTATTGAGCGCTGGAACATCGTCCGCGTTGAATTTGCGCCATGCTTCGAAATTCCTTGTTATAGCCTGGCATGCCTCCGTTACGGCCGCGCGAACTGATTCCGACGGCCGGCCGTCGCCCGTATCGGCGGCATAAAGAATTTGAGTCAGTTCCGAGTTCACTCCGCCGAAACCTGGACTTGTAAATGTGCCGTCTTCAATTGCCCCGAACTTCTTGTTGAAGCTTTCGAGTACTTTGACATCCTCCTTGGCCTGAGAATTTGCCTTAAAGGCCTTCAGCCGGTCGGCGAGGGCATTTTGCACGGGAGCGAGCGCGCCGAAAGCGTCATAACTAGCCGACATTCCGGCATTCACCTGCTTCAGCAGGTCAAACTGCGCGACGTAATCGTATTGCGAAATGCGCACGCGCGGGTCTTTTACAACGTGAAGGGTCTGGCGATACGTCTGGCCATTCACGGTGAGCGCCAATTCGTAGTCGCCGGGAACAACCTGGGGTCCGAGCGGCTGGAATCGCGGCGTCACACCAGGAACAGCATCTTCGGTGCCGTAGAATGCGACCGACTTTTCACGCTCGTTGAAAAGCGCGTAGCTTAGGTTCTCCGGATGCGGATAGCGCAGATTCCATACGAATCGGTTCATGCCCGCATTTTTCGGCAACACTGTGGGAGGGGCGAACCAGTATTCCGGAACGTTTTCTGGTTTGAGTTTTATGGGTTCGGGCTCACCGCTAGAATACTTGCGGACCAAATTTCCCTGAGAGTCAGAAATTGTCAAAGTGATCTCGCCCTGCGGCGCGGATTTCAAGTAGTAATCAATGAATGCGCCGTCCGGGGGATTTTGTCCGGCGGGGACCTCCGGGGGAAGCGGCGTATCCTGGTCGTTGTTCCAGCGCAAACGAATGGCAGTCTGCGGGTGATAAAAATATGCGTTCGCGCTGGTGACTTGCTCGCTTGCTTGCCGCAGCGGAGTCACATCATCGAGAATCCACAGCGACCGGCCGTAGGTTGCGATGGCCAGATCGTCGCCGTGAACGATCAAATCACGGACGTCACATGTGGGCAGGTTGAGCTGCAACGGCTGCCACTGATCGCCGTCGTCGAACGACACAAAAACTCCATTTTCGGTACCTGCATATAACAGCCCTTTGCGCTCGGTATCTTCGCGGATGACGCGAGCAACTCCATAATCCGGGAAACCCGTCGAGATCGGCTGCCACGTCTTCCCGTAATCGCGCGTGCGATAAAAGAGCGCGTGCGAGTCGTGGAACTCATCCACAGCGGCGTAGGCGGCACCCGCATCGAAATGCGAAGCGTCAATGATGGAAACCGAGCTACGGGCATCGAGGCCCGGCATGGTGACGTTTTGCCAGGTTGCGCCGCCATCACGCGTCAGTTGAATTAAGCCGTTGCCTGTTCCGGCCCACATCACATTCGCGGAAACCGGGGAAAGCGAAAGCGCTGTGATCACCTGACTTCGCGGATTTACCGGCGGCACTTTTTCCTTGCTGTTTTCTTTGCTTTCTTCTTTGGGCCGCACGGTCAAATCCGGGCTGGCTTCGCGCCAGTTCATTCCGCCGTCGGTCGTTTCAAGAACGTACTGGGAACCGTAATAGAGCGTGTGCGGATCCTGCGGTGAAAACAGCAACGGAGCATTACTCGAAGAGCGATATTTGTTGCCGCGATCAAAAACGTCGACGATCTGATTGGTCCTGCGATCGAGACGGACGATCGTTCCCGGCGCCCCGTCGGAATAAACCAGGTAGGGATGGAGCGGGTCGCCGACGATATAGCCGAATTCATATCCCGCCGGAGAAAAAACGTCGCGATCGCGGATGCGTCCAAAGTCGCTGCGGCTGGGAATCGCAACGGTGCCGCTATCCTGTTGCGAAGCGTAAATGACGTACGGGAATTGATTGTCGGCGGACAAATGATAGAGCTGGCCCGTTGGCTGGTTGTACCAGGTGGTCCATGATTTACCGCCGTCAACGCTGATTATGGCGCCTTGGTCGACTCCTAGCAGCATGCGGTTACTGTTCGTGGAATCGATCCACAACACGTGGTAATCATCGCCATCGGGCGCGCCCTTGAAAGCCTCAAAATGCACGCCGCCGTCAGTCGAGCGGTACGTGCAGGTCTGCATAACGTAAACCACATCAGGATTCTTGGGATCAACGAACACGCGGCTGAAATAACCGTTGCCAACGACGCGCGGATCGTCGGTAATTTTGCGCCAATTCGCGCCGGCGTCATCGGAACGGTAAAGTCCCTCGCTGGTGATGGCGAAAACGCGGCGACCATGATTACCCGGTGCGACGGCAACTCCCGTGCGTCCCCATTTCTCCGGAGACATGCCGTCCGCGTCGAGCATTTTCCAGGTGGAACCTTCGTCCGTGGATTTGTAAATCCATGCATCGGGACCCGGAGTAGGTTTTCCCGTTGGCGGAAAGAAGAGACGCGCCGCAGGTTTCCAGAGCGCTGCGTAAATGACGCGGGGATTACTCGGATCGGCGGTCATGTCGGCGATGCCTGTGGTGTCGTCCTTGTATAAAGTTTTCTTCCACGTCCTTCCGCCGTCCGTGGATTTATAAACACCGCGGTTTTCGCTGGGGGTGCCGTCTCCCATCGCGCCGACAACGATGATGTTGGGATTGCGCGGATCAACGAGAACAGAATTGATGAAATGCGTTTCCTGTAAACCGATGTTCGTCCACGTGGTTCCTGCGTCGGTAGACTTGTAGACGCCGTTGCCTTGCGTTTGCTCGCCCGTGCCCACGTAAATGATGTTCGTGTCAGAAGGCGCCAGGGTAGCAGCGCCAATCGAGGCAACATGCGCAGCGTCAAAAATCGGATTCCACACCGTGCCACCGTCGGTCGTTTTCCAGACGCCGCCGCCGGGCGTTCCAATGTAGTAGATTGCCGGATTGCCGGGTACGCCTGCGACGGCCGTGACGCGACCGGCACGATAGGGGCCAATTTCGCGCCAGCGCATTGCGCTATAGGAATCCGGATTGATTTGCTGAGCTGAAATCGTCTCTGGAAAAACTGAGACAAGTATCGCAAACGTTGCTAGAGCGACAACAGTAGAGAAAAAAACACGACGAAAATGGCACACGGTCGGATTACTCCCCTCTGAGATCAATTCCCGCCAGAACGCGGGAGTATATACCGACGGGTTCGAATTCGGAAACCGATGCAGGGCAAGACCCTTGGAGATACCAGTTTGGCGAACTAATGCTTGCGTGTCTCCGGCGTGTAATGCGTTTCAAGATACTTGATGATGCGAGCCTGTGCGTCGGTGGGAATTTGTGCGCCGAAGGCTTTGCCCATTTTATCGACTTCCGCTTTCCAAGTGGCCGCCGGCAATGGAGGCTGCATGGTGATGTAGCTGGGAGTGTGGCACGTGTTGCAATAGGCTGCGGTGTCTTGACGACCGACGCCGGGAACCAGTTGTGGTGTGTAAAGCGGATACGCCGCAACGCTATAGAC
>DASYYI010000109.1:0-20886 GCA_035933995.1 Candidatus Acidiferrales bacterium | reverse complement strand
TTGCGTGTGTAATTTCGCGGTTGTGCTGTTCAGCTACACGATTGTGAATCTTTATTTCACGAACTTTCACCGCTATTTCTGATGGCTATAGATTCCATACCGGAACGCAACGCCGCGCGAGGCCGTGCCGCCATCGCGCTGATCGGCTGCAACCATCGCACCGCGCCAGTGGAACTGCGCGAGCGGGTGGCTTTCACGCCGGAGCAGGCGGTGCGCGCCGCGAACGAGCTATGCCATATGGGCGTGATCGAGGAAGCCGTGGTTGTGTCGACGTGCAATCGCAGCGAACTGTATGGCGTCACGTCGGAGGCGAGCGAATCCGCGCCTGCGGCGATGGTTTCGTACTTCACGGATTTTCATAAGCTTTCTCCCGCGGAATTGAACGGGCGACTATATCGCCACGCGGGACCCGAGGCCGTGCGGCATCTCTTTCGCGTTGCGTCCGGAGTGGATTCGATGCTGCTGGGGGAAACGGAAATTTTGGGGCAAGTGCGCGAAGCGTATAACCGCGCGCTCGAAAATGGCTCGACTGGCCCAGTGCTGAACCGGCTGTTCCAGGGCGCGCTTGAAGTGGGAAAGCGTGTACGCGCGGAAACGGAAATCGGCGCGCGGCCGATGTCCGTGGCGCTTGCGGGCGTGAAACTTGCGGAGCGTGTTTTCGGAGAATTGAAGGGCCACAGCGCATTGATTGTGGGCGCGGGAGCGGTGGCGGAGCAAGTGGTCGAGCATCTGCGGTTGCGCGGAATCGGCGAATTGCGCGTGGTGAATCGTTCGCGCGCGCGAGCAGAGGAACTGGCGCGACGCGTGGGAGGCCAAGCGGGAGAGTGGTCCAATTTTGAAAGTCTGATCGACGAGCCGGACATTATCGTGACTTCCGTTTCAGGGTCGGAATACGTATTAACGCGAGCGCTTTTGGAGCGAGCGATGGCGGCGCGATCTGGACACGCGATTTTTTTGATTGATTTGGGCGTGCCGCGCAACGTCGATCCCGACGCGGAAGGCCTCTACAACGTCTATCTCTTCAACATTGACCACCTCGGTGAAATCGTCGAGCAGAATAAGAAGGCGCGCGAGGCGGAGCTGCCGCGCGTCGAGACGATTGTCGACGAACACGTGACGAAATTTCTGGCCTGGCAATCGAGTCTTGAAGCGGCTGGATTGCTGGACGCTTTTCGGGCGCGTCTGGAGGTGGAGAGGCGAGCGCTGCTCTCGGCGCATTTCGCGAATGCCGACGGCATATCCGAAAGCGAGCGCGCGAGTTTCGAGAAGCTTACAAAGGAGTTGATCGACAGAATCGTTCAGGTGCCTTCTCAGCGTTTGCGGCAGGCGCGAAAGCTCCGGCGGCAGCTCGAAGGGCTTGCCGCATTGCGGGATTTTTTCGGCCTTGACCCGAGTGACAGGGAGGACGAGTCTTGAACCGTCTGCGAATCGGGAGCCGCGGCAGCAAACTGGCTCTCTGGCAGGCCGAGCATGTTCGAGCGCGCCTGTTGAATGATTGCGGGGTTGAATCGGAGATCGTAATCATCAAGACTTCGGGCGATAATTTTCAGTCCGCGCCAGTGGCGGAAATCGGCGGGAAGGGAATTTTCATAAAGGAAATCGAGGACGCTTTGCTCGACGGGCGCGTCGATATCGCCGTGCACAGCATGAAAGACGTACCGACGGCTACTCCGAACGGCCTCTGTTTTCCGGCGGTCACGAAGAGGGAAGACCCGCGGGATTGTCTGGTTTCGCGAGGCGGTGAATCGCTTGGAAAATTACCGCGCGGCGCGCGCGTTGGGACCAGCAGCTTGCGGCGCCAATCGCAGCTTCGATATTTTCGCAAGGATTTGCGAGTAGCGGAAATGCGCGGAAACGTGGATACACGCATGCGGAAACTCGAAGCGGGCGAATTCGACGCGATCGTTGTCGCGAAGGCGGGACTCGACCGGTTGGGGTTAAGCGATAAAATCGCGGAAGTGATTGCTCCGGAAATCATTCTCTCCGCCGTGGGGCAAGGCGCGCTGGCGATTGAAGCGCGAGCGAGCGATGAGACATTGCGCGAAATGCTCGCCATTTTTGACGATGGCGAAACTCGCGCCGCGGTTACGGCCGAGCGCGCACTGCTGGCGGAACTCGAGGGCGGATGCCAGGTCCCGTTGGGCGCGTGGGGACGAATCGAAAACGGCGCGTTGCGGCTGGATGCGCGCGTGCTGGCGGCTGATGGTTCGGAGTGCATCGCACGGCACGCGTCGGGTTCAGCGGCGAATGCCGCGGAGATTGGGCGGAGGTTCGCGAGGGAGTTGCTGGAGGCGGGCGCGGATCGGCTGCTGACGCTGGCAGGAAGGACCGTCGGTGGAATTTAACGCGATGTCGCCAGAAAATACGTTGTCCGGGAAGCGGATCGTGATCACGCGCTCTCCAGGCCAGGGAGAGGACTTGCGGGCGGAGTTGTCGCGCGGTGCCGGCGCGCATGTGATTGAATTGCCGTGTGTGGAGTTTCGCGAACTGGAAGAAACAAATGAACTCGATCGAGTGATTGGCCGGCTGGGAGAGTTTGCATGGCTGTTTTTCACCAGTCAGAATGCCGCGAGATTTTTTGCCCGGCGCGCTCGCGCGCTGGGACTCGATTTTGCCCGGCTGCCTGGACCGCGCCCACGCGTTGCGGCGATTGGCCCGGCGACCGCCGAGGCGGCAAAGATGGAGGGGTTCCCGGTGGATTTTGTTCCGGACGCCGGAACAGGCCGAAGTTTTGCAGGCAATTTTACCGACTGCGTGCGCAGCGTCGCGGGAATGGTAGTGAAGAATCCAGCGGTGGGATTTGTTCGTGGCGCCGCTGGACTGAAAGTGCTGGTGCCGCGCAGCGATATAGCCTTGCGCGATCGCGGCGCCGCGGATTGGATGGAGGCATTGCGCGCCGAGGGCGCAGAGGTCGTAGCGGTCCCCGCGTATCGCACCTGCATGCCGGAGTCGCTGGCCGGGCCTCAGTTGGAACGTATCCGCCGCGAAACAGTAGACTGTTTTATTTTTGCAAGCCCGTCGGCATTCGAAAATTTCGCAAAATCCGTGGGGCCGGACGACCTTCAGCGATTTGCTTCGGCCTCGGCGCTCGCGGCGATTGGTCCAACGACGGCATCGGCGATTCGGGCCGCGGGAGTTCGTTGCGCGATCGAATCGGCAGAGCCAAATGCAAAGTCCTTAATCGAGGCAATCGGCAAATATTTTGCAGGCTCGGCACGCCCATCCTCGCGCGAAGGAGCGAACCACGCATGAGTTTCCCGACGCACCGGCCGCGCCGTTTGCGACGCAGCGAAGCGATTCGGAATCTTGTCCGCGAGACCCGTCTGTCGACGGCAGGATTGGTTTACCCGATGTTCGTGTGCCCCGGGAAGGGCGTGCGCGTCGACGTGAGCTCGATGCCGGGTGTTGCCCAGCAATCAGTGGACAGACTTCTCGAGGAAGTCCGCGAAGCGGCAGATCTGGGCATTCCGGCAGTGATTCTTTTTGGCTTGCCCGAGCATAAGGACGCGAAAGGAAGCGAAGGTTACATTGCATCCGGCGTGGTCCAGCGCGGAGTCGAGGCAATTCGTAAAGCACGGCCAGAACTGCTTGTGATTACCGACGTTTGTCTCTGCGAATACACGGATCACGGGCATTGCGGCGTTATCAAAGATGAGCAGGTTCTAAATGATCCCAGCGTGGAGTTGCTCGCGGAAATGGCGCTTTCGCATGCGCGAGCCGGTGCGCACATTGTGGCGCCCTCGGACATGATGGACGGGCGCGTGGCGGCGATTCGCAAGAAGCTCGACGCCGCGAATTTTGCCGACGTTGCGATTTTGTCGTATGCGGCGAAATATTGTTCTGGGTTTTACGGGCCGTTCCGCGAAGCGGCGCAATCGGCGCCGCAATTCGGCGACCGCCGCAGCTATCAAATGGATCCGGGGAACGCGCGTGAGGCGCTAAAAGAAGTGGCGCTCGATTTGGAAGAGGGCGCGGACATGATTATGGTGAAACCGGCGCTGCCGTATCTCGACGTCGTTCATCGCGTGCGCGAAGCGTTTGACGTGCCTGTCGGTGCGTACAACGTGAGTGGCGAATACGCGATGGTGAAGGCTGCCGCTCAAAACGGCTGGATTGACGAAAAACGCGTGGTGCTCGAAATTTTCACTGCGATTCAGCGCGCGGGCGCTTCGATTGTTCTTACCTACCATGCCAAGGACTTGGCGCGCTGGCTGAAGGCCTGCTGACGCGTCGATGGCTCCTGATTCTCGAATGCAAAACAAATCCTCGCGAACAATAGAGATTTTGGAGCGCGCCTTCAAATCGCTGGTTGGCGGCGTCAACAGCCCGGTGCGTGCGTTTCAATCGGTTGGTGGCGCGCCGTTGATTGCCGAGCGCGCTTCCGGCGCGCATTTGTGGGACGCGGACGGCCGCGAATACATCGATTTCATCGGCTCCTGGGGCGCGCTGATTCTTGGACATGCGAATCCGGCGATTGTCGCTGGGATTCAGGAGCAGGCCGCCCGCGGGACAAGTTACGGCATGACGACGGAACTTGAGGTCGAGCTGGCCGAACGCATCGAGCGCGCGATTCCCTCGATTGAAAAGATACGCTTCGTCAGTTCCGGCACCGAAGCCACGATGAGCGCGGCGCGGCTGGCGCGCGGGTTCACGAAGCGCGATCTTATTTTGAAATTCGAGGGCTGCTACCACGGGCACGCGGACAGTTTTCTCTCTGAAGCAGGCTCGGGGCTGGCGACGCTGGGGATTGCGTCGAGTCCCGGCGTGCCAGAAGCGCTTGCGGCGCTTACGCTCAATGCTCCATATAACGATCTTGCTGCTGTCGAGAAACTCTTTGCGGCGCACCCAAACAAAATCGCCGCGGTGATTGTTGAGCCAGTGGCCGCGAATATGGGCGTTGTGCCGCCCGAGCCTGGATTTCTCGAAGGCCTGCGCGAAATCGCGCGGCGCGCCGGCACGCTGCTGATTTTCGACGAAGTGATCACCGGATTTCGACTGTGCTGCGGCGGCGCGCAGTCGCTCTACAAAATCGATCCGGATTTGACCACCCTCGGGAAAATCATCGGCGGCGGATTGCCTGTCGCGGCTTACGGCGGCCGCGCCGAAATTATGAACCACGTCGCGCCGCTCGGCGCGGTGTATCAGGCGGGAACGCTTTCGGGGAATCCGCTGGCGATGCGCGCGGGAATTGAAGCGTTGAAGCAACTCGAAAAGCACGGCTTTTACGATGCGCTAAACAAGAAAGCGGAGCGATTCGTCGAGGAGCTTCGAGGCGCAATTCGGGAAGCGGGGGTCGCAGCGCAAGTGAATTCCCGTGGCTCGCTGGCCACTTTGTTTTTCTCCGAGACACCCGTACGGAATTACGCAGATGCGAAGAAGTCAGACACGCGCCGCTTCGCTGCATTTTTCCGCGCCATGCTCGAGCGCGGCATTCTGCTCGCGCCATCGCAATTCGAGGCGTTGTTTATTTCCGCCGCACACACGGAAGCCGACTTGGACGCCACGCTCTCGGCGGTCTCACGATGGTGCTACGAAACTCGCCGTGCATCCGCGAATTGAAATTTCGCCGCCCCAGTAGGCGCGGCGCTGTAAACGCCAGGCCGCCAGTCCTTTGACTTAACTCCCCGCACGGCCGCAGAGGGAGTGGAAGTTGTGTTCCGTAAAACGGCTAAGTATTTCCACTCTTTTGGCGCAGGACCAATTCCGTGAACCCGTAAGTTACACAAAACGCCAGTAGTACTATGCCTCTGGCCTGGTCATACCATTGCTCATAGGGTCGCAGTCCGCTGAAATAGGCGTTCAGAGGAGACTCGGCCATGTTGTTAGCAACGGCAGTCCTGCTGCTGCAGTTTTCGGCGCTCCCTGGTGCCTCTACGGGGTCGCAACCCTCTCCCAAGCCACGGGCAACCGCAGAGGCGGCTAAGGTGGCCGCAGACACCAAGACGGCTATTCCTGCGCCGATGGTACCCGCGGGTGCACTCAATGATAAAGCTGCGGCGCTGTCGGTGGCAGACTCGCACCCCTCGAATTCAAATGAAATTCTGACCGAGGACTCTCTGTCGAATATCTACTTGCCCCCTCCTCCGGCTTTTCGTCCCACAATCGAGCCCACGGAGCGCACAAACCGGCTGTGGTTCACGTTAAGCGTTGCCGAGCACAGCGCTGCCGGATTTGACGCCTGGTCTACCCGCAAAGCCATTTCGGAAGGCCGGGCCGAAGCTGATCCGATGATGCGCCCGTTTGCCCATTCAGCCGCGATCTACGGTGCGATACAGGTGGTGCCCTTCGGGCTCGACTACATCGCGAACCGAATGCATCGAAGCGCAGGGTGGACGCGCCGTGTATGGTGGGTGCCACAATCCCTGGCAACGGCGACGTATCTTTTCAGCGGTTCCTACAACGTCATCCACACGCGCTGATTCTTAGGCGTTTTCCATTCCATCCATCGACATCCTTTATTGCTAGAATGCGCACGTGCGACTTCTTCTGTTGGTGGCGCTACTCAGCGCTTCGGCTAACGCTCAACGGTGGACTGTCCAGACCGCCGGTCTCGAGACTAATCTGCGAGGAATCAGCGTCGTGAATCCACCAGATTCCTCGCATGGCGCGGTCGTGTGGGCATGCGGCTCAAATGGGGTGATCCTTCGCTCGGTGGATGATGGGAAGACGTGGAAGCAACTCCACGTGCAGGGTGGCGATGCACTCGACTTCCGCGGCATCGTGGCGTTTGACGCAATCACCGCGTATGTGATGTCAATCGGCGCAGGCGCGCAGTCGCGCATTTACAAAACCGCGGATGGCGGTACCAGTTGGAAGCTCGAATTCACCGGCAAGCGTTCTGCGTTCTTTCTCGACGACCTGGTTTGCATTTCGAAAACGAGATGCTACGCGCTCAGTGATCCAGTCGACGGCAAATTCCTGCTGGTGAGTACCGAGGACGGTGAACACTGGAAGCAACTCTCCAACCAACAAATGCCTGCGGCGCTGCCGGGCGAGGGTGTATTTGCCGCAAGCGGAACATCATTTGCGATTTACGACAAGAGAGAAATCTATTTCGGTACTGGAGGGGGTCGCGTAGCGCGCGTTTTTCGCTCGCCGGACCTCGGTCGCATCTGGACGGTCGCGGAAACGCCGGTAGCCAGCAGCAATGCATCGTCGGGGATTTTCTCGATCGTTCGGACCGGAAACACCGTTGTCGCTGTGGGCGGGGATTACAAGGATCCAGGCCGGTCTGTTCGCACAGCCGCTTATTCCGTCGACAAGGGGCGGACTTGGCGTCTAGCCGTGCGAGGGCCTGAGGGATTCCGCTCCGCTGTGGTGGCGTTGCCTGCCGCGACTAGCGGTGATATCACAATTGCAGCAGGGCCTACTGGTGAGAACACCAGTCACGACAGGGGAATTCACTGGATCAGTGCCGGCAATCTCAACCTGAATGCGCTGGCCGGCACGGACACGAACCATGTTTGGGGGGTGGGCCCGAAGGGCACTCTCGCGCGCCTGATTCCCGTCAAAAAGTAGAAGCCTCAACCACAACTTTTCGCTATCTCTGCTTGGGATTAGGATTGGGATTCGGATTCTGTTTAACGACGTCCGCATTCGCCACATCCGCGGCCGTCGCATCGGAGTTTTGATAGCGCGTCAGATATGGCATCGATGCCGTAATTTCAAATGGCATTTTCGCGCGCGCGGAAAGCAACTGCACAGGCTTGCTCTTCACCATGTCGACCGCATCGTTCCACGAATTGAGCACGGTTCGCGATCCCAGGGGAAGGGCTGGAATCTGGTCCACCTTCATGGGTTGTAGCGCCGGGGCGGCTTGAATCAGCTGCGCCGCCATGAATACGTGATTGCCCAGGTTGGCGCTGATCAGCGACGGCAACTGCTTCTGTTCTGCCGCGAGTTGCTTAAAGAAAAGCCCGGCGGTGCCAAGCTGGCTCTTGTATGGCGAATTCTTCAGGAGCTCCATCGCTTTGTTCGCCGCCGTTTCCTCATCGGCTTCCCTGTTTCGGAAAGACATGCGCTTGATCGTGTCTGCCGTCGAAACCATCGTCGTGTCGTTGAACGAGTAGTCGTCTCCGAGCCCCGAGCCAGTTATCACCGCCCCGAGCTCGTGCGCGAGTATCGCCGCCAAGCTCGGTTCATCCGGCAGCACGTCCAGCAAGCCTCGGCTCAATACGATCGTGTGTCCAATCGTAAACGCTTCCAAAGTCGAAGTCAGGAGCACGCGACAGCGAACCTCTGGCTCGATATCCAGATTGTTCGTCACCTCCAGGTTATTCGCCACCGTGTTCATCACTTTGTCCAACGGCCCGGCAGGCGCCAACAATCCATTCTGCTCCAGCCTGTCGATCACATTGTTTTCGCCTTCGCGCTCCCAGTCCTGCTGCGCGTCGTTCGAGGCCGCCGCCTGATCCTGAATCGGCTTTGCGGCCTCAATCTGCAAGTCGCTGAATTCCGTCTCATGGCTTCCCAGTTTCGGGTTGTAGCCCCATAGCCGCGTTTGTGAGCGGTAACTTGCGTGACCAAGCGGAAAATCCTTCTTTTCCGACTCCGCGCTGAAGATATAGGAAGGGATCCATTGGTTCGGCGCTACGTTTGTCCGCCAGCTATCGAAGTGCAAGCTCGAGTCAAGCGAGTTCCTATTTGCCACAAACAGGCCGTTGAAGCGCACAATGGCATAGTCCTGGCTCTCTACCCAGATCCGTCCCTGGAATCTCCCCGCGCCCGACTTCGGCAGCGGCGTCACGTCGAACACCAGACACCTGACCGAGCCCAGAAATTCATTTCGCACGTAGGCGAACTTGTAATGCTGTTTGTCGAAGTAATCTTGATCAACGAAAATCATCTGGAGGAAGCCCGCCGGCACATACGTATCCCCCAACAACGAACTGACATCCTTGATTGGATTCAGCTTGTGCTTCCAGCTGGAACTCGTTTTCGGCAGCATCGACTGATCCACTACGCCTTTGCTTAGCTCCGCTACTCCAAGAAAGTAGTGGTCTCTCTCTGGTACGGAACCTAGCTGCGGATCCCAGCGCATGTCCTGGATATAGGTCTCAATGATCGGATTGTAATGACGCAGGGTTGCGACTTCCTGGTGCTCTCGCGCAATGATCCGGTCGACGGCTTCGCTAACCGTCTTTGGTTGATTGGGCGTTGTTACCAGGTGCTCCGCGACTTGCGGCGGCTGCGTTTGCGCTGCCAATCCCCCCGCGAATATCAGTCCAAGAGCCGCACTGAGTGCGCACCGCAGTCCCATGCCCATGACTTCATTCCTCCTCAAATCGGCACGCTAGCCGAAATTCGGGCACTAGCCCGAAATCGATGGCTACCCCTGCCAAAGTAACCCTCATTGTAGTGCTACGGCCCGAGAGAGGAGGAATAGTACAAATGTACCGAACTGGAACTTTGTTGCCCTAAGCGATACCTCTAAACGACCCTATCGGAAGAAATGCCCAAGCTTTGAAACCTCAGATCGAACAACGGTGATCATCGGCACGCTTTCGCGCAGCGTGTCTGCAAACCGGAATGCGCAGATGTATCCATGCGGATGCAGTGATTTGCGGAACCTCGCATCCCCCCAGGTGAGATTGTTCCAAGGCGGAACGTCGCCCACATGCCCGAGCTGGCGCCAGTTCTACCTCAATGTCCGCGAGACTCCACGGAGCTTTATCCACTAACTCCAGGCGGAGGCCGAGTTCACAAGCATTGGACTTGCGCTTTGTCTGCCACTAGCGATAGTTTAGCGGCGCATTCTATCGAACGGGAGGCACAGATGGCGCGCAATGCGTGGAGGAATCTAAGTGGCGGAATGTTCGTTGTAATACTGATGGCGATGATTAATTTAGTGTGGCGGGCGCCTGCAATTGCCCAGGGACGCCGCGGAGCACAAGAAGAAATGTCAGGCGGCGCGAATGGGCTTGGTGCGCTGCATTTTCGCGCGCTGGGGCCGGAAGGGAATCGCGTCGCCTCCATTCTGGGCGAGCCGGGAAATCCCAATGTGGTTTACGTCGGCGCGGCGGACGGAGGCATCTGGAAAACGTCCGACGCCGGCACGAACTGGGCGCCGATCTTCGATCACGAAGACGTGTCCGCGGTAGGAGCGCTGGCGATGGCGCCCTCGAATCACGATGAGATCTGGGCAGGCACGGGAGAGCCGTGGCTGATTCGTCCTTACTACACGATGGGCGACGGAGTTTACAAATCGACTGACGCGGGCCGAAGCTGGCAGCACATGGGCCTCGAGCAGACCGGCCATATCGCGCGGATCATCGTGGACCCGCACGACGCGAATGTCGCTTTCGTTTGCGCAGTCGGCCAGGCATTTCGCCCACAACATGAGCGCGGAATCTTCCGTACAGGCGACGCAGGGAAAACCTGGCAGCAAGTGCTCTACGTCAACGACAACACAGGTTGCTCCGAAATGGCGATGGATCCGAGCGACTCCAACACAATTTACGCGGGAATGTGGCAAGTGGAAATTCACCGATGGAATTTGGATAGTGGAGGAACGGGGAGCGGTGTCTACGTGAGCCGCGACGGCGGAAACAATTGGAGCAAAATCAGCGGCCATGGACTGCCTGCCGCGGACCATCCGATTGGGAAGGTGGCCGTTGCTGTCGCCGCGAGCAATCCGAATCGCGTTTACGCTCTGCTCCAAGATACGACGCCAGGTTTGTATCGCTCCGATGACCGCGGCCACACGTGGATGCTCGTCAATCAGTCTCACGTGACGACGGAACGCTCTTCGTACTACACGCGGTTTGCCGTTTCGCCCGACGATGAGAATCTGCTCTACTTTCCTTCGGTCGCGTTCAGCATGTCGCGCGACGGCGGCAACACCGTATTTCAGCCCGGGGGCCGCGGCCCAGGGGGCGCCGCTGGTCCCGGTCCCGCAGAGGCGGCGAGTGGTCCTCCACCGGCAACAGGTCTCGAATCCGCGGGCGGCGATAATCACGACGTCTGGATCGATCCCACGAGTGCAAACCGCGTGTTGGTAGCAAACGATGCGGGAGTGAGCATCAGCAACAATCACGGCGCGACATACCAACGGTTTCTGCTGCCGATTTCGCAGACTTATCACGTATTCGCGGACAATGAGATTCCCTACAACGTGATGGGCAATATCCAGGACAAGTCGTCGTTTCGCGGCCCGAGCCGGACGCTTTCTGGTGGTTTCTTTGGGAATGGAATCTCGCTTGGTTACTGGCAGGGCGCGGGCGGATGCGAGGATGGTTTCGCGGTGCCCGACCCAGTGGATTCGAACATCGTGTGGTCCGGCTGCGACAATGGCCGGATCGATCGAATCGATATGCGGAACGGCATGGCGCGAGATGTTTCTGCTTGGCCCATCACCAGCTACGGTTGGAAGCCCGCGAATATGAAATATCGCTGGGATTGGGTGACGCCAATCGCCATCTCGCCCCATGATCACAACCGCGTCTACGTCGGCGCGCAAGTTGTGTTCATGACGACTGACGGCGGCCAGTCGTGGAAAGTGATCAGTCCCGACCTCACGGCGAACAACAAGGAACACGAGCAAGACTCGGGTGGTATCTCGTCGGACGACCTCGTGACGTTTGACGGGGCCACAATCTATGCCATCGCCGAATCACCTGTGAAAGCGGGCGTCATCTGGACGGGAAGCGACGACGGCCAGGTGAACGTGACGCAGGATGGCGGCGGGCACTGGACCAACGTAACCAAGAACATTCCTGATCTTCCCGCCTGGGGAACGGTGTGGAATGTGGAGCCTTCGCGCTTCGACGCAGGCACGGCGTATATCACCGTGAATCTGCAGCACGTGGGAATTTACGACGCTCGCGCATACAAGACAACCGACTACGGTGCAAGCTGGAAGCTGATCACCGCGAGCGTCCCCAAAGGAATGAACAGCAGCGCGCACATCATTATCGAAGATCCCGTACGCAAGGGCATGTTGTTCCTGGGAACGGACAACGCGCTGTACGTCACGTGGGACGATGGCGATCACTGGACTCGTTTGCGGAACGATTTGCCGCCCGCGCCGGTGTACTGGTTGCAAATCCAGCGGACGTTCAACGACCTGGTCATCGGGACGCACGGACGCGGCGTGTGGATACTCGACGACATCACTCCGCTGCGCGACTGGGACAGCGCTCAGTCGAAAAATTTCCAATTATTCAAACCGCGGCCCGCGTACCGCTTCCGGCACACGGATGACGCGCGCGAATCCGACGTAGGTGGACACGTAATCGGAGAAAATCCTCCCTACGGCGCGGACATCAACTTCTGGCTGAAAGCTCCCGCGAAGGGTGTGGAACTCACTTTTACCGGTGCCAACGAGACTATCCGCACGCTCAAAGTGGAAGGACACGCCGGACTGAATCGCGTGTGGTGGGACCTGAGGTACGAACCGGGCTCGCCCGTAAAGATGCAGACGACGCCCTTTGACGCGCCGTGGGCGGAGCCGCACCACAATTATGCCGCGTACGGCACTCGAATCCCGCCCGCAGGTCCTGTCGTTCCGACGGGAAATTACACTGTCCACGTGAAAGCAGGAGGGAACGAAGGGACCGCGCAACTTACCGTGCTGCCTGATCCGCACTCGCCGGGGACGGAGCAATCGATCCGCGCGCAAGTGCAGTTCGCCCGGCAAGTGCTGGCCGAGGAGAACCAGGCCGCGGACATGATCAATCATCTGGAATGGACGCGGAGGCAGGTCGAAGATCTTGAAACCGTGCTTAACGCGGACGCGCAGAAACATGCCGCCGCAATCCAAGCAGCCAAGGATTTCGAGGTCAAAGTCGTTGCGCTCGAAGGCAAGCTGATTGACGTTCACAATACCGGCCGCAGTGAAGACGCATTCCGCAATCCCGTGCAACTCTATGAGCGCATCAGTTGGATGGTGGGGCCGATGGTCGGCACTCCCGGAAGCGGAAGCGGCGGTGGTGATCTGGCGCCTACGGCGCAACAAATCGCTGTGAACGATGAGTTCAAGCAGCAGCTGACGGAGATTCAAGCGGAGTTTAAAAAATTCGTCGAGGGCGACACGCGCGCCTTCAACGCGTCGCTGAAGCAGAATCACTTGACCGCCGCGATCGAGCCGTAGAAATAGCAGCGGCCGAATGAATTGCCCAAGCCCTGCGACGTAATCCGGGGAGTGATCCCGCTTCATTTACCGTGGCCTAGCTTTGCATTTTTTCGATACCGAACTGCTTGGCATACTCCGCGTTCAGCCGCTGCCAGCCGGCGAACTTCATTGCCTCGGGGCCGACGATGCGGCCGATCGGAGTTCCGCTGAGAAGACGATCCAGTACATCGAAACAAATGTGCCACCCGGCAGCGCCCATGGAGATGAAGCGGTGACCGATGTTGGTCCACAGCGTCAGGCGCGTGCCGATACCAAAGGATTCGAGTTCCCACCGCATATCGAAGCCGCCCCACTTGTACTCAAGGGCCTTGGGAGCGTCGGCTCGCGTCACTGTTGTTTCGGTAACATGCAGCGCGGGCGCTCCCACTGTGGTGAGCTTCACTGTGGCTCCAACCGCACCCAGGTTCCTGTCGGCGTCGAAGGGAGCCCACTCCCGCAGATGGGCCGGGTCGGTAAGCGCCTGCCAAACTTTTTCCGGCGAGTGACGCAGTTCTCTGACGAGAATGAGCGTCCACTTGTCTTTACCGTTTTGTCCGCGGTCCTTTCGTACCTGCGCTCCGCTGGCCGGACCCGGTGCGTACTGCGCGCGATCGGTCATCATCTGCTCCTTAATGTGAGTAGCGTGCCAACTGGGTGAGCTGAATGAGGTTGCCACAGGTGTCTTTCAGCATCGCAATGGTCGAAGCGGTCACGTCGGTGGGCGGCATGGTAAACTCAGCGCCGCGGGTCTTGATCCGCTCGTAGTCGCCCTTGACGTCGTTGGTGAAGAACATGGCCGCAGGCTGGTTCTGTTGAAATATCGCCTGCTGGTACGCTTTGGCCGCCGGGTTGTTGTTCAGCGCCAGTTGCAGCTCAGTACCGTCCGGCTCCTCGGGCGAGGCCACGGTCAGCCAGCGATAGGGGCCCTGACTAAAATCGGTCTTCTTGGCAAAGCCCAGCACCTCCGTATAGAAGCGCAGGGCCTTGTCCTGATCGTTCACGTATATGCTGGTCACTTTGATCTTCATTTCATTTCTCCTTTGTTACGTTCGCGGTTTGGGCCGCGCCGTCTTCTCCTTAGTCTTCCTTTTCGTTCGTCTTGATCGCTCCATGTGGTCGAGGTGGCATTCCAGAGCGTCTACGTGAGCGGACCAGAACCGGCGGAACGGAGCCAGCCAGGCGTCCACATCCTGAAATGGTTGAGGTTTCAGCCGGTAGATACGGCGCTGTGCGTCCACCGTGGATTCCACGAAACCGGCGTCGCGCAGTACGCGTAGGTGCTTTGACACGGTCGGCTGCGGCATATGAAGTTGACGCTCGATCTCTCCCACCGACTGTTGTGACGAGACCAGCAGGCTCAATATCGCGCGTCGGTTCGGCTCCGCAATGATTTCGAATGCAGATTCCATTCTCATAATATACTCTATGGAGTATATACGTGTCAAGGGATATTTCAGGCAGGGGGCGAGGCAACGGTTTCAGTCGACGTGCGCGGATGCACCGTCTGATGTGTTTTTAGCAGGTGCGACTCAGGTCGCGGCGCGCTCCCGCCGTCGTGGGAAGGAACGCAACAGTGCAGTAGCTTTTGTTGGTTGAGTCGAGGTTTGGAGTTTTCGGTGTCACGTCCGATCACTCTTGTAGAAAGAATGCTTTTGGAAAGAATGGCGGGGACGACGGGACTCGAACCCGCGACCTCTGCCGTGACAGGGCAGCGTTCTAGCCGGCTGAACTACGTCCCCGCAACCTACGTGGAGTGAATCTACAACGATTCGACACTGGTGGGCGATGTGCGATTTGAACGCACGACCTTCCCGGTGTAAGCGGGATGCTCTAACCGCTGAGCTAACCGCCCGTAACATGCTATCCGAAGCGAAAGCGAGCGTCAACCGCGCTTGCTTGACCTTGCGCAGCGCCACAAGTAAACTGAGAAAGTAATCCGGAGACACGAAGAATGTTGCTGTCGCGCGACTATGTCGGCTACATGTCCAAGGAAGTGGTCAAGCGCCTCGTGGAGCGCCAAATGATCGAAACGAAGGCCCCCGATGCTCTGGCGGAGCGCGTGCGCCAGACGATGGCTGACGAACTTACAGTGGAGGACCGGTTGAACGAAGAAGTCCGCGACATTCTCGCCCAGCACAATGACGAAATGCGCAAAGTAGGCGCGTCCTATCAGGAGATGTACAAAAAAGTGAAGGGCGAGCTCGCGCGCCAGAGGAAGCTGATCCTCCGTTGATGCGACTCAGCCGCGAAAAAACGGTTCGCCTCTCTCACCGCATCATCGATTTTCTTGTTACCGTTGACGATTTGGATTTCATCGAGGATCGCGACACGATTCGTCAGGAAATTGTGACCATCCTTCAGGAATTATTGAAGCAGGAAGAGCAAGTCGACACCGAGGTCCGCGCCAAGATCGCTTCACAGAAGAAGGAAATTCTCGAAGGAAGCGAAGAATGGGACATTCTTTACCGCCGCTATTATTCGGAATCGCTAAAACGCATGGGCGTCGCCGATCTTGCCGCCGAACATCGCCGTTAAAGAACCGCTACTTCGTTCGTCTACCCGCGTTTTCATTCCATTCAAAAAAACAGAACGCCTTCGCTGGCTCCGATTCGGAGGTTCACGAAGGCGTTCTGTCTTTGGGGAACCAGTCCGGGGGACGCAATGGCGCGCCACCCGAGTTGGAGTTTTACTGCTAACCTTTGCGCAACTGATGACGGCGGAGAGTCGCTCCTATTCCCAGAAGTCCAGTGCCGAGGAGCAGCAGGCTGGCCGGTTCGGGCGTCGGGGCTACCGGAGTTACGCTGAAATCTGAGCTGACAACGGTGTCATTCGAGAGAAGGAATTGCACCGTTGACTGGCCGATTCCGACTGTCGTGCCCAAGGCGCTTTGAACCGAAGCCGATAGCGTGGTCCAATTAACATCGAAGACCAGCGTTTCGTGTCCGCCGAAGGTGCTCATTGTGGTCGAGACTATGTTACCGGAGAGCATGTCGCCGTCCGTGTCGACGATTGAGATTGAGCCAACGCCAGAACTATTGGTGGTGAACGTGGATGTGAACGCGTCGGTACCGTCAAAGTTGCTTTGCAGCCCGATACCGGATGTGGAAACCGCCGCACCGCCTCCCGTGATCGTGCCAGTGCACATATTGGTTGCCGGAGCGCCACACGCGAAATCGATGGCTCCGGCATTTGCACGTGGCACGAACAAGGAAATGGCCAGCAGGCAAATACCAGCTAACAAGGTATGCATAATTGCTTTGAACATCTGAAAGTGTCTCCTCTTCGAGAGATTTTGTACAAAATCTCAACGCTGTTTCATGCAAGCGCCGTGCCAAATCCGCGGCGATTGGAATCCGTTTCCTCGCACGAGCTAAATCCATTTCTAGCAGCGAATCACGGAGTCGAAGTCGGCACCTTTCACTCTGCAAATTTGGCGGCCGATTTTTTTCCGGTAACTCCGCTCCAAGTTGTCTGCAATGGCTTGCATAGGTTGGTAGTAACTACGCAAGCGCATATCTTTTTTTGCAGAAATAGGCTGCATGGAGCTGTAAGGAATCCGGCGTAGGGAAACTGTACGGTTTATACCGGAGTTGTATGCTGCAAAATCTGACGTGCGATCGGATTCACCTTGCGGAAAAAAACAAAACGACGGCTCTGAACAGAAGAGCCGTCGTCGGAGTTAATTCTCAGGATGAAATCTAACGTTAGGGCCGGCGCTTCAGCACGGGCGCGTTGTCATCTCCTTGACCTTGCTGCCCCTGCTGTTGCTGAGACTTGGCCTGTTTCTGTTCCGCCTTGGTTTGCAGCGACGGTCTTCCGCCGCCGTCGCGAGCTTCCTGAATTTTCTCGCCAGATTCCAGACGAATCAGTCGCTGTTTCACTTGGTCGAATTCCGATGTCGTGACGATGTACTCGGGCCGCGCCGGTAGAATCGTGGAAATTTCTTTTTGTGCCGCAACGACGCGATCCGGTGTTGGCGGGTGCGAATCGAAAATCTTCGGGATCGTTCCAGGCTGCTTTTTCTCTTCCGCTTCGACTTTTTCGAAGAAGGCAACGAACGCGTTTGGATCGTAGCCTGCCTTGTACATGTATTGGAGTCCAAGGTAATCGGCTTCGCGTTCCGCATCGCGGGTGAATTTCAAATACGTCATCGGAATGGCGAGGTTCAACCCTTCGTAAATTCCGTAACCGACCATCGTTCCCGGCAGAGCCATAATCAGTGGAATCGAAGCGATCTGTATAATGTTTCCCTTCGTGGCGTTGCGCGTTGCATGCCGCGCCGCAACGTGCGCGATTTCATGCGCCATCACGCCGGCAAGTTCGGCTTCCTCATCCGCATGCAAAATCACGCCCGTATTGACATAGAAAAATCCGCCCGGCAAGGCGAAAGCGTTGATGTGCTCGTCGTCGATCACTTTGATCGTGAACGGTACCTGCGCGTCCGAATTCCGCACCAGGTTCTGCCCCACCTTGTTCACGTACGCGACAATGACGGGATCGTTGACCAGTTTCGAAGTCTTCTCGACTTCCTGTGACAGTTGCTTGCCAAGCGCGATTTCGCGTTGGATCGAGTACATATCCCAGCCGTGGCCCACCTTGCGGTTTCCCACGGCGCTTACGTCGGACTCCGTGCCGGATTTCACTTTGTCAGGTTGCTGCTGAGCGAGCGCGGTGGGTGCGGACATGGCGATCGCCAGGAGGAAGGCTGCCAAACTTGCGGAGCTTCTCTTCATTTTCGTGCCCCCTTGGCCTATACCGGGATTATACACCCGCTCCCGGTTCTTGCCGGTGAATGATTCGATGCCCCCTTGCTGAAAAGAGTTTCTTGGCCTATCCGGCGCGCTCGTGTCCCGCCAGAATTCCTGATCGAATTGCAGCATATATAAGCTGGGGCCGCCAAAAGAGCGGCCCCAAGAGAGACTGCAAGGTGTGATTCGGCTGAGATCGATTAGGAACTATGGGTGTCGATCTTCGCCTGGTGGGTCGCCGTCTTCGTCGCGCTCTTGACATCAGACTTCGTCATCGTGGGATCGAGCGCCTGAATCGATGCACCGAGGCTCAACGCTTTTGGTCCGGTGCCGGTACCTGACGGGCAGGTCACTCCTGTCGCAGGAGCCGTGTCCGTCATGTCCGCCTTCAGGCAAGCGAACGGGATGCCAAGATTGTGCGACACGTGGACTGCAGCGACGAATTGCCCAAGATTCTTAAATCCCTGCGCCGCTAATTGAAGGTCCGTACCCGCGGGAAGCAGCGCCGCAAGATTTGAGGAGAGCTTTGTGTTCTGCGTGAGCAGCTCATCGGGCGTCTTAGGGCCGCGCGCCGTGGAATTATTCGTGTCTTTCATTGAGCCATGGTTGCTCATCGCGCTGCCCATGCCCATGGGCTCGTGTGAAGCGGCGGCACCCGCGCCCGGATGGCCTCCCTGCTGTCCCTGACCTTGCGCTGCGGCGGGCATTACGCCGAGCAAGAATGCGGCTGCGGTAACGGCCAGTGCTGCCGTGAGTTGTTTCTTCATTGGTTCCTCCTCGATTGAATTCAAGTTAGAAGCTGCGCCCATTGCGACGCAACAGCTCCGACATATTCACACCGACGCCAAATGAAACCGTATCGAGCTGAAAGTGAATACTGTGGCTATAGCTCACCGAGAAATCCAGAATCGAACCGGGGCTGACATCGACGCCGCCGCTAAATCCGTTGTCAGCCGCGATGCTCGAACTGCCAGTCGTCTGGTTGGCCAGATCAAACACGCGTCCGTGGCCCGAAATGGGGGGGCCGCCCTTGGAAACCAGCCGGCTGAAAATGGTCTGCGTCCCCCACGGTGCGATGTCGTACGCGGAAGCGTTCACGCCAAGCCAGTCGGCAATCTGAAATCCGGCGCCGGCCTGAAAATGCGCGTCGTGGCCGTAGGATTTGAATGGCCGGTTGAAAACGAAAGTTTCGGGGATCGAATTGCCAACGCCCGCCTCCGCAAAGGGAATCAGGCGGCCGAAATGATGGTCGAAATGATTCGTCCAATCGTAGGTTGCGTGCCCCGTGGAAAGCCCGGCCGAGGCGCTGCCCGTCGGCGCCGTACCCGTGAGGACGGTTTTGTAATTCAGCGCGGGGTTTGCGAACCCCAGGCGAAGCTGCAAATAGGCATCGCCGAGGCCGTTATTCGAAGTGGTCGTGGTGCCGCCCGTCGACGTCGTGGAGGTCCCTCGAACAAAATAAATGGGGATGCCGGCATCAACGCCGAAATGCCGCGAGAAAACATAGCCGACCGTTGAGTCGAGAGACATTACCTGTCCTTCAGAGTTTGTGCTGCCGTCGAATTCCTCGGTCCAGAGATAATGATGTGCGAAATTGCCTGCCGGAGTCACTTGCGCGGATGCCGAGGTATTGTTCGACGCTGAACTCGAAGTCGAACTGGGATTTGACTGCGCGCCGAGTCGTGCGGCAAGAAGCATGGTAGCTGCAGGAATCGTCATGACCATGACTGCGATACGCGTGGCTTTCATCATTGTTAGGGTTAGGTCGCTTTCCAAATTTAGATGGATTTTTAGGTATGCGCGGTTGGCTGCGCATTCCTTCACAGACTAGTAGCACGCGGACAGCCGCTGCCGGGAGTTCAAGTTAAAGCTTTCATGTTCTATACGATACGATGACGGGCAGTAGTACTTCGCCCTCGCGCGTCCTGGCTCGGACGAGTGTTTTTTACACTCTCTTTGGACTCTGTTCCCCGTCCGATTACTGACCCACTGCCAGCACCTCGCTCCTATTGACGCTGCCGGCTATTATGTTTAAAGTGGTTTCTGCCCTAGATTCCCGGCATGCCCATCAAGAAAATACAGGTCGGTCAGGTATGGAAAAAGGAAGACTCTGGCGACTCCTACCTGGTTACGAAGGTTTATAACGAGGCCCTGGCCACATTTGCCGTTCTGCGCAAAGCGGGCTCCGAAACCGATGCTCCTCTGCGGATCAGGGTCGGCCACGCTGGCGCATCGCCGACTCTTCCGGGCTTCCGATTCGCCCAGGAATCCGAAGAATTCTGAGCAAGACTGCTTCTTTATACTGACCTCACGGGCATTTTGATCACATCATCTACTTGCATGATTTCCCGCACCAAAAACGGCTCCGCATATTTCACGCCGATCATTCGCCCGTAATATCGCGACGTCAAATTCACGCGATTCTCAAGCTCGTCGAGTGGCACATGCACTTTTGATTTACGTTGGTGTTTCGGCGGACTGAACTGGGACTCGTAAGCGAGAATCGCCTGACGCCGTTTGTCGAATTGCTCGGTGATGTCTACGGCGAACGTCGGTCTCACCGTTTCATCGTACGTCGTCGAGTACAGAATCTTGAATGGCCGGAATGCTTCTCCCGGAATCCCCAACCGTTTCAGTCCCGCAAGAAAACATGCCTCATATCCCAGCCGCGCCGCGTTGTAATGGTCCGGGTGACGGCCTTCCCAATAAGGCAGAATCACGGCATGCGGCTGCCATTCGCGAATTTTCGCCGCGACGGCCAGCTTGTGGCGTTCATTCACTTCCAGGTGCGCATCCGGCAATCCTAAATTTGCGCGCATCTTCACGCCCATAATTCGCGCCGCTCGCGCGGCTTCGTGCAAACGAGTTTCCGCGTTCCCCCGCGTTCCCATTTCACCGCGCGTCAGATCAAGGACGCCGGTCTTGTAGCCCTGCTGCGCCATCTTGATCAGCGTCCCGCCGCAGGTCAACTCCACGTCATCCGGATGCGCCGCAATCGCCAGTAAGTCGAGTTTCATCACGCCTCCT
>DASYYI010000089.1:0-9663 GCA_035933995.1 Candidatus Acidiferrales bacterium | reverse complement strand
CGGGGATGTGGCAAAGACGACAGCGTTCGAGAATGGATGGATCAGTTTTCAGGACGAAGCTTCGCAGATCATTCCGCTGCTGCTGCACGTGAAAGCCGGAGAATCAGTTCTCGATGTATGCGCCGCGCCGGGGGGCAAGACCATCGTCTTGGCGCAGAAAGCCGGGCCGACTAGTTTGGTTGTTGCGGCGGATCGCCGCGAAAATCGCCTGCGCGCGATGCGCGAAAGGCTCGCGCACGCGCACGTGTCAAATGTGAAGATGATTGCTTTGGACGGAACGGCGCCACTTCCCTTCCGCGCTACATTCGACCGCATTTTGGTGGATGCGCCGTGCTCCGGCACGGGCACGTTGTCGCGCAACCCTGAAATTCGCTGGAAGCTGAAGTCGACCGATCTGGCCGAACTGCACTCGCGCCAGGTGATGCTCCTCCATTCCGCGCTGGAGTGCCTTGCACCCGAGGGGCAGCTCGTGTATTCGACATGCTCGCTCGAGCCCGAGGAGAATGAAGGCGTGGTGAGCGAAGTGTTACACGCGCATCCGCAATTCCGTGCGATTCGTGCAGAAATCCCCGCCGACGCGCTCGTTGAAGGAGTCTGCGCCGAAACGCTGGTTGACAGCAACGGCGCGTTTCGGACGTTCCCTCCACTTCACTTCACGGACGGATTTTTTGCAGCGGTGTTGGCCCGCCGGTAACGCGCATTCTTCCCGGCGTTGAAACCAACCCATGCAGATGTTAGTGTCGTTGCTGCCGAGGCGACACTTGGGATTCCGAGAACGAAGCGAATGGGTCGGACGAATGGCGCTGCTGACTTTCGTGCTGGCGTCTGTGGCCTTTCTGAGCGCGATCCTGACTATGCGTTTCGCCATTCAGGGGCGCGAAATCGTGACGCCCGATCTGACTCGCATGGCGCTTTCGCCAGCTCAGAAAGAACTCGAGGCGCGCGGCCTTCACCTTAGAGTCGAAGATCGTGTCTACAGCAGCCTGCCTCCGGGCGTTGTCGCGCGCCAAAGCCCTTCCGCGGGAACGCCTCTCAAAGTGGGCGAATTGGTTCACGTGGTTGTAAGCCTTGGCCAGCAGACAGTAACAATCCCGCAACTCGACGACCGCAGCTTGCGGGCCGCGCAAATTGAGTTATTGAGCGGCGGCCTGCAAACCGGCGAAGTGTCCAGCGCTCATCTGCCGGAATTCCCGCCGGACATCATCCTGCAACAGGATCCGCCGGCTGGCTCAACCAATGCGAGCAGTCCGCACGTTGATATGCTGGTTTCTTTGGGGCCGCAACCGCCTGCTTACGTGATGCCGGGCTTCGAGGGTCTGCCTCTCGCGGAAGCCCAACAACAATTATCCGCCGCTGGATTAAAAGTGTCCAAAATCACGCCACTGCCGCTGACAGGCCGGCCGCCAGGAACGGTGACGTCTCAACTTCCGCAGCGCGGCGCGCGGATCGAGCCTGGCGCAAGCGTCGAACTGCAAGTAGCGCAATAAGCGCGGCTGCGGCTGTGTTACAATTCCTGTGGATTTTATGACCCGCCGTCCGCTCGAAATCGCACCGTCCATTTTGGCGGCGAACTTCGCCGTTTTGGGAGAGCAGGTGCGCGCGGTCGAATCCGCCGGCGCCGCCGTGATTCACGTGGACGTGATGGACGGCCACTTTGTACCCAATATTTCCATCGGCGTGCCCATTGTGGCGTCATTGAGCAAGGCAACCCGCCTGCCGCTTGATGTGCATCTGATGATTGAACGGCCAGGGGACTTCGTCGAGGCATTCGCCAGGGCCGGAGCACATCGGATTTTGGTTCACCAAGAAGCGACAGTGCACCTCGACCGCGTGATCGCTTCGATTCACGAACAGAATTGCGAAGCGGGCGTGGCACTCAATCCGGCCACTCCCGTGACGACGTTGAAGGAAGTGCTGGACCGGGTGGAAACAGTACTGGTGATGACTGTGAATCCTGGATTCGGGGGCCAGAAATTCATTCCTCAAACGGTTGACAAGATTCGAGAGTTGCGGGATATACGCTCACGCTATGATTACGGCTTCCGAATTGGAGTGGATGGGGGAGTCACGCTGGAAAATACAGCGGAACTTGTAACCGCCGGCGCTGATACGTTGGTGGCGGGCACTTCAATTTTCCATACCAAGGATCCGGGCGCTGCCGTTCGGCAAATGAAGCAGTACGCCAGCGACGCGATCTCGCAAAGGGTGTGATGAAAAGTATAACGAAACGACCTTCCTTCTGGCTTGCGTTTGCGCTTCTCGTATCTTTCATTCCGGCAGGATGTCTTTTTTCCGGACACAAAAAGACCGCCGCGAAAACTCCCGATACGAACGCCGAACCTGACAAGATTCTCTACGACCGCGCGCTGAATGATTACAATCACGGCCGCTACACGGAATCGCGTCTAAGCCTGCAAACCCTCATCAACAGTTACCCGGACAGCGAGTATCTTGCCAAAGCAAAGCTGGCCGTGGCCGACTCCTATTACAAAGAGGGCGGCACCGAGGGGTTGACGCAAGCGGTCGCCGAATACAAGGACTTCGAAACCTTTTTCCCGTTCCTTCCGGAGGCCGCCTACGCCCAGATGCAAATCGCCATGGCGCATTACCGCATGATGGAAAAGCCGGACCGCGATGCAACGCAGGCGCGGCTTGCGGAGCAGGAATTCCAAACATTCTTGTTGAAGTATCCGAAGAGTCCGCTGGTACCGCAGGCGGATCAGCGTCTGCGCGAGGTGCAGGAAGTGCTGGGTGACGGCGATTTCGAAGTCGCGCGCTTTTACTATGTGAAGGGTGATTACCGCGCGTCCGCGGCGCGCTTGGTTGAAGTCGTAACTCGCTATCCTCTGTTCAGCCAGGCGGATCGCGCGCACTGGATGCTGGGAGATGTTTTCCGCCGAGCGGCCATGGGCTCGAAAAATGAGCAAGAGCGCGCTCGGTGGCGGGCTCAGGCGGACAACGAGTATGTGCAGATTGTGAAGGAGTACCCCCTCTCATCGCTCGCGCCCGAAGCGAAGCGGCGATTGACGGAAGATAGCGTGAAAATTCCGCCGCCGGATCCCGATGCGCTCGCGCGCGCAAAATACGAAGAGAAGTTCGCCCATGATCACCCGGGACTTGTTCATCGCGCCATGGGCGTGATGAAAAGCAATCCGAACGTGGCAATGGCGGCACATACGGGTCAGCCGGATTTGAATCCTCCGGGAGAAATGGGTTCGTCACCGGGTGCGGCTTCCGCGTCGGACTCGGGGATTGATGCGGGCAGCGCCGGGTCTACACAGCAGAACATGAGCATCCAGGCCGTTTCACCCGAATCGTCAACACCTCCGCCTACCAGTAGTTCGAGCGGCACTGCGTCGCCGACTGACCCAGCCGGCACTTCGTCGAGTACATCTACGTCCGCGCCTCCGGCCACGGACGCCGTGCCGCCGCCAGCGAGCACCAGCGCTACGCCGCCGACCGCCAGTGACAGCGGCACGTCAGGTACCAGCACCGCAACGTCAACCCCAGCCAGCGGGACCGATCCGCAGTCTGCGACGGGCGCACAAAAACCCGCCGCCAAGAAAAAAATCGACAAAAGCAAAGAATCCACCAGCAAGCACAAAAAAGGCCTGAAAAAGCTCATCCCTTGGTAAACGGACAGGATCCGGATTGGCGACCCATTCTCTACCGCTTGAGCAACCATCGTGTTCGGCCAGTATTCTGATCCCCGTGTGCATTGGTGGAGCACTGAGAGTGCGCAGGCTTGAGGTAGGTCCACCTTGCGCCTGATTCGAAGAAAAACCTCGTTCGATATCATAAAGTCCGTTTCAGTTCTCGCCATTTTTTTCGTCGTTCTTTTCTCGCCCCCCGTGACGTGGTCCCAAACACAGTCTACGCAACCAGCGAATCCTCCCCAGCAAAGCCAAAACCCCGCATCACCAAGCAAACCGGCGCCCCAAGACAAAAAGAAAGAGAAAGACGATACCCAGGCTACGCAGAGCAAGCGTATGTTCGGGGTCGTCCCCAATTTTGGGGCGGTGAACGCCAACACGCAGCTCCCACCCATGACCACGCGCCAGAAATTCATGCTCGCCTCGGAGGACAGCGTCATCGATTACTCGTCGTATACCTGGGCCGGAATCCTGGCCGGACAGGCCATGCTCTTGAATTCCGATCCGGAATTGGGGCACGGAGCCGCGGGTTACGGACGCTATTATTGGCGCAACTTCACCGACGGAGTGTCGGGAACTTTTTTCACCGAGGCCATTGTCCCGACGATCACGCACGAGGACCCGCGCTATTACACTCTGGGTAAGGGGGGCTTTTTTCACCGAACGGCCTACGCGATATCCTGTGCTTTCGTCACGAAGACGGATTCTGGAGGCAAGGCCTTTAACTGGTCCGAGGTTGGGGGCAACGCACTGGAAGCTGGCTTGTCCAACGCCTATTACCCGCCACAGGAGCGCGGCCTCAGTCAAACCGCCGTGAACTTCGGAGTGCAGATGGAATCCGCTGTCCTCAACCACGTCTTCCAGGAATTCTGGCCGGACATCCGCAAGAACGTTTTTCACCGGAAGTAGCTTTACCTCTTGACATGTAACGCCACGCGTTATACGATTGGCGAGTGATCAAGTCGTTTCGCTCGCCGCTCACGGAGCGCATCTTTAATAGAGAGCGAGTGGGGAAATTCCAGAGTATCGAGCAATCGGCGCAGCGAAAGCTAGCGATGCTGGATGCCGCCGAGACACTACAAGACTTGGCCTCGCCGCCGGGCAACCGTCTTGAGGCGCTGCGCGGCGACCGGCAAGGTCAACACAGCATTCGGATCAACGACCAGTGGCGCCCTCTGCTTCGTCTGGCGAAACGGCGACGCATATGAAGTCGAAATTGCTGATTACCACTAAGGACGGGAAAGAATGCCTACGAAACTGAAGCCGGTTCATCCCGGCGAGATACTGCGCGAGGAATTCATGCGGCCGCTGGGCCTGAGCGTGAATCGCTTGGCGCTTGAACTGCGCGTTCCGGTGACGCGAATGGCGGAGATCGTTCACCGGCGGCGAGCCGTCACATCCGACACAGCGCTGCGTTTGGGGCGCCTGTTCCGTACGACACCTGAGTTTTGGCTCAATCTTCAGACGCGCTACGATTTGGAAATTGCGCGCGACCGCGAGGAGAGAAAAGTCGAGCGCGAAGTTCGCCCATTGCCAGCATTGGTCGCTTCCGGAACCGACAGGCGATAGTGACCGCAAGCGAGTTGAATCTGTCAGCGCAACAGTGAGGAAAAGGCCCTACGCCACAAGACGGATGCGCCCTTGAAACCGTACGTCACTTCTGCGGCACGCGCTTCGCTCGAAGCCGTTGACGCCTTTCCGCACGGATGCTCCAATAGTGGCAGGAACGGCGCCTCCTGCCCACACGGCGGAAGCGTGCCTGAGGTATAGACGTTGCCCACAATTCTAGTCGCGGACGACAACAGCAACATTCAGAAGATGGTGTCGCTCGTCTTTGAGGAGAAAGGCATGCGTGTGGTCGCGGTAGGCAATGGAGAGGCCGCCTGCCGGAAGATACCTGAAGTGCGCCCCGACATCGTGCTGGCCGACGTATTTATGCCGGTGCGAAATGGTTATGAAGTCTGCGAGTTCGTTAAGCAAGACTCACAATTCGCGCACATTCCCGTAATTTTGCTGGTCGGCGCATTCGACCCGCTGGATGAAAAAGAAGCGCATCGGGTGGGAGCGAACGGCGTGTTGAAAAAACCGTTTGTGCCGCCTGACCCGCTGGTCGCGATGGTCACTTCGTTCCTGCCGAAGATCGAGCCGGTCGTCGTGCCGCCAGCGCCTCCGAGAGAAGAAATTCCCGAGCCGCCGGCATGGATGCCGAAACCTCGTCCGCCCATTCCGGAATTCGAGGAGCCAGAGGGCGTCCCGCCGGAATTTGCATTTGGCACCACGGCCTCAAGGGATTTCGAGCCTGTCGCCACTCCAGAAGCAAAGCACGTTGAAGAAGGGGATGATGACGAAGAGCCGGCAAGCGAATGGATGCGGCGGCGCAAGACCATGGAGTATGAAATTCCGGCATCCGAGTCCGCAAGCATGGTCGAAAAACTCGCCAGCGGAAAAATGACGCTGGATGACTCGGAGACACTCGAAACAAGCGTTCACTCGAAGGTGCACGTGCCGTTTAGCGGCGCGAACGTCCCCGAGAAAATCGAGTCGAGTTCAACGGGCGCGCGAACCAAGTGGATAGACATGATGGGAATCGCGGAGTCCAAACCGGCTGAGCCGGATGTGGAAGAAGCCGCGGCTCCCCTGCAGGAAGAGGCAACCGCAAGCCCGGTTTCGAGCGAACCTTCGAACGGGGCGGCGAATAAGTTCGCAATCACAGAAAAGGAAGATGCGCCGAATTACGCGTCGCGCGAAGTGGCGCCGCAACAGAATGCTCCGGAGCCAGAGCATGGCGCGCAGCAAACGGAGTGGCCCGCGCCGCCCGCGGAAGTGATTCCCTTCCCGGCACCCATGGAGTCTTCTTCCCCGGCGTCGCAAACGCCGGAAGAGACGACTTCCGCGGATATTGTCTTGGAAGAAACGTCCGATGCTGCACCGTCGTACACGGTCGAGGATATCAGCGCTGCGTTAGCGGAATCGGATAGCGCGCCATCCCAAGGACATTACGAAGCACCGGCGGTGGAAATTTCTGCTCCCGAGTCTTCGACGCACGCAGAAATTCCCGAAGAGTCTCGCGAGCCGGTGATGGAAACGACGCATGCGGCATCAACGGAGCAAGCCATTTCCGAAGAGGTGTCCGCTGCGGCCGGCAAGAACCCCAAAATGGATGCGGCTGCGATTGACAATGTCGTGGCGAAGCTGCTGGAAAAGCTGCAGCCTCAAATCCACGAAGCCCTCTCCAGCGGAGTTCTCCGTCCCCTGGTCGAGGAAATCCTGAATCGCGAACGCGATAAGAAGTAACTCCGCAACTTTCCCGATTGACTCGCCTCTATTTGACGCACGCCACGATTGCCTCGTATAGTTGGTGGTTTCACGCGTCTCCAAAAAACGCGCAGGGACGCGGCGAAGCCGTTAAGCGCGGATCACAATGGCAAGCGAAATCCCCAAAGCATACGAACCTCAAGAAATCGAGCGGCGCTGGGCGCAGACCTGGTTCGACGAGAAGCTTTACCACGCCGACGCGAAGGGCGCGGGCAAAATGTTTTCGATCGTTTTGCCGCCGCCGAACGTTACGGGCTCGATCCACATCGGTCACATGCTGGAGCACACGCAGATTGACATCGTGGCGCGCTGGCACCGCATGCGCGGCAACAAAACTCTTTGGCTTCCGGGAATGGATCACGCGGGCATTGCCACGCAAGTGGTGGTGGAGCGACAGCTTGCGAAGGAAGGGCTGAAACGCGAGCAGATCGGGCGAGAAGAATTCGAGCGGCGCGTCTGGCAATGGAAAACGGAGAGTGGCGGAAACATCAAGAAGCAAATGATTCGCTTGGGAGTTTCGTGCGATTGGACGCGCGAAAAATTCACGCTCGACCCGCCACTCTATCGAGCCGTGATGGAAGCGTTTCTGCGGCTCTATCGCGAAGGGTTGATTTATCGCGGACGCTACATGGTGAATTGGTGCCCGCGTTGCCAGACGGCGCTGAGCGACCTGGAAACGGTGCACGAACAGCGCGAAGGGAAATTGTGGTTCATTCGTTATCCCATCCCAGGTTCGCGCGAGACGATAACGGTTGCGACGACGCGGCCGGAGACAATGCTGGGCGATACTGCTGTCGCCGTTCATCCGGATGGCGAACGCTATAAACACTTGATCGGGAAGATGGCGGTGCTGCCGCTGATGAATCGCGAAATCCCAATCATTGCCGATGATTTTGTGGATCGCGAATTCGGCACGGGCGCGGTGAAAGTGACTCCCGCACACGACCCGAACGATTTCGCGATGGGCCAGCGGCACAAGCTGGCGGAAATTGACGTGATGACTCCGGACGGGCACATGAGCGCCGCGGCAGGCGCGTACGCGGGAATGGATCGGTTCGCGGCGCGAGAAACAATCGTGGAGGACCTGAAGGCGCAGGGCCTGCTCGAACGCGTGACGAACCACGCGATGTCCGTTGGTCTGTGCGACCGCTGCAAAACGATCGTCGAGCCCAGACTTTCCGTGCAATGGTTCTGCAAGATGAAGCCATTGGCTGCGCCGGGTGTTCAGATCGTCGAGGACGGCCTGCTTTCAATCGTGCCGGACAATCAGAAGAAGATTTTTCTCGACTGGCTGACGAATATTCGCGATTGGTGCATTTCGCGGCAATTGTGGTGGGGCCATCGCATTCCCATTTGGCATTGCGGCGATTGCGGCGCGATGACGCCGGCAAAAGATTCGCGCGTTGAAGTGGTGGATGGACGCGCGCAGATCGCGAGCGGGCCGGAGAAATGCGAAAAGTGTGGCAGCGGGAAACTAACGCAGGATCCGGATGTGCTCGACACCTGGTTCAGTTCAGGCCTGTGGCCATTGTCAACATTGGGCTGGCCAGACGACACGGAAGATTTGCGAACATTTTATCCCACGAGTTTGCTGATCAGCGGATACGACATTCTTTTCTTCTGGGACGCGCGGATGGTGATGCTCGACCTGCATCTGGCGCCACGCACGAAAAACGAAGACCGAATTCCCTTCCGGCAACTCTATTTACATGGGATTGTTCGCGACCCTCACGGAATAAAGATGTCGAAAACGCGCGGAAACGTAGTCGATCCGCTGGAAATTATCGAGAAGTACGGGACGGACGCGCTGCGATTCGCGTTGACCGTGGCCGCAGCCCCTGGGACGGACATCGCGCTGAGCGAAGAGCGCATTTTGAGCTATCGCGCGTTTGCGAATAAGATTTGGAACGCGGCGCGATTTTTGTTTTTCAATTTGGAGAAAATTGAGGCAGCTGGAGTGACGCTCGACGAATTGGCTGCGCCGGAGGTTCGCGCCAAGGCTCCGTATCCGACTCGCGATTCGCTGCCGCACCAGTGGATTTTCTCGCGGCTCGCGGCGGTGACGGCGCAGATGAACGATGCGCTGGAGAATTTCCATTTCCACGAAGCGGCGCACGTTATCTACCACTTTTTTTGGGGCGATTTCTGCGATTGGTATATCGAATGGCTGAAGCCGCAACTTGCATCAGAGAATCGGGAGGATGCAATTGCGACATGGCGGAATTTGTTTGCAACATTCGAATACGCGCTGCGTCTGCTGCATCCGTTTATGCCATTTATCACCGAGGAACTGTGGCACCGGCTGCCGCATAAGGCAGATGCGAAGTCCATTTCGCTGCAAAGCTTCCCAGCGGCCCATGCGCGGTGGCGGAATCCAGAAGCGGAGCGGAGCGTTGCGTTGGTACAGGAGATCGTGGTGGCGGCACGAAATATACGCGCGGAAATAAAACTTGATACAAAAAAGAAGGTAGGGGCTGATTTTGCGTCGCAGGATTCGGAAGTGCGCAATCGTGCGGCGGAGAATCTCGACGTAATTCTGCGACTGGGCAGTCTTTCGGCGCTGAACATCCACTCAGGAAAACTCAAGAGCGGCGAGGGAGCGGTGCGTTCCACATCGCAATTCGATTTGCGAATTCAGTTTGAAGGCGAGCCAGTCGACGCCAAAGCGGAAACGGCTAAACTGAAAAAAGAGAAA
>DASYYI010000085.1:0-22344 GCA_035933995.1 Candidatus Acidiferrales bacterium | reverse complement strand
CCTGACGCAGCGCGATTGTGAGACTCAGCTCAGTCATTGTGAACACCAGCGGCCCGATAAATCCGATCGGGCCCTACAAAGGCTAAAGACGCCTTATTACGCGCCTCGCCTTCGCGTGCATGCGTCGCGCGATTATTCATCGGCGTGGCGGTTTATGTCGTTTCGTGCGCGCGCCAAAAGTTCCGGGGAGATCGGTGGTCCTCCAGCGACCGCCAGTTTTCGGCGCCATCGCGCGACGACCATCCACACCAGCGCGATGCCGATCAGCGGCGCGAGCACGGGCATCAGCCAGGCCCAAAGATCGAAACCTGTTGCCGGCGGAGAAATCAGCACCGTCGGGCCATATTCCTGCACGAAGCTCTGCAAGACCAGATCGTCGGACTTGCCCTGGCCGACGCGATCGTTCAATTCTTTTAGTTCGGCCTGGGCGGTTTCGCAAGGACCGGAGAAGTTGCCGCCCATGTGATTGCACTTCGCGGCCGTGTCGTTGCAGCCGCCGCACATGCACATGACGCGGTTGCCGAGTTTTGTTGCGCCTGCGCCGTCGAGCGGGTTTTGGGCGGAGAGCGAGTTGGGCAAAAAGAAAACGAGGGCGAGTGCGAAAAGGAAAAGGAATGCGCGACGGGTTGAATGGCGTGCCGTGTTTGTGTGCGTCTTCATCGTCATCGTCGTCTGGCGTTCTGCAACCTTAGCACTAAAAGCAAATTCCCTTCAGGGCGAAGCCCATGCCACAAGGCCCAGGGCTCAGGTTTGTGCTCGTGCTACAAAAACAAAGCGGCGTCGAGCCGCCGCACTCCAAAAAACGAAAGCGCGGCGCGTTGCGCCGACGGGCGGGGTAAACCCCGCCCCTACGAAAGGCAAAGGCACACCGGGGTTGAAGCCGTGCCATCACAAAAACCCAAAAAAGAAGCAGATTCCTCGTCGCATGGCTCCTCGGAATGACAGCTTAATTTTTCGCCAGCCAAAAACGAAAGCTCGGCGCGTTGCGCCGACGGGCGGGGTTAACCCCGCCCCTACAAAAGCAAAGGCACATAGGGTGAAACCGTGTCATCACAAAAACTCAAAGAAGAAGCAGATTCCCTGCCTGCGGCAGGCCAGCTCCTCGGAACGACAACCGCGAGCCGACCATTGAAGAAAATCCCCACCCTTCGCAGAAAGCGCTCAGGATGGGGCACCCGCAAAGGCAAAAGCGAAAGCAGACTTCGCGTCCCATGGCTTGCCGGCGACGGGTAAACTGCTCCCTTCGCCAAGGCTCAGAAGGAGCGGAATGACAACCGTCGAGTTTGTGCGGCACGTTAGTCATCGCCGTGGCGCTGCGCAGGCGCGGGCGCGGCGAAGGGTTTCGCGCCTGCGGGTTCGCGCGCGGCTTGCAACACGATTTGCGGCTGGCGATTCGGGAGCAGCGCCAAAATGGTGCCGAGCACAAGGACAAGGCCGCCCAACCAGATCCAGCGCACCAGCGGATTCAGGTACACATGAATTACTGGATCGTTGCTGTCCGGGCTGCGGCCCGCGTAGACCACATAAAGGTCGCGAGCGAGCGAGGAATGAATCGCGACAACTGTCTGCGTGACTTGACTCGCGAGATAAAAACGGCGCTCGGGATAGAGCATCATGACCGAGCGATCGCCCTGGAAAACTTCGATCGTGGCGCGTTCCGCCGTGTAATTGCTGTTCGACGTGGCATCGAAATTCTGGCAGAGGAGCGTGTAAGGGCCGATGGCCAACTGAGAGCCGACGGACATTTTCTTCTGTATGTCTTGATTGAACGCCTGGCCGGAAATGCCAATGAAAATCAGGACGATGGCGAAGTGGACAATGTAGCCGCCGTAGCGGCGCGTGTTGCGCATGGTCAACTGGCCGACGGAAGCAAAAATGTTGTCGCCGCTGCGGGCCGAGAGCACTCGCGCGCCGCGAAAGAATTCAGAAAATATCGTGAGCGACACAAAGACCGCGAGAATCAGACAAACGAGCGCGTAGAAATGCCGGTAGCCGAATGCGAAGGCAATCGCGCCAGCGACGAGCGCGGTTCCCAGCGGCCACGCAAAATTGCGCTTCAGACTCGACAATGAAGTTCGCCGCCAGGCGAGCAGCGGGCCTACTCCCGTCAGGAAAAGCAAAAACAAGGCGATCGGTATATTCACCTTGTTAAAAAAGGGCGGGCCGACGGTGATTTTGCTGCCTTGAAACCACTCCGAAAAGACCGGAAAAAGCGTTCCCCAAAGCACGGCGAAGCACGCGGCGAGCAGAATCAAATTGTTGAAGAGGAAACTGGATTCGCGCGAGATGACGGAGTCGAGCTGATTGTCGGTGCGCAGATAGTCTCGATTCTTCCAGTAGGCGACGAAGCAAACGACGAAGATGAGCGCGAGGAAGGAAACAAACCACGAACCGATGGAGGATTGCGCGAAGGCGTGGACCGAGCTGACGATTCCGGAGCGCGTGAGCGTTGTGCCCAGAATGCTGAGCATGTATGTGATGAAGACGAGCCAGACGTTCCAGACGCGCATCATGCCGCGCTTTTCCTGCATCATCACGGAATGCAGAAAAGCCGTGGCGGAGATCCAGGGCAAGAGCGATGCGTTCTCGACAGGATCCCACGCCCAATAGCCGCCCCAACCGAGCACTTGATACGCCCAGTGACCTCCGAGCAAAATGCCGACGCCGAGAAACGCCCAGCCGACCATCATCCAGCGGCGCGTGATGTGAATCCATTTTTCGCCGGGATAGCGGCCGAGCAACGCTCCCAGCGCAAACGCAAACGGCACCGTGCATCCGGTGTAGCCCAAATAAAGCATGGGAGGATGGATGTCCATCTCGGCGTACTGCAAGAGCGGAGTTAATCCACTGCCGTCTGGCAAAGTGACCACGTGCATCGCGCCAGCCGCTCCGATAGTTCCCACCAAAGCAAATGGACTGGCGACAAAATTATTGAGCACAAGGAAGAAAAGCTGGATGCCGCCGAGAATCACGCCGACATAGGGCATCAACTCAGGATGCTTCTTGCGATTGATGAACAGCGCGATGAAAGCGTAAATCGAAAGCAGCCAACTCCAGAAAAGCAGCGAGCCTTCCTGCCCAGCCCACAGCGCCGAGAATTTATAGTAAGCGGGCAAAGCGCGATTGCTGTGCTCGGCCACGTAGGCCATGGAAAAATTGTTTTGGAAGAAGAGCGTGACGAGACAGCCGACGCCCAGGGTAACCAGAGGGAAGATGGCCATGCCCGCATTGCGGGCGCTTTTGATCAGGAGGGGATGGCGCGTGCGGATGCCGATGATTCCGGCGACAAAAGCGTAGGCGGCGGCGAGAAGCGCCAGCATTAACGCAAAGGACCCGATGATATCCACTGACTTAGCTCGCTCCCATTAGCTGCGAGGACCTGCGGCGTTTTGTGGCATTGCTTGGGTGGTTGATTTCGCCGGGATGGCTGCGCCCTGCCCCGGTGTCGCTTGATACTTCGAGGCGCACTTCGCTTGCACCTGTTCGGCAACGAAGCGGCCGTCGGGCATCAACTTCCCTTCCGCCAGCGCCTGCGCGCCACCTTTGAACGTATCCGGGAGCGGAGAATCTCCGACGTAGCTGACGGGCAGCGTTTTCCCTTCCTCAGTGAGCGTGAAATCGATGCGGCCCGGCAAATGTTTAATGGATCCATCAACGACGTTGCCGCTGACGCGCATGCGTTGATGCAGAGCGGAACCCTGAAGCGCGGACAATTCAGAAATGGTGTGGTAGTAGGTCTTGCTTTGTGACGCTCCTACCCAGCCCAGCCACACCAAAGCACCAACTATGATAACGGCTCCGACAGAAAACTTCGTTCGGGCGCTCATTCGAGGACTCCCATTAATTATTATGAGAGCGCAGTTTATCACATTCAGTGATGGGCGTCACAAAAGCTGGGTTACGGAGCCAGGCGCAGGGATAAGGTCTGTGGTAGGCCGACCAAGGCAAAGGCACAACAGGCTGAAGACTGCCCCACAAAGACTCAAGAAAAAGCAGATTCCTCGTCGCATGGCTCCTCGGAATGACAAGTTCTTTCTGTCGTGCCCACAAACAAAAAAAAGCGGGACGAGACAAGACACACAGGCTGAGGCCTGCCTGTGGCAGGCGGGCTCGTCCCTTCGCCAAGGCTCAGGGCGAGCGGAATGACAAAGGCGAGCCGACCACTGAAGAAAATCCCCACCCTCACAGAAAGCGCTCCCTTCCTTCGTCCCTTCCTGCGTCAGGACAGGCAGGGTAAACAGGATGGGGCACCCGCAAGAGCAAAAGCGAAAGCGGACTTCTCGTCTCGTGGTTCCTCGGAATGAGAAATTCTTTCTATCTTGCCTCCAAAAAAAAGGTGGGGCGGACAAGGCACACACAGGCTGAAGCCTGTGCCACTCACGCTACCGATTGTAAAGCATCAGTCGGGCGCGGGAATGCTTCTCGATGGATTCTTACTTAAAAGATCGCTTAAATCTGTGCGAGATCTCACAGTGGCCGAGGGGTCGGTGAAAACAGGAATATCGGTATTGGGTCAGTTTGAATTTTGACTCTTTGTGTCACGATCAAGAAAATTCAAACTGGCCCACTACCCGGAATATCGATGGGCTTGCCGTCGCGCAGGAGTAAGTTTTCTCTCAATCCGGCCTGGCGAAAAACGGGAATCAGGGGAGCCAGTTCACTGGAGAGAATAAGTATGTGCTTAGGCTTGTAGGAGAATTGCACGCGGCGGAGTACAGACGGAGCCATGCGGGAAACCAGATCTGAGTTCCATGTGGCGGCGTCTTGCACAGGACATTCGCAACATTCTGTGAGGAAAAATCCCGCGCGCTGAAATTCAGTCAGGAGCGCTTCTTCGCTCTTACCGTGGTCAGGATTTATTCCCGTTGCTGCCAACACGCCATCGAAGAACGCGCGCGAAGAAGGACTTCGTTCGTCGTGTGACTGCGCGGGCCGGTAGAAATAATCTTCGCGGCGCTCGGGCGGCGCGGGATAAAGAATCAGCGTGTCAATGTGAATAGGCCGAAAGCGCGTGGCGAGTTCGAGACGCTCCACGCGGCGGCGCAAATGCTCGGGCGTGGCAATAATTCCGCAACCATCGCAGCGAATTCCCCGATTGACAGGGTTCACGTTACAAGGATTACACGCGGGAGGCGCGCGGGCAAGCGTCCGTCGGGTAGCGGGTTAGTTTGAATTTTAACTCCGTGTGTCACGACCAAGAAAATTCAAACTGACCCAGCACTGTCCGTCGCCAATCAGCTTGAATCTCGATTGCCCGTAAATTCCGCCGACGAGCTCGCGTCTACGCGCCCAGTTTGTTCTTGAGGCAGAAGAGCAACTCGGGAGAGAGTTCCGTGATATTCATTCCGGCGGAGACCATGAACTTGCAACTCAAGATGGGTTTGGGCTGATCTTCATCAGGGAGCTGACAACTCACGCGGCAATACTGGCATTCCTGGTTCCAGCAGAAGCGTCCATAGGGAATCGTTTCCGGGCTGATGAACTGGAAGCATCGCAGCAGTGAATTTCGCTCCGGGACGAGAAAAGTTTTCCCCAGAACCGTGATTTCGACCAAGCGCTCATATGGACGAAAAACTTCCGACGAGTCTATCGCAGTCGCCGCACCGTTTTTGTGGGTTTGTTCCATGGCCATCACACTAAGCCACGGAAGAACGGCGAGCAACCGTGAGAATCACGAAGGTGTCCAAGTCGCAAATGGGTGGCGGCGCGGGGGAAATGTGTTGACGGAGGATCGTGCAGACCTCAGGGGGTTAAAACCCCTGAGTGCAGAGGGCGCTTACGGCGGGGATAAATCCGCGCCCCCGACAAAGACAAAGGCACAAAGGCTAAAGCCCGCCACGGCGGGCAAGCCTGTGCCACAGCAAAGGCAAAGTGGCAAAAGCCCCACGCTCACAAAACGAGCATGGGGCACCCGCAAAGACCACACTCTAAAATTTAGGCGACTCGCCAGAAGTTCAGGCAAACGCGGTCTGTTCGAAAGAAAAAGCAGATTCCCTGCCTGCGGCAGGCAGGCTCGTCGCCGCTGCTCCTCCCTTCGCCGAAAGCGCTCAGGGCAGGCGGAATGACAGCGAGAATCTATTACGGCTAGAACTTATCTTTTTAATGCCTTGACCGAGGCTCGTGCCGGCATCAGGGATTAACGCCGCCCCTACGAAAGCAAAGGCACACAGGCTGAAGCCTGTGCCACGCAGACGCCGCGGACGGGCGGGGATGAATCCGCACCCTTGCGAAAGCGGAGGCACACAGGCTGAAGCTTGTGCTGCTAGGCGCGAACCAGGCTGCGGTATTCCATTTCTGACGACGCGGGCAAGAGCACCCACAACGTGTAAACGCCCAGCGCGGTGCCAAAGGGAATCCGCCACAAAGAAAGCACCGCCGCGACGATGGCCACAATGCGTCCCCAGCTTTGACGTTCAAACAATCCCCAGGCCGCAATAAACGAAAGCAGGGCTTGAACGACGATGATCACCGACGCGAAGGCGATTGCGCTCAATATGACTCGTTCGAGCGGAGAGCCCGCGGGAAATGAGGGAGTCACCGCCTTCAGAATGGACGGGACGACCATCCTGCCGACAAACCACAGCCAGCCGACACCCAACGCTTGAAGAATTCCGGAGACCAACCAAAGCACGCCGACGATGCGGAGATGCGAATTGACGCGGCTGGCTGGAATGGGGCTGACATACATGGGCGGCGCTCCCGCAGCTGGGACGGTTCGGTATGCCGCAGGCAGAGTTCGGCCACAATTGCAGCAGAAGCGCGCATCGGATGACGATTCCCTTCCGCATTGATCGCAGAACATGGTGACCTCCTTAGAATCGTAGGGATAACTCTTCACGCGATGCGATGCCCTCGAGACGAAAAGCATCCGCTAGAGACGGATACGATTCGCCGGCGCAAAAGGTTTCAAACGGCGACGCCAGCAAGGCGGAGTTTCCAAAGGCGCAAAGCAGATCCCTGCCTGCGGCAGGGCAGGCGCCGCACTGCAAAAAACGAAGAGTCGGCGCGTGCGCCGACGGGCGGGATGAATCCCGCCTCTACAAAGGCAAAGGCAGACGGGCTGAGGCGCGCCACGGCGGGCAAGCTGTGCCATGCAGACGAGATACAAAAGCAGATTCCTCGTCGCATGGCTCCTCGGAATGACACGGGTCGAGTTTTTTGAACAGGTAGAGGCGCGGCTCTGCGCGTCGCAGGGCAAGCCCTGCCTCTACAAGTAGGAGGCGAAAGGCAAAGGCACGCAGGCTAAAGCCTGCGCCACATAGAGGCGTACAGGCTGAAGCTTCCTGAAAACGAAGAGTCGGCGCGTGCGCCGACGGGGCGAAGTAAACACCGCCCCTGCGAAGAAAGGCAAAGGCAGACAGGCTGAAGCGCGCGACGGCGGGCACGCCTGTGCCACGCAGACGAGATACAAAAGCAGATTCCTCGTCGCATGGCTCCTCGGAATGACACGGGTCGATTTTTTTGAACAGGCAGAGGCGCGGTTCTGCGCGTCGCAGGGCATGGCAAGCCTTGCCTCTACAAATAGGAGGCAAAGGCAAAGGCACGCAAGCTAAAGCCTGCCTGCGGCAGGCAGGCCTGCGCCACATAAAGGCGAACAGGCTGAAACTTCCCGCGGCAGTCGGGCCTGTGCCACGCAAAAACGCGCAGGGGGTGAGCCCTATGCCACGAGACGCGGGGTGAGCTTGTGCTGGTGCTACGAAGGCAAAGCGGCGTCGAGCCCTGCCTGCGGCAGGCAGGCGCTGCACTCCAAAAGAAAAAGCCCCACGCTCACAAAACGAGCATGGGGCACCCGGCGTCAGGGTGAAGGACTGTGCCACGCAAAAACGCTCAGGGGCTAGCTTGTGCTGGTGCTACGAACGCAAAGCGGCGTCGAGCCCTGCCTGCGGTAGGCAGGCGCCGCACTCGAAAAACGAAGATTCTAGGTGGCGGGAGTTGCGGGGGTGAAGCATTCGCCCATGCGGCGAAATTTCTCGTAGCGATTCGCGATCAAATCCGCTTCGGAAGTCTGCGATAGTTCGGCGAGAGCGCGGGTAAGAGGTTCGTCGAGCAGGCGCGCCGTGGCTTCGTGATCGAGGTGAGCGCCGCCTTCGGGCTCAGAAACAATTTCGTCAATCAGTTTGAGGTCGAGGAGATCCGGGGCGGTGATTTTCAGGGCTTCGGCGGCGAGCTCGGCCTTGGAGGCGTCGTGCCACATGATGGAAGCGCAGCCCTCCGGCGAAATCACGGAATAGACGGCGTTTTCGAGCATCAAGATGCGGTCGCCAATCGCGACGGCCAGTGCGCCGCCCGAGCCGCCTTCTCCGGTGATTGTCACCAGGATGGGAACCGGGAGACGAGCCATTTCACGAAGATTCCGAGCGATGGCCTCGGCCTGGCCGCGCTCTTCGGCGTCGACTCCGGGATATGCGCCGGGCGTGTCAATAAAAACAAAAATGGGGCGGCGGAATTTCGCGGCAAGATTCATGGCGCGCAGGGCTTTGCGATAACCCTCCGGCTTTGCTTGTCCGAAATTGCGGGCAACGCGTTGAACTGTGTCGTGGCCCTTCTGATGGCCGACAATCATCGCCTGCTTGCCGTGGAATTCGGCCATGCCGCAAACAATGGCGGGATCGTCCGCAAACGCGCGGTCGCCGTGAATCTCGCGGAAGCCTTCGAACAGCCGGGGAATCAGATCGAGCGTATAGGGGCGTTGGGGATGGCGCGCAAGCTGCAAGCGCTGCCAAGCGCTCATGTGCGTGTAAAATTCACGCTTCAGCTCCGCCACTTCGCGGCGAAGGCGCTGCAACTCTTGCGAAGCCTCTTCGTCATGAGGCGCGAGCTGCACGAGATCGTCAACGTCCCGCTCGAGAGCTTCGAGTTCCTTTTTTCGGCGCTTGGATTTCACATTGCCTCCCGGGCAAATGCAGCGCGGTTCTAGAAGCCTATCGCATCAGGCAGTTTTGCAAAACGAAAACTCGGCGCTTTGCGCCCTTCGGCAAGACACTCAGGACAGGCCGACGGGCGGGGGATTAACCCCGCCCCTACAAAAGCAAAGGCACACAGGCTGAAGCCTGTGCCAGGCAAGGCGCGCGACCCTTAGTTGCGCATGACGGCGACGGAGTCGGCGCCGCAAATCGCACGCACGCGAGCGAATAATTCCGGAGCGGGCTCGATTCCCTTCTCCGCTTCGAGAGTCGCCATCGTCCCATCGCCGGAAATTAAATCAAATGCGACGCGGCAACGTCCGGGCCTTTCGGCGAGGACTTTTTGCAACTGGTCGAGCGTGCCGGTGTCCACGGCGCGCAAATCAACGCGCACGCGCAACAAGCTGGGGCTGCGATCAGCAACTTTGTCGAGCAGCCGCACTTCGGTGGCCACGAATCGCGTGCCGACTTCTTCGACATTTATGCGGCCGCGAACCAGCAAAGGCGTTGCGGGGCGCAGCAAATGCTCGAATTTCTGGAAGGCTTCGGGAAAGACGAGAACTTCAACGCCACCGGTGCGATCCTGCAAATTGCAAATGGCCCAGCGCGCGCCACGTTTGGAACGCATCGAGCGCGTCTGCGTGATGATTCCGGCGATGGCAAGCTCTTCGCCGTTGCGGCGATTTTCGAGCGCGCCCAATTCGACGGTGCCGATCTCCGCAAGGCGGCCGGCATATTTATCGAGAGGATGGCCGGAGACGTAAAAACCGAGGACGGAGTGTTCGCCAGCAAGTTGCTCGTCTTCCGACCAATCGTCCGCTTCGGGAAGAATATTCTGCGCTTCGTCGGTGGACATGCTGCTGGCGCCGGAGCGGAATAATCCGTGCTGGCCGACGGCGCGCTGGTGGTCCATTTTTTGCCCGTGACTCATCGCGCTCTCGATGGCGGCCCACAAGCGCGCGCGCGGCGCGTTGAAACAATCCATGGCTCCGGCTTTTACGAGGCTCTCAAGAACTCTGCGATTCAAAAAGCGCGGCTCGATGGCGGAACAGAAGCCGTAAATATTCAGAAAATTCCCGCGGGCGGCGCGCGATTCGCAAATGGCCTTGGATGTGTTTTCGCCGACGTTTTTGATGGCCGCCAAGCCGAAGCGAATATCTTCGCCGACGGGCGTGAAATAAAGGCTGCTCTGATGAACGTCGGGCGGGAGGACGCGAATTCCCGAGCCGCGCACCTCGTTGATATATTTCACGACTTTTTCCGTGTTGCCGATTTCCGAGGTGAGCAGCGCGGCGGTGAACTCTACGGGAAAATGTGTTTTGAGATAAGCGGTTTGGTAAGCGAGAAGAGCGTAGGCGCAAGAGTGCGATTTGTTGAAACCGTAGCCCGCGAATTCAGCCATCAGGTCGAATATCTTTTCGGCTTTTTTCGACGGCACTTTGCGCGCGGCGCAACCGACGAGAAACTTCTCGCGCTGCGCGGCCATTTCCTCGCGTTTTTTCTTGCCCATGGCGCGGCGGAGAATATCGGCTTCACCGAGAGAAAATCCCGCGAGCCGGTTCGCAATTTGCATCACCTGTTCCTGATACAAGATGACGCCGTAGGTTTCCGAAAGGATTTCCTCGAGCTCCGGCAAGTCGTACGCGACTTTTTTCTTGCCGTGTTTTCGGGCGATGAAATCGTCAATCATGCCGCCCTGAATCGGGCCGGGACGGTACAAAGCGTTGAGCGCAGTCAAGTCTTCCAAGCGCGTGGGCTGGTAGCGGCGCAAAATTTCGCGCATGCCGTGAGATTCAAACTGGAAAATGCCGGACGTCTCGGCGCGGGCAAAAATCGCGTAGGTGGGAGCGTCATCGAGGGGAAAGTCGGCGAGCTTGATGTCCACGCCGCGGTTTTGTTTGATCAGAAGCACAGCGTCGTCGAGGACCGTGAGCGTCGTGAGGCCGAGAAAATCCATCTTCAGGAGGCCGATGCGCTCGAGAGCGTTCATGTCGTACTGCGTAGTGATTTCATCGCGCGTGGAGCGATACAGAGGAACAATTTCCGTCAGCGGCTGCGGTGAAATGACGACGCCGGCCGCGTGAGTGGAGGCGTGGCGGGCGAGACCTTCAAGGCGGAGAGCGACTTCGACGACTTCGCGAACGCGCTCGTCTTTGTCGCGCGCAAGGGCGAGCGGCGAACCTTCTTTCAGGGCATCTTCGAGTGAAACATTGAGCTGATTGGGAACGAGTTTTGCGAGGCGATCGACTTCGCCATAGGGCATGTCGAGCGCACGGCCGACGTCTTTCAGCGCCGCTTTTGCGGCCATGGTTCCGAAAGTAATAATCTGCGCGACGCTTTTCTCGCCGTATTTTTGGCGGACGTACTCGATCACTTCGCCGCGACGGCGCATGCAGAAATCAATGTCAATGTCGGGCATGGAGATGCGCTCGGGATTCAGGAAACGCTCAAAGAGCAAATCGTATTCGAGAGGATCAACGTCGGTGATTCGGAGGGCGTAGCTCACCAAACTTCCGGCGGCGGAGCCGCGTCCCGGGCCGACGGGAACGCCTTGCGCGCGGGCGTAACGGATAAAATCCCAGACAATCAAGAAGTAGCCGGAGAAGCGCATCTTCTTGATCATTTCGATTTCGTCGGAGAGGCGCTGCTCGTAGACAGTCAAGGGATAGCGGAGACGATTTTCCCTGGCGAGGCGTTCGATCTGGGGCAAACGGGCGGCAAAGCCTTCGCGCGCGACGCGCTCGAAGTACGAATCTGTCGTCGTGCCCTCGGGAACCTGGAAGACAGGGAAAGGATTCTGCACGCGCTCGATTTTCACCTGGCAGCGTTCGGCGATGGCGACGGTGCGAAGAAGCGCATCGGGAAGCTCTCCAAATACTTTTGACATTTCCTCGGCGGTCTTGAAATAAAACTGATCGGTGGCGAAACGCATGCGATTCGTATCGCTCATGGTCTTGCCGGTTTGAATGCAGAGGAGCACTTCCTGCGCGTGAGCGTCGGAGCGCGTCAAATAATGACAATCGTTGGTGGCGACGAGCGGAATGCCGGTTTCTTTTGCGAGGCGCACGACGCCTTGATTTACGCGCTTGTCGACGTCCAATCCTTGATCCTGGATTTCGAGGAAGAAATTCTGTTTGCCGAAAATTTCCTGCAAGCGATAGGCCGATTTGCGAGCCTGGTCGTGGCGCTCTTCGAGGACGTGCTCGGTGACTTCTCCGCGGAGGCATGCGGAGAGCGCGATGAGGCCGCGGCTGTGCTTGGCCAATAATTCGTGATCAATGCGAGGCTTGTAATAGAAACCGTCGAGAAAGCCGGTGGAGACGAGTTGAATGAGGTTGCGATAGCCTTCGTCGTTCTCGCAGAGCAGTACAAGATGGTTCGAGCGTTCGGCGTCGGCGCCCTTATTCTTGTGGCTGTCCGGGGCGACGTAGACTTCGCAGCCGATGATGGGCTTCACGCCGCAGGTGGTGGCTTGATGGAAGAAATTGGCGGCAGCGAAAAGATTTCCGTGGTCGGTGACGGCGACGGCGGGCATTTTGCGGCGCGCTGCTTCGGCCGTGAGTTCGCCAATTTCGCAAGCGCCATCCAGAAGAGAATAATCCGTGTGAAGATGTAGGTGAACGAAGTCTGAAGAATTCATGCCGTGACGTATTTTAGACCGATGTTGAGGATTTAGCTACGACGGAACGCGCGGTCGCTCACGCACTTCAGCACGCGCTGAATCGTGCGGCTTTGCAAAACGAAAACTCGGCGCTTTGCGCCGACGGCGGGGTTAGCCCCGCCCCTACGAAAGCGAAGTACACATAGGCTAAAGCCAGCCACGGCGGGCAGGCCTTGCCACGTACGCAAAGGCCAAGCGGCAAAAGCCCCACGCTCACAAAACGAGCATGGGGCACCCGCAAAGGCCAAACTCTTTCAAAGAAAACGCCTGTCTGCGGGAGGCGGGCCTGTGCCACGGCAGAACACAAAAACCGATCCCTCGTCGCCTTGCTCCTCGGGATGACAACAAGTGGAGTTTGTGCGGCTTCAAGAAACAAAAGACAGGCTGAAACCTGCTCGCGTTCGGCGTGTCTGCGTCGCTTAGCAAAAGCCTCCACGTCAGTTGCGGCGGGAATCGGCAACGGGACGTGAGCTACAGGAAAATGAAAGCTCGGCGCTTTGCGCCGACGGGCGGGGTTAACCCCGCCCCTACGAAAGCGAAGGCACATAGGCTAAAGCCAGCCACGGCGGGCAAGCCTTGCCAAGTACGCAAAGGCCAAACTCTTTCAAAGAAAACGCCTGGCGGCGCCGGGCGCGGCCCGACCATAGTGGGGCCCTACAAAAGCAAAAGCGCACAGGTGGAAGCCATCCCCTGACGAAGGTCATTTACCAGATGGCTGGGCTGTGTCGACATCCTGACCGGGACCCGCCAAAACGAAAAGCAGATCCTTCGCCGCATGGCGGCTCCCTTCGTGCCTCAGGGCAGGCGGGATGACAAGCGCGGGGTGCGTTCGCAAGCGACAAAGAGCAGAAGCAAAGACCCCACCCTTCGCAAACAACGCTCAGGATGGGGCACCCGAAGAGGGAATGCACACAGGCTGAAGCCTCTGCCACAAAACGAGGCTCACACATGATGTCAACAGAGACCGATCGCTGCTAACGTCGCGCACGTTTTTTCGACTTTGAGGCGGCTGCGGGCTTCGCACGCTTAGCGTGTTTGCGCGCTGCCGGAGCCTTGGCCGCCCGCGCTGGCGCGGCAGCCGTGGCTCTTGCTTCGTTCTTCGCGCCGGTCGCATTCGCGGTGCCGGCGGCCTTTGCTTCAGTAGCCTTCGCCGCGCGTTTGGCTCCGGCGGCCTCGAGCGCCGTCCCGCGTTTCTTTTTCTCCTCTTTCAGTTTCTTTTTAGGCTCGTCTTTGATGCCTGCGAGCTGTTTCAGCCGTTTTGTGACGTCTTCTGGGCTGCGCACTTTCCCGCGAAGTTGCAGGTCAAAAAACTGCTCGAGAATCTTGTCGAACTTCGGGCCGCGCGCGACGCCCAAACTTTCCAATTCGGCAACAGGAGCGCCTAAACGCATGGGACGCCATTTCTGCAAATAATTCCTGATTTTTGCGGCGGCCTTCGCATTACGAAAGTCCGCATCCATAAATGCCAAGAGCTCGGTAGGCGTTTGCGAAATAACCTGGTAAGCATCCCGCGCCAACTTCGTTTTCCCGCCACGCAGAACCTGAAGCAGCTTTTTCGCCTCGGTTGGGAGGTGAAGCACTTTTGCCGCCTCAGCGGCGGGCACGTTAAGATTTTTCAGCACCGTTGCCGTGCGTGGTCCAAGCTTGCGGAACGTGTAATACACCGTTGGAATCGCGAGACGCACGCGCAACCCGGCCGCCACGAATCCCTCGCGCGCCTTCGCCAATCTGGAAAGGCCCTCATAATCGGGGCGCTTTCGTTGCAGCTTGGAATGGATGACGCCAAGCAGATTATTCGATTCCCAAAGTTTCAGAATGGCGGCCGCATTTTCCTCGCGACCCACGTCCATCACTTCCTTGCCGATTTCGCGCTTGTCCATCGTCTCGTGGAGGCCACGCTCGATGGCCAAATCGAACCATTCCTGGGTGCGCGGTTCCATCTTGAATCCCATGCGCGCGCTGAACCGCAATGCTCGCAAAAGGCGGATGGGCTGATTGGTGAACGCGTGGATCGAAAGCGCGCGCACCTCGCGGCGCTCCAAGTCCGCCAAACCGTTGGTGGGATCGAGCAGCAAACCGCGCGACGCGGGATTCAAGGAAATCGCTACGGCATTGATGGAAAAATCCCGGCGGCGCAGATCCTCCATGATGGTGGACCAGCGGACCTCGGGCTTGGCGCCAGGGCGCGCATAGACTTCGTCTCGCGCGGCTGAAATGGAGCCATCGACATCACCAGCGAAAATCAACTCGTAATGGCGCAGACGCTCGTCCTCCACGACGACGCGCGCTCCTCCTTTTTCCAGTTCGCGCACCATGCGCACCGGATTCCCCTCCACCGTGAAATCCAAATCGCGCAGCGGCATGCCTGAAATCAAGTCGCGGACCGCGCCGCCTGCCAAATAAACGTTCGAATCCTGGGCGCGAGCCAGTTCCTGCACGCGCAAAAGCACGGCGCGCTGCTCGGGAGACAACCGGCTTTCCAACAAGTACATGTAGTCAGGCATGAGTGACTCCGCCTCCTGCGAACTGCGAATACGCGGCCTTGGCGCGCGTCTCGCTTATCAGTTGCTCCTGGTTTTGAACCAGGTTTTGCTCAGGCCCGGGGATGGTGCCGCTTATAAACCTCTTTCAGGCGTTCTTTCACCACGTGCGTATAAATCTGGGTCGTCGAAATATCGGCATGGCCGAGCATGAGCTGCACGGAGCGCAGATCCGCGCCGCGCTCCAACAGGTGCGTCGCAAAACTGTGACGCAGCATGTGCGGTTTCAGCTTCAATCGCAGCCCTGCCTTTCGTCCATACTCCGAAAGCTTTTTCCAGAAACCGATGCGGCCCATGCGCCCACCAAAACGATTCAAGAAAACGTACGGTGAAGCCTTTCCACCGAGAAGGCCTTGGCGGGCATGGCGCAGATACTCCTCGATCGAGGCGACGGCGCTTCGGCCCATGGGAACCATTCGTTCCTTGTTTCCCTTGCCGATACACCGCAGACAGCCCGCATTCATTTGCAAATCGCCGAGGCGAAGATTCACCAATTCGGATACGCGGAGCCCGGTCGAATAAAGAAGTTCGATCATGGCTTTGTCCCGAATCCCGATCGGGGTGGAGGTGTCGGGTTGCGCGAGCAGACGGTTTACTTCCTCGGTGCTCAAATGATTCGGCAGGCGCATGCGGAACTTCGGCGTTTCCACGCTTGCCACTGGATCCTCGACAATGTATCCCTCGACTTGCGCGAAGCGGAAGAAATGCCGCAGCGCCACCAAATGGCGGGCCACGGAGCGGCTGTCCAGACCTGAACGGTAGAGCGAGGCCAGGAAATCCACGATATGTTCACGACTGATTTGTTTCAAGGTTCGTCCACGCACTTCCGCGAAGGCTTGAAATTTTTTCAGATCGCGCCCATACGCAAGAATCGTATTCTGCGAGAGGCCCTTTTCAACGCGCAAATAATTCAGGAATGAGCGAACCAAGCTTTCCACGTGACCACCTTTGCGCTTATGCGCTTATGCGCTCACGACTCGCCGACACGCTGCTTACCATCTTGCGTTGCCGCGCCACCACAATCATGCCGCGACGCGGTCCGTGCGGCGAAGCACGCTTTGAAGTTCCACCAACTCCTCGCACCGCAGAATCCACGCCAGCGCAACGTAAAGGCAGGCGGCGCCGAGAATGGCTCCCGCGAGAAGCCCAATTCTCGACAGGAGATGCGCGTGCGGATTAAAGCCGACATATCTTAAAAACGCCACGCATCCCAATCCCATCACCACCGCGGCGGAGGCAATCCGCCCCAATGACGCCAGCACAGCGGCGAATCCCAACCGCCCGAAGCGCTTCCGAAAAATCCACAGGAGCGCGAAGAAATTGAAATACGCCGCGCTCGATGTGGCCAGCGCGGGACTTCCGTTGTAAAAGATGCGGAAGAACACAAACAAGAACACGAAGTTCAAAAGCACGTTGATTGCGAGCGCGTATCCCGCGACCACCACGGGCGTCTTTGTGTCCTGCGTTGAGTAGAACAGCGGCACGACCATTTTGACCGCCGCAAACGCGGGCAAGCCCAACGCGTAGTAGAGGAGCGCTCGCGCGGCCAGCGCGGTCGACTCGGCAACGAACTTGCCATGCTCAAAGAGCACCTGAATGATCGGCGTCCGCAAGAGCACCAATCCCACCGCCGCGGGAACGGTGATGAACGAGACAAGGCGCAACGAAAAGGTAAAGGTTTTCTTCATTTCGTCATGCTGACGCGACGCCGCCTGGCGCGACATCATCGGCAGAATCACCGTCGATATTGCAATAGCATAGCTTCCCAGCACCAGTTCCATCACGCGTTCCGCCACGTACAGTGAAGTTATGCTTCCGCGCGGCATACGCGATGCTGTCGCGAATATCGTATCGACAAAAAAATTGATCTGGTAAATGCCGATCCCCACGAATCCGGGAACCAACAACTTCCCCACCCGGCGGATGCCCGGGTCGCTGAAACTGATCCCAAAATCGAAACGCATCCCGCGACGCACGAGCGAGGGCACCTGCACCAAAAATTGCAGAACGCCGCCAATAAGGATCCCCGCAGCGAGCGCGACGGCCGGATTCCGGTAGGGCTCGGGCGCCCATTTCATAATCGGCTTGTAAACAGCGCCGACCGAAAACAGAATTACGGACAAGTTAAACAAAATTGGCGTCGCCGCCGGCACGGCAAATTCGTGGAACGAATTCAAGATGGCCATCGCCACGGCCGCGAGCGCCACAAAAAACAAGTACGGGAAGATCATGCGGTTCAAGTACACCGCGAAATCCCAGCGCGACGGTCCCTGGCCGAACATCGTGAAGGCGTAAATGATCCACTTCGAAAACAGGACGCCGAGAATCGAAAGCGTTCCGGCAGCCATTGCAACGGTCCAAAAGATGCGGTTCGCGAAGCGCCAAGTGGCTTGCTCGTCGCCGTTTTTCAGGTATTGCGCAAAAACCGGGATGAAGGAAGCCGAAAGGGAGCCCTCACCCACTAAACGCCTCAAAAGATTCGGGATACGAAATGCTAAAATGAAAGAGTCGGCCGCTACCGAGGTCCCCAAAAGAAGAGTGATACGCTGGTCGCGGACGTAACCGCAAATCCGACTAACGAGGGTAATAAGGGTGATCACGGAAGCGGACTTCAGAATCTGCCTTTTTTCGGTCAACCGGCAGCGACTCCGTTCCTAACCCTTTAATAAACAATAAGTTGACAACTCGCTATGGCAACAATAACATACACCTTTTCATTTCGCAATACCTTTCCAGCGAGGTAGTGGGGCAGTTTGAATTTTGACTCTTTGTGTCACGACCAAGAAAATTCAAACTGACCCAGCACTCCAGCGAGGCCATGTGCCGGCGAAAAAACGCATTGCGGCGACGACTCACAAGAAAGTGGTGATCTTGATGCTCGACGGCACGCGCGCTCAGGGCTACTTGAATGCCAGCGACCTGGGCCAGCAGGAGACCGTCGAGCTCCTTAGCAATAGCGGCGAGTACCAGACCCTGGAGCTCGCCAGCATCAAGAGCATTCACTTCGTTCGTGAGTTTCGTGACGATTTTGAGCCGGAGCGCAAAGCGTTCCTCAGCCGCCCTAAGCTCGACGGCCTGTGGGTGCGCCTTAGGTTCCGCGACGACGACGTGCAGGAAGGCATTGTCGCCAATGACTTGCTCGACTTGCTTGTAAACGGCGTCCGCCTGACGCCCCCTGATCTCCACGGTAACAGCCTGTGGATTTTCATTCCGCGCACGGCGCTTGCCGAAATGAAAGTCCTGGGCGTCGTCGGCGTCGCGCGACGGCAGCCCGCCGCCACAACCGACAAGCAGCCTAAATTGTTCAGTGAGTGACCGCGTTCCCCGAGCGCACATTGCTCCCTCGTTTCAGACAGCCGAGTTGATGTACATTTTCGGTAGTGGGTCAGTTTGAATTTTGACTCTTCGTGTCACGATCAAGAAAATTCAAACTGACCCAGCGCTACATTTTCAGCGAAACAGCCACAAGAGGGGCGGGAGGACAGAAATGAAACTCGGAGAAATCGCCGCGCGGTTGAAATGCGCTCTGGAAGGCGACGCTGAAATCGAAATCAGCGGAGTCGCAGGGATCGAGGAGGCCCAGCCGGGCCAGCTTACTTTCCTCGCCAATCGGCGCTACCGGTCCGCCGCGTCAAAAACGCGCGCTTCGGCAATCATCGTGCCGCAAAAGGAAGAAGGACTGACGCTTCCCTGTCTTCGTGCCGGCGATCCTTATTTGACGTTCGCGCATGCCGTCGAACTTTTTTACGCTCCTCCGCGCTATGCCCCCGGCGTTCATCCAACCGCCGTGATTGCCAAGTCGGCGAGGATCGGCGCCGGCGCGCACATTGGGCCTTATTGCTTTGTTGACGATGATGTGACGATCGGCGCAAACGCGCTGCTGCACAGCTTCGTCAGCGTTTATCGTGGCGCGCGCATCGGGGACGATTTTTTCGCGCACAGTCATGTTGCCGTCCGCGAACGGTGCCAGATCGGCCATCGTGTCATCTTGCAGAACGGCGTGGTAATCGGCGGCGACGGCTTCGGCTTCGCGCGCCAGCATGATGGCCGATGGTACAAAATTCAACAATCGGGAGTCACTGTTATCGATGACGATGTTGAAATTCAGGCTAACAGCGCTGTCGACCGCGCCACCGTGGGCGAAACGCGGATTGGACGCGGCACAAAACTCGATAATCTTGTGCAGGTGGGACACGCGTGCACCATCGGCGAAGACTCGCTTCTTTGCGGACAGGTGGGGCTCGCCGGCTCGACGGTTGTTGGCAACCGCTGCATTCTTGCCGGCCAGGCCGCATGCGCGGGACATTTGCACATGGGCGACGGCGCAATCCTCACGGCGCAGAGCGCGGTTTCGCACGATATTCCCGCGGGCGCAACTTACTCGGGTTCGCCGGGCATCGAGAACAAGGTCTGGCTGCGATCCGTGGCGATTTTCAATCACTTGCCGGAATTGCAAAAAACAGTGCGAGAACTGGAACGCGAGGTCGCGCAGCTTCGCGCTCAATTGCAGAAGTGATTCGCAGAAATCGCTGAGCCAGATCGTCAAGTTGCAGGTAGACGGAGACTAAACGAGAGGAAGAAAAGTAGCCCCGCACAGACGATGCCCAAGAATTCTACTTCATGGTTACGCGCGATTCCGCGGCGGCGCTTGCTGCAAATGCTCGGTTGGTCGGGGTTGGCCGGCGTGTTTGGAGACTTCAATTCGCGTCTCGCCTGCGCTGAAATGCTCGCTTCCCCTAATTCCCTGCCCGCTTTTGAAGAGATTCCGGGCTCCAAGAGCGGCGTTCTGTGGACTCATACCGGCGGACTGTCGCCCGAAATGTATGAGCCCGAAACGCTCGGCGCCGGTTGTGCGTTCTTTGATTACGACAACGACGGCTGGATGGACATCTATCTGGTGAACAGCGGCAAGTGCGATTTTTACAATCCTGCGCCGCCACTGCGCAACGCGCTCTATCACAACAATCGTGACGGCACTTTCACCGACGTTACCGAAAAAGCGGGCGTCACAGGGAATGCATACGGCATGGGCGTCGCCGTGGGCGATTACGACCGCGATGGCTTGCCCGACCTTTATGTGACGCAGTATCCTCGCAGCATTTTGTATCACAACAACGGCGACGGCACATTCACTGACGTAACTAAAAAAGCCGGCCTTGCCGCTCCGGGGTGGGCGACCAGCGCGGTGTGGTTCGATTACGACAATGACGGCCAGCTCGATTTGTTCGTCTGCCAGTTCGCGTACTGGAACAAGGCGAAAAACAAATTTTGCGGCAACGAATTCACGGGCGAGCGATGGTATTGCAAGCCAAATGTCTACGATCCGGCGCCGTGCTGGCTTTTCCACAACAATGGCGACGGCACATTCACAGATGTGAGCAAGGAATCCGGCATCGCGAAATCTCTGGCCAAGGCGTGGGGCGTGGTTGCGTGCGACATCAACAATGACGGTTTGATGGACCTCTTCGTATCCAACGACACGGTGGCGAATTTTCTTTTTGCCAATCAGGGCAAGGGCCGCTTCTCGGAAATCGGTTTGCTCGCGGGCGTGGGATACAACAGCTTCGGCCGCGCGCGCTCAGGAATGGGCGTCGACGCCGCCGATTACGACCAGGATGGTTGGATTGATCTGTTCGTCTCGAATGTCGATCATGAAATGTATTCGCTATATCACAATAACAAGGACGAAACCTTCACGGACGTCGCCCCCTCCGACGGCATTGGCTCTACAACCATGTTGATGAGCGGCTGGGGACTGAAGTTTTTTGATTACGACAATGATGGCGAGCTCGATCTCCTCCTCTGCGATGGCCATCCCGATATCGCGGTGGAAAAGCATATGCAAAATGTCAGCTATCGCGAACCGATGCTGCTCTTTCGCAACACGGGACGCGGCTTCGAAAACATAAGCAAGCAGAGTGGCCCAATTTTTTCGCAGTCCATCGCGGGCCGCGGCATGGCGCTCGGCGACTTCGACAACGACGGCTCGGTGGATGTTTTGGTCGCAGTCAACAATGCCGCGCCAATTCTGTTGCGGAATAATGCGGGACGGCAAAATCACTGGTTGGGCGTGCGCTTGGTGGGACGAAAATCAAATATTGACGCCATCGGCGCGAAAATCACGTATCAGTCCGGCGATTTCAAGCGCCATCGTTTCAAAGTGGGAGGCGGAAGTTATCTCTCCTCGCATGATCCTCGCATGGTGCTCGGAATTGGCCAGCGGCCGAAGATCGACGCGCTCGAAGTGAAGTGGCCGCAGCCGGGAGGCTCGACCGAACGGTTCACGAATCTTCCCATCGACCGGTACATTACAATCGTCGAAGGCGAGGGAAAGTGGAAATAACGGCGCGGAATCCTCAAGGCTGCATTTGCTGAATTTGAATGGTGGTGCTGGGAGTTCGTGATCTACTGCTCACCCGGGCCTTGCGGTCCTGAGGGTGGCGCTTTCTTCTCTGCTTCGCGTTGAAGAGCGATTTCGCGTTGCGCGTCTTGCTGGCGGCCTGTCCGCGCATAGGCAATCGCGAGTTGATAATGACCGGCGGGATCTCCGGGCTCCATCTTCACGTATTTTTCGAGCGGCGAAATTGCGTCGGAATTCTTGCCTGCCGCATTCAGCGACAGGCCAAGACCAAGGTAAGCCTCGGAAAAACCGGCGTCCAGTTTCGCGGCGCGGGAGAAATGATCAATCGCTTCGTCCCATTGCTGCGCCTGCCGGGCTAGATCGCCCAACATGAATTCGGCAGAGGCCGCGCCGGGATCGATCTTCAATTCCGCTTCGAATTCTTTTTTCGCGTCGTCAGCGGCCGTGGCGGTCGGCGGTTCCGCCAAAATAATGCGGCCCAGACGGTAATGAATTCCGGGCTGGCCGGGGTATTTCTCGAGAATCTTGCGGTATTCAGCGGCCGCCTCTTCTAATTTTCCGTGCGATTCAAGTCCCTCGGCATCCAATTCCTGCGCTTCCGCGGAGGCTGGAGCCGTCGCGGCGAGTTCTTGCGCTGCGCGTGATGCTAGTTCGGAGTAAAAGTGCGTCGCGGTGTACAGGACTTTGGGATCGTGCGGAAATTCACGGCGGAGCAAGACCAGGGCCTCAACGATCGCGTCTTCTTGGTAGACGCTCATTCCGCATTGCGCCGTGGCCATCTCCACGTCGTACCTTATTTTTCTTCCGACAATATGCGGGATTGCCTTCCGCAGAAGCGGCAGCGCCTCTTCACAGCGACCCTGCTCTGCGAGCTGGAGG
>DASYYI010000081.1:0-8326 GCA_035933995.1 Candidatus Acidiferrales bacterium | reverse complement strand
CGGAGGGAATGCTCGTATGCTTGGTCGATCATCCGCTGATTTCCGCGCAACTCGTTTCGACGCTCGTCGAAACATTCGACCGCGATAAAAATAAAATCGTGATTCCCACGTATCGCGGCAAACGCGGCCATCCCGTGATTTTTCCGAGCGCGTTGTACGCGGAGCTGCTCGGGGTGCGCGAAGACGCGCCGGAAAATATTGGCGCGCGTGCCGTGGTGCGCGCTCATGCTACAGATGTGGTCGAAGTTCCCGTGAACGAAGAGGGCGTCATCATCAATCTGAATGATCCCGAAACTTTCCGCCGTTTCTCGTCGCAATCGCAACAGGAGTAAGATCAGGCGAACATGACCACCACGCGCGATATCCCCGCCAGAGGTTACTGCTGCTCATCGTGGCAGTCTCTTTGTTTTTGGGGATGCGCATTCGCCGTTTTCTATGCAGCCGCCCTGCTAGCCATTTACTGGCTGCACTTGGAAAACTACCAGTTGAGCGCGCTCTTCGCCGCGCTCGGATTGGCTTGCGTCGCGAATACGGTGCGCAACCGGACTTTCCACTGTGTGATCACCGGGCCATTTTTTCTTCTCGTCGCGCTCGCGTTTGCCTTAAACACGGCAGGCGTTTGGAAGATCCCCGCGAGCGTGCTGTGGGCCACTGTCGTGATTGTGGTCTGTGCCGCGCTGCTGCTCGAGCGAAGATTCGCCTCCTAACAATTTGGTTGAAAAAACTCTAATCGCTGTCATTCCGCCTGCCCTGAGCGTTTTCGGCGAAGGGACGAGCAACCGCGAGGAGCCTGCCTGTCGCAGGCCCACCGTGGCGGGCAGGCAGGAAATCAGCTGTTTCCCTGGATTCGCGCTCTAAGACAATTTGGCGAAGAGGGCGACGAGCGCGTCAGATGCGAGTTGCGCGCCGTGGAATGTAGCTTGCGGCAGGCCGCCAAGAGCATTGGAGATTTGCATGGCGGTGACGCTCCACGCCTCGTCGAGCGATTTGCCGTCGACAAGTTCCGTCAGCGCCGAAGCGGACGCAAGCGCCGTGACGCATCCCTGCGCCTTGAAACGCACGGCGGAAATTTTCCCGTCGTCAACGCGCACGGCGAGCCGGAGAGTATCGCCGCAAACGGGATTCGTGACGTCGACGGCAGCAGTCGCGTCCGGCAGATCGCCAGCGTTGCGCGGATTTTTGAAATGGTCAAGAACGGCGGCGGAATACATGAGGAGAAAGTGTACCGTCGAAGTTCAGCAGCCGAAAGCAGAGAATCAAAGACTGCTTCCGTATTTCGCCGCGGACAAACCCGCCGAGGTTGGCGCCGCGCGTCTTAAACGTTCAACGATTATAGATTATTCGTGCCGCAGCGCGACCATCGGATCCGTGCGCATGGCGCGGCGCGCGGGAATGTAACAGGCAAGAAGCGCCACAATGAACAAGAGTAACGCGACGGCTGCAAATGTAAGCGGGTCAGTGGCGGTGACGCCAAAGAGCTGGCTGGACAGCGCGCGCGTAAGCACAAGAGAAAGCATCAGCCCAATGAAAATCCCGAGTATCGCGAGGAATGCCCCCTGGCGCAGCACGAAGCCGAAGACGTCACGAGGCTCGGCGCCCAAAGCCATGCGAATGCCGATTTCGTGCGTGCGCTGGCGCGTAGTGTACGAAAGAACGCCATAAATTCCTATGCCCGCAAGAACGAGCGCCAGGATGCCGAAGCCACCGACAAAAACTCCGCCCATGCGTTGAGTCATGGTGTTGAGTTGAATGCGTGAATCGAGCGTCGTCAAATCGAAGAGCGGCAGGTCGGCATCGAGAGAACGCACGGCCTCCTGCACCGGAGAAACAAAGGCGAGCGGATTGCCGGCAACGCGCACGTGAATCGAGACGCCGGAGCCATAATTCTGAAAGAGGGGCAGGTAGAAAAACGGCCTCGGCTTCTGGCCGATGTGGTCGTAATCGCTATTCCGCGCCACTCCAACGACCGTGTACCACGTGCCGCCCGCATGCAGGCGCTTGCCGATAGCGTCCTGATGCGACCAGTAGCGTTTCACAAACTCCTGATTGACGACGGCAACGAGCTGGGACTGAGCGGTGTCCGCCATGGTGAACTCACGTCCCGCAACGAGCGGGATTTGCATGGTCCGCAAGTAATCGGGAGCTACGTCCGCATATTCAATGTCCATCGACTCGTGCGGCTGAGGAATATAGCCTTCCGCCTGGACCAGGTATGAGCTGGAACCGAAACCAAAGGGCACCCAGTCCGCCAGAGTAGCGGATTGGACGCCAGGAATCGCCTGAAGCTTCGTGAAAAGCCGGCGGTCGAATTCCGTGCCGGACTTGTGGTCGTAACCCACGCCCGCGAGGTCATAGGAATAAAGCAAAACGCCGTGCGAATTGAAACCAGTATTGAATTTCTGCGCGTGGCGGAAACTGCGAATGAAAAGTCCCGCACAGACCAGTAGAAGAAGAGACATGGCGATTTGCGCGACGACCAGAATGCTCGACAGGCGCGCCTTGCTGCGGCTGCCGCCGGCGCTGCCGGATTCTTCCTTGAGCACAGCGACGGGCTCGAGCGAGGAAGAGCGCAACGCGGGCAAAATGCCAAAGATGACGCTTGTGAGAAGTGAAATGACAAGCGTCGCGAGCAGAACCGTGCGATCGGCGCGAATGCTCATGGATATGGGAATCTCAGCGACGGGCGGAATGAAGTCGGAGAGCGTGCCCGCAGTCCACAAAGTAAAAACCATGGCAATGCCGCCGCCGCAACACGCCAGAATCAGGCTTTCTGCCAACATTTGCCGCACCAGGCGCCAACGGGTGGCGCCAATGGAGAGTCGAATGGCCATTTCGCGGCGGCGTGCGACCGACCTCACCAGCAACAGATTCGCGACGTTGGCGCACGCAAGAAGCAAGACAACGCCGGAGATAGCCATCAGAAGAAACAGAATCGTGTCGAGATAATAGTTCGCGCCGAAGGGCCCTCGCCAGAGCGGATAAGCCGTGACCGTGTTATTCCCCTTATGCGCATCCGGATACTGGCCGACAATCTGCTGCATCAGGCCATTCATTTCGGCCTGAGCCTGTTCTCGCGTGACGCTGGCCTTGAGGTGAGCCGTCACCATCATCCAGCGATCTCCACGCCGTTGCAGGGCATCTTCCTGCGGCCAGAATTGCCCAATCATCATGACGGGAATCCACATGTCGGCGCGCAAACCGGTTTGAGTTCCCTGGAAGAGAGGAGGCGTGACGCCGACAATGGCGTAAGGATGCTTGTTAATCTCGATTGTGCGCCCGATGACGGAGCGTTCACCGGCGAAATGTGTCTGCCAGAGGCGGTAGCTGATGACAACCACCGGCGCGCCGCCCGGCTTTGTACCTTCGACGGGAAGGAAACCGCGTCCAAGAACCGGCTTCACGGCAAGGGCGGAAAAGTAGTTCGCGGTGCAGAGAACGCCCCAAACGCGCTCCGGCTTGGCGTTCGAAGTAAGGTCCATCGACGTGAGGCTTGATCCAATGAGATCGGAAAAGCTGTGATTCCGGTCGCGCAGATCGACATAATCGGGGTATGAGAAAGGACTTGGATCGCTTGCGCTGCCGGTGGTCAGCGCAACGTACTGGCTGGTGTGCCCTACGCCGGGGATCGGGTCGAGCACCGTCGAATTAATCCAGCTGAAAATCGTGGAATTCGCGCCGATGCCAAGCGCCAGTGTGAGAATGGCAATGATGCTGAATCCGGGCGCCTTCAAAAGGACGCGAAGACCATAGCGAAAATCCTGAAGCAGCGTACTCATCGGCACTCCATTCGATCTAAACGTTTAGCGTGAACAACGCCCAAACTGTCGTCATTTAGTTGCTGGCAGATACACCTCATAAATCGCACGTTGGCATCCAAAACCGCAATGCGATAAGCGCTTCACTGCAAAGTGGTTGCAAACAAACTTCCGCGATCTGAGCTGGCCTGAGTGTCCGTTATTGGGACGAACATGTTGCTGAAGCGGACGAAGCAGCTCCGCGCCTACACCAGACTGACATGCCAGTCTAGTACAACGGGTTTTCAAACCGTCCAATTTTCGTTCTGGTACGCACTGGACCCGACAGCTTTGCCAAGTTAATTCCCTTGACTGCAAGGTGCCCCGCAGAGTTTAATTTAGTTCTGCCCACCCTTAGGCCCCCCGTGCATCTAAATTTTGTGGAGCATTTTCGCTCTACTACTGACAGTCTCGGAAGGAGTTCATTCAAGATGAGAACGAAACTTTTCGCGCTCGCTCCTGTTCTCGCTATCGTCGCAGCCCTCATGACCGCATCACCCGCATTCGCGCAGGACGGGAAGCTCAAGATTAGCGTAAGCCCAAAACAGGCTTATGTATTCGTGGACGGCAATGCAATCAAAAACGGCAATCAAACAATAAAGCTGCCCGCGGGCAAGCATTCCGTAGGCGTCTATAACTATGGGTACAGCCCACAGACGCAGGACGTGGATATCACGGCGGGCAAGACGACCGACATCAAGGTAGCGTTGCAATCGGCGGGCGGAGAGGTTTCGGGACCGTTCGGCGACATTGAACTCAAGGGTGACCGGCGCGCTGCCGTGCTGCTAAACGGCAAGAAGCCCGCATATTTCGTCGGGCACGTGGACGAATTCGACTGGAACTGGCTGTGGCACCAGCAATTGCTGGTGCGACCTGGGACGTATCAGATCGACGTCACTCACAATGGCCAAACTGTGTGGTCAGGCCCCGTGACGGTGCAGGCTGGCCAGCGCGTTTCGGTGCAACTGCACGACGGAAAAACAAAGACGAAAAACTGGAAGCAAGGCAACACACTCGGGCCGCAACCGCGATTCAAGGCGGGTTTCGCCAGCTCGACGGTGGCGGTTGCGCCAGTCTCCGGAACCTTTTCAGCTTCCCAAACGCAACTCAACTGCGGCGATACTTCGCAGCTAACGTGGAGCTCGACGGACGCCGTGGACGTGAACATCAGTGAAATCGGTGACGTGGACGCGAGCGGCAACAAGACCGTCACGCCATTGAAAACGACGACCTACAACTACACTGCGACGGGCCCGGGCGGCACTGTGACGCAAAGCGCAACGATCAACGTCAACATTCAACCGACCGCGACGCTGACGCTGAATCCGACCGACGTGAAGTATCACAAGATCGGCGACAAAGTGAAAGAGGACGGAACGTCGACGCTGACGTGGACTTCATCGAACGCCAGCAAAGTAACCATCGATCCTATCGGCGACGTTGCCACCAGTGGCAATCAAACCATCACCGCCACGCCGAAACAGCAGAACATCGGGCCAATCGACGAAAATCAGCCATACACGCTGACCGCGACGAATGTCTGCGGCGGCACTACCACGCAAACAGCGAATCTCCACATCACCGGTTCGATTGAGCCGATGCCCGTGGTGACGCTCGAAAGCGTTTTCTATCCCACCGCGTATCCTGTCAAGGAGCATCCGGACGTCGGACTTCTGGGCAGCCAGCAACAGTCGCTCGATCAAGTGGCGTCAACGTTCAAGAAATATTTGGACTACGACGACACGGCGAAGTTGACCGTTGTGGGACATGCGGACGTGCGCGGCTCGGCGCCATACAACGAAGCGCTCAGCGAGAGGCGTGCGGACCGCGTGAAGGATTATCTTGTTGCGCAGGGAATCTCCGCCGACAAGATCGAGACGCGCGCGGAAGGCAAAGAGCGGCAACTCGACCAGTCGGAAGTGGATCAACTGCAGCAGCAGAATCCCGCGAAGCCGGAGAAGTGGATGATGCACCGCGTCAAGAACACGTGGTACGCATACAACCGCCGCGTGGATATTATTCTGCAACCGACGGGTCAGGAGTCAACGAAGTTCTATCCCGATGGCGCGTCGGACGCGAAAATTCTGTGGCAGTTGCCCAAGCCGCTGCTGAGGAACGTGCGCAAGGCGGAAAGCCCGAGTCAGCCGCCCGCGCAGCAACCACCTTCTCAGCCGCAGCCACAGCAAGAGCAGCAATAAATAAATCCGGCCGGGAAATTTTCGACGAGAGAAGCAAAGGGCCTGCGACCGGAAACGGCGCAGGCCCTTTTTGTTTGGTCGTGATTTATTCCGTCGCGACTCTTTTGCCGCAAGCGCCGCGTGAAGCGGAGTCCTTTTACGCCGTGGCGGCGCGGTAGCCGGCGCGGGACGCTTTCTTGAGCGCCTCGACGGCTTCGGCAGTGGACATCAGCGGCGTGGTCTTTACTGACTTGCACGCGCCGCCGCCGGCAAACGCGATGGCGATAGCCGCAGCGGCTACATTGTCAGGCATTTCAGCAATGCAGACGATGTCGTAGTCGCCAAACGCGAACCATCCTTCTTGTAATTTCCCGCCGAGATTCTCAACCGCGGGACGCACTGCTTCGATGCGGTCGACCGGATTCTTAATTAGCGCCTGCCAAGCTTGGTCCTTGTACGCCACCTGAATCAGATAGTGGGGCATGGTGCCTCCTTGTGAAGAAATTTTGGAGAGATTTGATGGATATCCTCGCACCGGCGACTGCTCGTGTCAAACGAAACCGGCGTTGTGCCTGCGCGACGATGCCGATAGAATCGAAAGTTCGAATGGCCAAGAAATTCCAACGCATTGTGTCTCTTGCGCCGAGCGTGACTTCGATTTTGGTGGCGATTGGCGCGCGACGGCAGCTTGTCGCTGTAAGCCGCTGGTGCAAGGATGTTGCAAATGTTGACGGCTTGCCGGAGTTGGGCGATTGCTGGGCGATCGATACCGCGCCACTGATGCAGTTGCGGCCGACACTCATCGTGGGCGCGGTGCCGTTCAAAACGGAAACCGTGCAGAAGATTCTGGCGCTGCCGGTACCGTTTCTCGCGCTGAATCCGCGCACGCTTGCAGACGTCGAAAGCGATATTCGTGCGCTGGGCGCTTTGGCGGGCGCTGACGCGCGCGCGGAAACGCTGATCCGCGAAATGCGCGTCAAATTCGCGGGCATTCGCAAGATTGCGAAACGCGCGAAGACGCGGCCGCGCGTTTATTGCGAGGCATGGCCGAATCCGCGAATTAGCTCTCCGCCGTGGGTCGCGGAGCTGGTTGAAATCGCGGGCGGAAAAATGGTCGTGCCGGCGGGAGAAAAAGTTTCCGACACGGACGTCGCGTGCGCGCAGCCCGACGTGATTGTGCTGGCGTGGACCGCGACAGGCGGAAAGTCAAAGCCTGAACAGGCGCTCGCGAATCCAGCGTGGCAAGATGTGCCGGCGGTGCGGGACCGCCGTGTGTTTGCCATGCGCGACGAATTGCTGAACACGCCGGGTCCGCCGCTGGTGCGCGGCGCGGAAGAGTTGCTGCAAATCTTGCATCCGGGACTAACCAGTGGCGCGAGACATCGCGAGCGAAGACAGCAGCGAAGGAACGCGGGACGATTCCAAAAGACTGCGAGGAAGCGTCGGTGAACGGAGCAGCGCGATGTTAGTGGTGGCTGCCGTGATTGTGCGCGAGGGGCGCGTGCTCACGTGCCAGCGAAGCCGCTCCGGCAAATTTCCGCTGAAGTGGGAATTCCCGGGCGGCAAAGTGCAGAGCGATGAATCGCCGGAAGCCGCACTGGCGCGCGAATTGCGCGAGGAGTTGTCAGTTAATGCGAGCGTTGGCGCGGAGATTTGCCGCACGCGACACAAATATCCAGAGATGCCGTCGGTGGTTGAATTGATTTTCTTCGCCGCTACGATTGATTCCGGCGAGGTTGACAATCGTGTGTTCGAGGCAACCGCATGGGTCGCGCCGCAGAAACTGCCGGAAATGGATTTTCTTGACGCAGACCGCGAATTGATTTCCAAGCTGGCAACCGGCGGTATTCAGCTGCAGCGCGTAACAGACGCGAAGCGCTAGGCTTCTTCGTAAAATTATTGACGAATATTTCTGCTATTCTCTCCGCGTGCGACGCGCGCTTATTATTGCGTGGTTTTTATTTGCTTCCGGCGTTTGCGCCACGCTTACGGCGCAGAATCCGCAACAGGCGCAGCCACAAAAACCTGCTCAGCCTGGCGCTCAGCCAACCATTCCGCCGCAACAGGCTGCCCCGATACAAATTCCGGCGCCTCCACAAACTCAAACGCCCGCGGTGCCGCAGCCGCCCGCCGTCCCGGCGCACACACTCCGCATCGTCGTTCTCGATCCGGCGCACGGAGGCGCGGACACAGGTGCTCGCGGCCCGAGCGGAACAGCGGAAAAAGATCTGGTGCTCGAATTCGCGCAAATCGTCGGCGACGCTCTGCGCGAGCAGGGCTTTCAAGTGGTGATGACGCGGCGCGGCGACACGGATCCTTCGTTTGACGATCGCGCAACAATTGCCAACGCGCAGA
>DASYYI010000064.1:0-1517 GCA_035933995.1 Candidatus Acidiferrales bacterium | reverse complement strand
GATGTCATACGGATTCAGCACGTCCTTGATATTCACCATGGACGAAACGGAAATGCTGCCTTCGTTGACGTCGCCATCCACGGCGATGTGCGTATGACAATCGATGATGCCAGGCATGACGTAGAGGCCCGCGCCGTCGATGACTTTCGCGCCGGCTGGCGCTTGCACATCCGCGCCCACGGCGGCGATTTTACCGTCGCGGACCAGAATCGAGCCGTGCTCGATGCGGCCATGCGTGATGGTGATGATGGTCGCGTTCTTGATCACTGTGACGTTCGAATCATCCTGCGCTTGCGCGCGTGCCACAAACGGAACGAGCGCGGCGACGCCGAGAATCAAGAAGATTTTACCGAGGCTCATTTCCCTGACCCTCATTGCTGCACCCCCTGTTGCGTCATGGGACCCGGTTTGCCGGAATAATCTGGCGGCCCTGGAGGAGGCGCTTCCTCGTGAACTTGATACCGCATGCCGTCGACGAACACGTCTTTGATTTTCGTTTTCGCGCCGAAGAGGTCGCCATCGGTCACGACCAGATTCGCGATTTTCCCCGGCTCGATTGAGCCCAAGCGATCGCTGACGCCAAGGATTTGCGCGGGATTGATGGTCATTGCTTTCAGCGCATCGTCTGGGGACAATCCTTTATCGATGGCCTTCTTTACGTTCTTCAAAATTTCTCCTGGCTTGGCCATCCCGCCGGAATAAAACGCGTACAGCACTCCTGCCTTCGACAACGCCGCGGGCGTGGAAGGCACGCGGTCCCACAGGCGCAATTCGCGCAGCGTGATGTTGTCCTTGTCGGCGTCTTTGGGCATCGTGGGCCAGTTCACGTTGACGAACACGGGCAATTTGCTTTGCGCAATTTCATTCGACATCTCATAGCCCTCTTGCGCGCCGTACATCGCGGCGTGAATTTGCCATTCGTTCGCCAGCCGAATCGCGCGATAAATTCGCAGCTTCTCATTCGCGGGGAGCAGCACCAGTTCGTTGTCCTTGAGCGCCTGGCCGACGACGACTTCGGTGCGGTCATACGGCGGACGCTCGACACCTTCGTGATGCGCGTTGTACGCTGCTTCCGCTTCCTGATACCAGCGCGTGTCGATGAAAACTTGCCGCACGTAAGCGATCACGCCCATCAGCGAGCCGGGGAAACTGAAAAATCCGCCCGTGGGTTCAAAGGAAAGATCGAGCGTCGCGCGCGGCTTGACCACCATCTTGCCCGCCCGCTCGTCGCCGAAATCAATGACCGAGCCTTGGCCGGGGAACATTCCGCCTTCGGGCTCGACGAGCGCCGTCGTAAATCCGGCGCTGCGCCAACTCTCAATGCGCGGGTCTTCTGCATTCAAATGATCAGCCGCGATGTTCCACGGCGTGGTGCTCGGGCGATCTTCGGGGCCCGTCGAAAGTTTCGCAGGCATGGGGCGCGGCGCGCGACGTCCGCGTGCAGGGCCCATTTGCGGCGCTTCGGGAGCGGGCAAGCCGACGCTGGTGCCTGCGTCAATCAGGCCAGGGTAAACAGT
>DASYYI010000036.1:0-6903 GCA_035933995.1 Candidatus Acidiferrales bacterium | reverse complement strand
GAAATTCAAAATTGGCTTGCAGCGTTCCTTGTGAAATTTCCGCCTGATAGGGCGTGTCGGAAGTCAAAAATTCGCCGCGCTGCACCAGAGCGTCCGTGACTACCGAGCGCACGTGTTGGTACACTCCGGCGCCCAGGAAGGAAGTGTAGCCGCGCGAATTTTCGGCGGCGCGCGCCTTGAAATAATCGATGATTTCCATTTCCGAGAGCGGGCCGGGAAGTTTCAGCGGATCGCGGAGCCGGTATTTTGCGGGAATCGTCTCGAAAAGGCTTTCAATCGATTTCACGCCGATAGCGTGGAGCATTTCGCGGCGTTCGGATTGGCTCTTGGGGAGATAGCGCATCAGGCGGTCTGTTCCTTCTCCTTTTCGGCGACGTATTCCTGGTAAGCTTTCGCGTCCATCAATTTTGCGGCGTCCTGAGGATTGTCCATTTTAATTTTCACGAGCCATGCGGAGCGATGAGGGTCCTGATTGATTTTCTCCGGCGTATTTGCGAGGTCGGAATTCACATCCGTGACTTCGCCGCCCACCGGGCTGAAAACTTCGCTCACCGCTTTCACGGATTCGACCGTCCCCAATACCTCGCCCGTTTTCAGTTTAGCGCCCACCTTTGGCAATTCGACGAAGACAACGTCACCGAGCGCATGCTGGGCGTAATCGGTGATGCCAATCGTCCCGGCCGCGCCGCTCACCTGAAGCCATTCGTGATCTTTCGTGTAACGAAAATCAGACGGATACATTAGCGTCTCCTTGTGTGGAGAATGAAAACTCCAGGCAATTCGCGGAATTCCGCGAACGGGAACTGCGCCACAGAGTGAAAATCATTTTGACCGCTTGTAGAAGGGCATCGCAACAATGTGCGCCGGAGCGACCTGGCCGCGCACGGAAATGCCAATCGGCGTGCCGGGCACGTTCAGTTTCGGCGGCACGTACGCGAAGCCGATATTCTTTTTCAGAAATGGCGCAGGTCCGCCGCTGGTGACGGTACCCACCTCGCGCTCGCCACTCAATACGGCGTAGCCATCGCGCGCGATCAATCGAGAATTCATCACGAATCCAGCCAGAATGCGATCAACGCCCTTCTCTTTTTGTTTCACAAGCGCGTCGCGGCCCAGAAAATCGCCTTTATCGACTTTACAGATCCAAGCGAGGTTGGCTTCCCAGGGCGTGGTTGTGTCGTCGATTTCATGGCCGTAGAGCGCCATGCCCGCTTCAAGGCGCAACGTGTTCCGCGCGCCAAGCCCGCAGGCCGCGATGCCCAGCGGCTGGCCCGCATCCATCAGGGCATCCCACATTTTCTCGGAGTGCTCGGGCGCGAAATAAATCTCGAAACCGTCTTCTCCTGTGTACCCGGTGCGCGCGATCAGGCAATGGACGCCATTCACTTCGCCAAACGCGAACCAATAATATTTAATGGGCGCTAGGGGTACTTTCGTGAACCGTTGCAAGAGTTGGAGCGCGAGCGGGCCTTGAATGGCGAGCTGCGAATAGCGCGCCCCGGCGTTTTCAGTTTCTGCGCCGAATTTATTGTGCTCGCGAATGTGCGCATAGTCGTTGTCCTGATTGCCCGCATTTACGCACAGAAAATAATGCGTGCCGGAGATTTTGTGGACCAGCAGGTCATCGACAAACGTGCCGCGCGGCGTCATCAGGCCTGAATAGTGCGCCTGGCCGATGGCCAGCTTCGCGGCGTTGTTGCAGGAGACGTGCTGGACGAGTTCAAGCGCATGAGGGCCGCGAATTTCGATTTCGCCCATGTGACTGACATCGAAGAGTCCAACGCGGGTGCGGACGACTTCATGCTCGGCGAGGATTCCTGTGTACTCGACGGGCATGTCCCAACCGCCGAAATTCACCATCTTTGCGCCCATCCGGCGGTGTAGGGAATTCAGCGCCGTTTTGCGCACTTCAGCGGTTGCGGGTGTGCTCACAGGAAAATTTCTCGCTCACGAAGCAAAGAAGTGAAACTAGCATGCGTGCATAGGCGTGTCAAGAAACGCGCCGCTCCCAACGTGGGAACAGGGTAGGTTCAGAAGGGGCGCGCGACACTCTTTTCCGGGAACTAATGGAGTACAGAAAGCAGAAACGCGCTTGTCGCGTATGCCGCGATGCCCTATATTGAGGCAAGAACGTTTGTGGAGCGTCTAATGGCTGGACCCGTTGTTGTGTGCGTGCAGTGCGACCAACCGGAAGAAAGATGCGGCTGCGAGAAATATTGCACCTATTGCCAATCGCAAACGGGCATACGCCTGTGCGAGGACGGCCTGTATTACTGTCCTGATTGTCGTGAGGCCTGCGAAGTGCACGTTGCGGATAATCGTGAACGCTGAACACACGCGAACCGAATTAAAATTCAGCAAGGATGAGCGGCTGCTCGCGGGCGTTCGCGGCGCCGTGGAGCATGTGGCCAGCCGGCACGCGCTGGCCGTGGAAGAACGCGTAGACCTGGGTGTGGCCGCCGAACAGGCTTGCCGCGCGGCGTTTGTCCAGCTTGATGAAACCGGCTCGCTTTGCGATGTGATCATTGACGACTACGAGGATCGCGTCGAAGTGAGCGTTGAGACTCCGCGCCAGCCGAAGCCCGCGAAAACAAGCAGTTCACTTGCGAGCTTGGCTGCGGTGCCCATCGAAGAGCGCGAAGCGGAAATCAAAAAGCGGGTGGATCGCATCGACCGACATACAGACAACGGCCGCGAACGGGTCGTCCTCGTAAAATACTTCCACAAGAATCCCACCCACCCCTGAACTGATTCGTCAAGAACCGCGCTACATGGGGAAGGCGAACGTCCGGCTGCGAATCATGGCATTGAGTTGTTCGCTGGTGACCGGCATTTCCACGTTCAAGCTGTCGCCGGAAGGACTGACGGTGACGTTGGAAAGCGCGTCAGCTAAAACGGGATCGGACTGCTGAATCTGGTAGCGACGCATGACAATTCCGCCTTGCAGCATCGCCGCAAGCTGGTTCGCATCTTCCGAGGAATCGCAAACAGCCCGGAATTTTGCGTCAACTCCGTCGCCGGCCTGTACTTGAATTTCCATATTGTGAATGCGATCCAGAATTGCGGACGCCTGAGGGAACTGGCTCGCCTGGGGCAGCAGTTGGTGCAGGGCGAGCTGCGTGTTGGCTTTGTCGAGGACGGCCCACACGACGCCGCCATTGGCATTGGCCGCGGTGATCAATGGGAAGAGATCGCTGTTTGAGAGCAGGCTTTCCGCGCCTCCGAAGCGGACGTTGATCAGACGCTGGAGAATGTCACGCTGGCCAAAAGCCGCTGTGTTGCTATCGAGGAAGAAAAAGAAAATGTCATTGGGGCCCGCGCCGCTGCCGAAGGCCCACAACTTGTAGCCGTGCACTTCGATGCTGGGAATTTTCTGCGACGCAAAGCGGGCCTCGGTGGAATTCGGAGAGAACTCGCCGAGCGCGACGCCGGCGATTTCATAAGGATGCTGCGCATTCGCTGACGTGGCGCCCCAGGCGATCTCGTCAACCTGCGTGTCTGGATCAATGCCAGCCGAACGGAGAAACTGCTCGAACTGGCGATAGTTCCCGGGAAGCATTTGCTGTTGAAGCTGCGGGAACCACGAATGCTGCCGCGCCTCCTTGAGGTCCGCGTATGCCAGCTCGCTGATGTCTTTTGGAAACAGGCCGATGACGTCCGTGCCCAGCGTGCCAGCCGCGGCACGCGAGGGAATCAGCATGGCAGCGAGCACGAGCGCGCTGAAGACGGCGGCAAATGCGCCCATAAGTTTATTCCTTGAAAAGCGTTTCATGTTCTAGCCCTGCCTCCCTCGTTAAACGCGGACGGTGCCTGAGGTCAGCCGCGATTCGATGTCCTGCGATTGCGTGCGCATGGCGGCGACGAATGATGCGTCCGTGATGGAATCCAGATTGATGGCTACGTTTGCGAGCGCGCCGCGCGCCCCCGCGGCCGCCATCAAACGCGCGACGCGAAGGTCTGAAAGCATAGAAGCGCTGGAGAAGGCTTCCAGTTGCCCGAGGCGTTCAAAAAGTTCCAAAGACTTACGGGCAACTGCCATCGGGACTTCGGCCGCGCCGCGCGTCGCTTGCTGAATAGCTTCTTCGCGACGGCGCGCGTCTTCGGGAGAATCCTTGGGCAGCTTAAACGCGGCGAGAACGGCGTCGTAGGATTCCGCGTCGCGATCGATTGCATCGGCCAGTTCCGTCGCGGCAGAATGCATGTCGGTAATGGCCCGGTCTAGCTGGTCGGCGTAAGCAGCCTGCGATTTCTTTTTGCGCGACAGGCCCGCAACCATTTGCGCAAGGCTTGCGGCGAGCGCGCCGGCGAGCGCAGAGACAGAGCCTCCGCCGGGAGTTGCCGTCGGCTCGGCAACGGCGTCGAGAAACGGCCGCGCAAGCGCTGCGAGTTTGCCAGAGCCGGAATCGGGCGGTGCGCCGGAAAGCGCGGCGGCCAGGCGATTCTCGAAAACCTGCGCGGGCGAGAAATTCTCGAACTGCAGATAAAATTCCGCGGTCATTTCGATGGCGCGCTTGGGAATCAGTCCGACGATTTCGCTGCCGATGATGGAAGCTCCGTACCGCGCCGCTTCGCTGCGGACCATTTCAAACACGCGGTGCAACGGCGTCTGCTCATAGTCAGTCATGTTGATGGAAACTTGCGCGACGTGGCGCGCGCGCAGATCAACGCCCATGGCTTTCACGTAGCGCAAGCCGCCATTCGAAAAGCGAATGGACTTGGCGATTTTCTTCGCGATGTCCACGTCGGGCGTGTCCAAATTTATGTTGTAGGCAATCAGGAATTTTCGCGCGCCCACAATCACGGCGCCCGCCGTGGGATGCAACCGCGGTTCGCCAATATCAGGAGCGCGATCGGGATTCTTCAGCACTTCCTCGCGAATGCCTTCGAATTGGCCTTTGCGGACGGCTTCGAGATTGGCGCGCTCGGGGCGCGTCGCGGCGGCTTCGTAAAAATAAACGGGAATTTGGTAGCGTTTCCAGATTTCGTGGCCGACTTTTTTCGCGAGCGCGACGCATTCTTCGATGGTGACGCCGTCGACGGGAATGAACGGGATGACGTCGGTGGCGCCGAGGCGCGGATGCGCGCCAGAATGTTTGGTGAGGTCGATCAGTTCGAGGGCTTTGCCAATGCCGCGAAGCGCCGCTTCGGCGACAGGTTCAGGCTCGCCGGCAAGCGTGATGACGCAGCGATTGTGATCCGCGTCGCTTTCGCGGTCGAGGATGTACACGCCCTCGACGGATTGCATCGCGGCGACGAGCGCGTCAATCTTTGCGGCGTCGCGCCCTTCGGAAAAATTCGGCACGCATTCAATGAGGGCTCTCATATGCGCCTAGACGGGGCACTGCCTCGACATGATTACTGTCCGCCTCGAAGATCCTTAAGTATTGCCTCCATGATCTGGTCAATCTTGAGCGCAGAGCGCCGTGCCGCCTCATGGAGTGCTCTCATCGTCTGAAAGTCGAGGTCCGCGATGCCCTCGCCATTGTATAGCGAGAATACCTGTCGACCGTCCCCATCACGCACGTTCAGTACGACGTCCGGCTCGTTGTCGGAAGCGTTTCGCGGCTCTACGGTCCTAATCCATATCGAATTGCCCCCCACTGAGGTCACGAATTCGTCCTCCTCTGCGGTGGGTTCCCAGGATGTCGTTCCTGCTCTTGTTCTTGCGAGCAGTAGGTCAACTAGCTGCTTTTCCTTCGTCATCGAGGCTGGCCGCTCCTTTCGATCACCTTCAACGATTCGCCCAGCTCAGAGCTGAGAAGTTCGTTAAGTTTCCGTTGTGCAGCCGTAAGGCTGCGCAGTTGCGATTCCGAGGGCTGCCTAACGCTGGCTCTCGTAGCGACTCTGGATATGGAACTCGCTTCGTCTCGCGCCAGGCGAATCTGCTCTTTTGATGCTTCGCTGAGTTCATCCGACCATCGTTTTAGAACTAGGCTGCAAATTGAAGCGATTTCCTGGGACCTCACAAAAACAATATCCCACTTCGTTTCATTTATAAACAGACCCGCTTGCTCTGATTTAGTACGAGCATCCTGCAGGTCCTCAGAAAGATTTCTTCTTCGGGCCTCGCGCTTAGCGTCTTCCGCCGCGGTCTTTGCCCTCTTGGCAACCAGAAATGTGGCAATGCTGACTCCGAGGCCGAGGACGCTTGCCATGCTGCCCCAGTTATTGCTGAGAGCCTGCCATAACCAACTGAGATCCATTCCCCGCCACGCCTCCTTCGACCTTCTATTGCAACGTGCCTCCTGAGAAAATGATTTTGCCGCGCTTCATCGTCAGCGAGCAATGATTCACACCGAAATAATAGGGAATTTCGCGGTAATCATCCACATCGAACGCAGCGAGGTCGGCGAACTTGCCAACTTCGAGCGAGCCGATGTGACCGTGGCGTCCCAGAGAATACGCGGCGTTGATGGTGGCGGCGGCAATGGCTTCGGCGGGCGTCATGCGCATCTGCGTGCAGGCCAGCGACAGAATCATGGGCATGGAAAGCGTGGGACTGGTGCCGGGATTGAAGTCAGTGGCGAGAGCGACGATGGCGCCAGAGTCGATCAACTTGCGCGCAGGCCCATATTGCGCCAATCCCAAATGGAAGCAGCAGCCGGGAAGCAGCGTGCAGGTGACGTTCGAGCGAGCGAGGGCGCGAATGTCGCTGAAGGATATTTTTTCAAGATGGTCCGCGCTTGCGGCGTGCATTTCGACGGCGAGTTTCGCCGCGCCGGTCCGCGCAAGCTGTTCTGCGTGCAGGCGCAAGCCCAGGCCGCAGGCTCGCGCTGCGGTAAGAATCTTACGCGACTGCGCCACGGTGAACGCGCCGCGGTCGCAAAACACATCGCAGAACTCCGCAAGATTTTCGGTCGCAACTTGCGGCAGCCATTGGCGGCAGATCAACTCGACATAGGC
>DASYYI010000019.1:0-12363 GCA_035933995.1 Candidatus Acidiferrales bacterium | reverse complement strand
GTGCAAAAAAAGGGCAGCACCGGCATTTTACCCGCGCTTCTCGCCCCCGGGGGACGCAACGAAGACCAGAGATGCCAAGTAAACCACAATCCCCAGCCCGATTAAGGATGCCCCCACGAAGGCGAAGAGCACAAACGAGAGCGGATGAAACCACAGAAGACTTGCTATCTCAACGAGCAGCCCCACGATAATTAGAGCGCTAGAAACTCGAAGCAACCACTTGAATTCAAGATTCCGGAATGTCATTGCCCGGACCTCCAGAATTTTACATGGTCCAGCGCGGCCACGTTGTGCACCGTGTCGTGACAGCCGCTCGAAATGCACGACATCTGATTTGACTTGAGCGCATCCATGGCGGCGCTGTGGATGGCATTTTCCTCAAAGTCGCGAGCGCCCGCGTGGCAGTGCAGACACTGGTTGTTGTCGTAGCCGCCTGGAATCCGAATGGTTGCCGGGGGTGTGCTCACATACTGCATATAAATGCGCGTCAAGCCCCGCATCTTGTCCTTTAGCGGGCCGTATATCGAGTAATCGGCGTGGCACGCGTAACAGGCCATATCCGCCGGAACTCTGTGGTTCTGAAAGTGCTGCGCGGGAATATAACTGGGGTCATCGACATAAAGGCTGCGGGCATAGGGAGCCATGGCGTGACAGGAAGTGCAAAATTGTGTCTGCTCGGAGCGCTGCATCTGGATGTTCATCCCTCCGACAATGCAAAGAGCCGGAAGAACGCATAAACCAATGAAAGCGAGGATTTTCCACCCGGCAGTCTCGGTCACGGAGGGCCGAATCAAAAAAATGCATGCGAGTACGATGCAAAGAATGATTTGGCCAATGAGGATCTGAGTCACGAAGCTCCCTCGCGCTCGCGCAACTTTGCTCTTGGATCAGAATGCAGACGAGTCAGAAAACGCCGATGGCGAACAGCAACCAGCGCATAAACGAGCGTGATGGCCGGAAGCCGGCTCATAACGTTGCCTCGCCGCTCATTCCGGCTTGATGGGAGACTGGCAGCAGAGACTTCTCCTAAGACGCCGCGCCTGAAAGGGCTATTTCTTTTTTCCGAGGTCGCGGATGAAAGCTACCAACTGCTTGATCTGGTCGTCGGTAAGCTTGCCCTTGTACGCTGGCATTGTCTTGCCCATGCCGTTGGTGATGACGCCGTTCAGATCCGCGTCCGTTTTTTTCTGGATTTCATCCGACCGCAGATCCTTCGCACCCAATTTTTTCCCCATTACCGTGTTGCCACTTCCATCCGGCGCGTGGCACACGGCGCACTTGGTCTTATAGAGGCTCGCTGCATCCTCCGCGCGCGCGACGGCGCTGAATGCAAACAAAAACACAACTGCCAAGAACAATGCTTTGCCGATTCGAAGCGATAAATTCATCTAGCCCAACCTCCTTGAGATGGCGAACAATACCACACCCTCGGCCTGCTCTCTTGTCCGAGATCTAGAACAAGTATCGTACCGAGAACGTGATGTTGTTCCCATTGAAATCTTGCAGGGGAAGCGGTGCCAGCCCGATCGGATTAGCCACGCCATGATCGTTATATCCGTAGTAGTTCCACGCTGTCTTGTAGCTCAGCCCCCGATACACGTCAATCGTCAAGCTCGCGGAAGGTTTGAGATAGTTGAAATCGAGTGGCCCAGTCGGTTGAAGCGCGTTGAGGAACAGCGTGTTCCCGCGAGCGATGGTTCCCGAGTATCCCAGAGCAGCGGTAACGCGCTTAACAGGCTTCCACATCATGTGGCCATACGCAAAATGATCCGTGTTCGTGTAGAACGAAAGCGCGCCCAGCGGGCCCGTCGCGCCCGCCACCGGGCACGGAGTTGTGAATACGGTAGAGCCTGGCTCGGCAAAACAAATGTCAGTCTGAATGGAGATGTCCATGTAGCTGTAGCCGAAGTCAACCCACAAACGGGAACTTGGCGCCAGGGTCGTATCGAAGCTATAGGTCCTGCCGTGCTCCAGATTGTTTACGGTGAGCACATTGTCGCGGTTTTCGTGAATATCGATCGCGCCAACGATGGTCGCCCATTGCTTCGGCGTGTAGGTCGCATGGACCTTGTAGCTTTGGATTTGCCTGGGGCTTATCCGCGTGAACGAATTGTCGTTGTATCCGAACATGAAGTCTGCGCCGATTCGAAAAGTGTCGGTGGGGCGCGCCAAGGCGCCGAAGAGTAGGGCGTTTTCATGGATGTCGGTGAGATTGCGAGAAGTATCGTTGCCTACCTCGGGTGCTGGAGCGGTGCGCGAGCCTTCGAGGATTGAACCGTCCGGATTCATCGTACATGCGGCGGGTAGAGCGCCGGCCACCAACGCGCAATCTCCGCGCGCGGCCAGAAAATCATTTCCCGCATTTCCCGTGGCCCCTCCAGGAAAATAAATCTCGCCGGTATCAAATGTGGCACTGAAATCAGAGATCGTCCGATCCGTGTAAACGTACCCAATGTGCGCGTCAATTCGCGGCGTAATCTCGTATTGGACCTCGATGGTATTCGTCTTTAGGTTCTGCCCCAGAAATCGTGAAACTAGTTCGTTCAATACGTCGGGCAATGATCCGGAGACATGCTGCGGGCAGTTCGGTCCATTGTAGGGAGCGACGGGGCAAACTGTGGCGAAGTTTGCCGGGTTGACTTGTGCAATCGGAAGCAACAGGCCAGCTTGCCCCGGCGCTGCTGGAGGTGTTGCAAAGAGATTTGTATTGGCCGTGGCCCACATGCTGGGAATGCGCCAGTTGTCGTATCGAAATTCGTCAACAATGTGAAGTCTGTCGGTTACGCGATAATCCCCAGCCCAGTCCGCGTTTATGGAGACACGCTTCGCGTTCGCCGGGCCTGCGACGGTACCGCCTCTACCGGCGGTCCGGCTGGTCCAGCTGTTTGCGACTTCGTTGAAATCGAGAGTCGAATTGCTGTCACTGCTGTACCCGAACGAACCCGACATTTCGAGGTTCTTGAAATAACTGGACTGAAAGCCAAGGCGTTCGGTGGGAAATGAACCTCGCGGACGCCCTACGCGGCTATAGGACAGAAATCCATTGCAATTCCCATTTGCCGTCGGTGGCGTTGTAGTGGCGTTCGTTACCGGACTTGCGCACGGCGTGTTGCCCTTAGTATTGAAAATAATTCCCAAGTCGGCAGGCGTGCCGTTGGAGAGCACAAACGGAAAATTCTGATCGGCTACCGTGCTGTCTTGCTTGAAATAGCTTAGCAATTCGTCGAACGAGATGGTGGTTTTGGGCAAAAAGCGGTAGTCCACTCCAAGACGATACGCGTTTGTAGTGTATCGGAAGTTCTCAGCCAACAGAGGTTCCGTTCCGCTATCCAGCGTGGTGAACCCCGGGCCCTCGTTGACGGTCCGGGAATAGCCCAGCCGGAACCGCAGCCGAGATTCGGGAAGCAGCGTCAGATCGTAATCCTGCATCCGCCGAACCAAATCCATGGAGTGCGGAGAGCTGGTAATGGAAAGAGCAGGGACCGAACTCGACGGGTTAAGCGGATTGGTCAGCAGATTGTAATTCCAGAAGTTCTTGTCGCGCCGGAACATCGCCCGGAAATCGTACCACTTGTTCTTTTCGATGCGCAGCCGCGTCACGTCATTCGGATCACCGCCGTATCCGAAGTTGCTGAACGAAAGGCTGTCGAAAAAGAAGCCCTTGTTGTCCAGGGAACGCATATCCAGCGTGTAATCGAATAGGCGAAAGCCGGAGCCGAGATTCTCAAACGTATCGTAATTGTTTATGTTCCCGTCGATGGAACTGTCCCGGTAACCGAATTCGATACTTTGTCGAACGTTGTAATCGCCCGATTTCATCCCTTCATCGGAAGAGCTTGAATCGGCCTGCTGAGTCTGCGGCGGGGCCTGTTGAGCCTGCTGCGCACGCACGGGACAGGCAAAAAACAGCGTAACAACCAGAGCTGTCCAGCCCAGTGCGGATTCCTGAATTCGAATTCTCATGGAATATCACCCCACGATCCCCCGCGGCTTCGTTCCACTGCGTGTTCGCCGATTTCCCATCGCGAGCGCATTTCGTTACCACCTATTTGAAAAAATCCTTGTCAAAGTTCGAACCATGAATTTGCGTGTGGCACAGCGTGCAAGCCTGGAATTGAGCCGCCTGATTATGAAACGAAGGCGCCCCGGGTGCGTTTGCGAACGATGTCGTGTGACACTGGAGGCACAGAAGATTCACGTTGCTCAGTTTCATCAGGTGAGGGTTCGGGGAGCCGTGCGGATTGTGGCATGACTCGCAGCCCTCCACTTTTACAACCTCGTGCTCGAAGACGAACGGGCCCTGTTTGTCCGCATGACATTTATAGCAAACCGCGTCTTGCGCCGCCGAGGTGCGAAGCTGGTGCGGCCCGGCCGTTCCATGGGGGTTGTGACAGTCGGAGCACTGCAGCAATCCTTCATTCACACGGTGGTGAAACGGCATGGCAAACTGCGCCTTCTGCTGCAAGTGGCAGGAATAACAAAGTTCTGGCTGCGACTTGACCAGCAGAAACTCCGCCTGTTTCGCGTGGTGAGGAGAATGGCACGAAGTGCAGGAAACATCATTCTTGGCATGCAGCGAGTTGATTGCCTGCATGTGTTGTGTGCCGGACGCATGGCAGACCAGACAGCGCTGATTGATATCTTTTGCCGATGCCTTTTCGAACAAGAAGAGCTTTGATGTATCGCTGGGGTCTGCAACGTGGCTGGCCGCCGCTCCGTGACACGCCTCGCATCCCTGGTGAGAAGGCCCTTCCTTGGTGTTCAGCGTTGTCTTCCAGTGCGGAGAATTCTCCCAGGATTTGTACTCGTCCTCATGGCAAGTCTTGCAAGCCTCCGCACCGGCGTAATCAGAGGGTTTCGCTTCAGGTTTGCTGGACGCGCTCTTTTCCTGGACTGCCGCCCCATGAGGACCAGCTCTCGCCGGCGTTTGCTGTGGCTGCGCCAGGACGAAAAGCAAAATTACCGTTAAGCCGAGAAAAAATCGCATGACATCAAAAGCCGTCGCACGCCGCATGGAGCTTTCTCCCTGCTACTCAAAGCAACCGTCTGACCCGCTGGATATTATCAGAACGCACATCAAAGATTCTCTACTTTCTCTTGCACTTCGCTGTTCGTCGTGAGTCTCTCTCGTATCCACCGACTTGCAAGTGACAACAGTTACCACTCAATGTGACGCAAGTCACAGAAGCCATATTGCGGGAAACGCATAGTTCAAAGATGGGTGGTGGAGGCCATGCAAAAAAAAGATGAGAGGGATCTTCTGGAAGTTCTTAAAGACGAACTCAAATTCCTGGAGAGCGGCGGATATGCGCGTTCGCCCGGCGCGTCCTGGAGACCGGTTTTCATTTTCGAAGATTCTCCCGCGTGTATGAATCACGGCCACATGGATGACCCGGAATCGTGCAGCGATTGTGTGCTAATGCAACTTGTGCCGCCCGAGTTTCGCTCCGCTCGAACGCCGTGCCGGCAGATTCCGCTCAACGATGCCGGAGAAACGCTCGATTCGCTGTATCGATATGGTGATGAGCACGAGACCGAAGAGACGGTTGTCAGATGGCTACAAGCCACGATCTCCCAGTTGGAAGAAGAGCGAAGAGCTCCTCGCGACGCTGAAGACAAGTCTGCGATTCTGGAAGAAAATACGATAAAGGGAGCCGCTCTATTTCAGAATGTTCGTCCAAAGTGTGCGAATCCTGCTTGTCCGGCTGAATTTCACTGGATCGGTGGAGGGAAGTTTTTCCGTTTCCGCTTTGATCCTGATGCGAAGAATGAAAACGAGTTCGGCGCCGGTTCGCCAGGCCACCTGTCTCACGTGAAGCATTTCTGGCTTTGTGAACGCTGCTCCAGGATCTTCACTCTGGTATATGAAAAAGATTCAGGCGTCGTTCTGAAGTTGCTCAGAATTGAGCTTGCGATAGACGAAGCGAAGAGGGTGTTGAAGGCAGCATCTTAGCTTGCCCTGAAACAAACGAAACCCGTGCGTCCCCGGAAAGGACTCTTTTCATTGCTTAGATCTGCGTCGCGCTTGCCTCTTAAAGGGGCGTTACAACTCCGGGTGTGGTTCAAGAACATAGTTCGTGCGTGAAGCGCGCTCGTTTTTCTTGCCAGCATGTCGCTTTGTACTGCGTTGTCTTTTCTTGGTTGCGATGATTCGGCTCTTGCTTTTTCTCGTGGAGTCGTTCTTTGCCATCTCTCCCCTCCTCGAACTTCTAAGTACTGTTATTTCACGGACTGACACGAGCGTCACGCCCTATTATGGCCTGATTCGTATCACGCACGGCTAGGGGTGCCCGTGACGTGGGTTACGTTGGCGGGTGACCTTCGTCACCGCCTTGCTCATTGCCCCGGAATAGTTTTAGCTTACGCGGGAGGTGGGATATGAAGACAATCGAAGCAGGCACGCGAATCACTTTGAAGAATATACTGTTTCTCACCGATTTCTCCGAACCCTCTGAAGCCGCTTTGCCCTTTGCGGTCGAAATTGCGCGCGCTTATGGAGCCAAGACGTTTGCTTTGCATGTCCTGCGTCCCGATCCGCTGCTCTATTCAACGCCCGCATCGGTTGGTCTTGCCACGGAAGCGCAGGAGGAAAGCGCAAAGGCCGAAATGCAGCGGATCGGCTCGCATCTCGCGGGCATGCCGCACGAGACGATGATGGAATGGGGCATCGGAATGTGGCCGACAATTGCGCGAGCGATCAAAGAGAACCACATTGACCTTATCGTGCTCGGAACGCATGGCCGCACAGGCGCAGAAAAGCTTCTGCTTGGCTCGGTCGCCGAGGAAATCTTCCGCCGTTCACCAGTGCCGGTGCTTACGATCGGCCCTGGGGTGCCGAACAGCGTGCATACCGGCGCGCGTTTTCGTCGCGTTCTCTTCGCGACGGACTTCTCATCTCATTCACTGGCTGCATGGCCTTACGCGCTCTCTTTCGCGCAGGAGAACCAAGCGCGGCTCGTCCTGCTGCACGTTGCACCCAAAGCCAATGGCAAGGAGAAATCCGGAGACACCCCCGCTTCCGACCGGCTGGCTCGGCTCAACGCTCTGCTTGAAAAAGACGCGGGTTTGTGGTGCCACCCCGAAGCCACCGTGGAGTACGGAGACCCTGGTACCGGGATTCTTGAGACGGCCAAAGAGCGCAGCGTGGATTTGATTGTCCTCGGTATCCGAAACACCTCCGATCATCTGGGCGCTGCAACGCATCTCGAGCGCGCCACGGCCCACAAAGTGGTTGCGCACGCGCAATGCCCTGTGCTCACTGTACGCGAGTAGAATCGCGCTAGGCCGGGCGGTTGCGCAAACCCAGGGCGCTCCTCGCTGGCGATTGCCGCCCGACGGCGGTTACGCGCTCACGCGTACTGGCGGCTCACAACTCTTTCTGCAACGTACTATACTTGCCGCACGTCTTCTCGATTGACACTGGCCTTCTTGCCGTGGTATCTGCGACGCAACCGGATGCGCATATGAGAAAGAGTTCGGCGAGACTGGGAATCATGTTTTTTGCGATGGTGCTCCCGGTCTGCGCGCAGCAGCGGCAAGAGCCGATTGTGATTGCCGCGAGCACGGTTCTCGACGGTCGCGGCCATGTGCTTCACAACACGCGCATCGTCATCGAAGATTCGAAGATTGTTCGCATTGATCCCAAGGCTTCTCCCGTCGCCTACGATCTTCGCGGCCTCACCGTGCTTCCCGGCTGGATCGATTGCCACGTCCACATCACCTATCACTTCGGCCCTAACGGCCGCGCCGAGGATAAAGACGAGACTCCAGAGCAGTCCGCGCTGGCCGTTGAATCAAACGCTTGGCTTACGCTGATGGGCGGTTTCACCACCGTGCAGAGCGTCGGTTCGCCTGAAGATAAGCCTTTGCGCGACATGATCAATCGCGGTGAGATTCCCGGCCCGCGCATTCTCACCGCTCTCCGCCCGTTGTTTGGACGCGGCGATGCCACCGGCACTCCGGACCAGATTCGCGCCTACATCGACAAGGTCGCAGACAACGGTGCGGACCTCATCAAGATTTTTGCTTCGAAGAGCATTCGCGATGGCGGCGGGCCCACTCTTTCGCAAGAGCAGCTCGACGCTGCCTGCAGCGAGGCAAAAAAGCGCGGCCTGCGCACGCTGGTTCACGCCTACCGCGATTCTGTCCGCATGGCCACGCTCGCCGGATGCACGGAAGTCGAGCACGGGACATTCGCCACCGATGACGATTTGCGATTGATGGCGCAGCACGGCACTTACTTCGACCCGCAAGTCGGCCTCGTCATTCAGAATTATCTCGACAATGAAAAGCGTTATCTCGGCATCGGCAATTACACCGAATCCGGCTTCGAACAGATGAAGCAAGCGCTCCCGCTTGACGCCGGTCTTTTCCGCCGCGCGCTCAAGACCCCCGGTCTCAAAATTGTTTTCGGCACGGATGCCGTCGCCGGAGCGCATGGCCGCAACGCCGAGGAATTGATTGACCGCGTCCGTGATGGTGGCCAGAATCCCATGGCCACAATGGTCTCCGCGAATTCGCTTGCCGCGGAATCCATGAACTTGCAAAACGAAATCGGTTCCATCGCGCCGGGGCTTGAGGCGGATATCATAGCCCTCGACGGCGACCCGCTGGACGACATCACCGCCGTCCGCCGCGTTGCTTTTGTCATGAAAGGCGGCGTGGTTTATAAAAATGTCGCGCGCGCTCGGATTCCGCACTACGCCGGCGTGACGCCGTGAAAGCGTTGGTAAAAAGGTTTGCGAGAAAAGCTCTGACAATCGATAATCCAAATCTTTCGGAGGTGTTATGCGCCGTCTTGCATTTTTGATTGGTTTGATTTTCTGTCTTCCGCTCGTGACGGTTGGCCAGCAGCAGGAGCAGGCCAGCTTCAACGGCTTCTTCGGAAATTCGGCCACGGCCGAACAAAACTGGGAACAGAAGTTCCGCGCCATTCCTTCGCCGGACAACATGAAGCAATACATGCAGCTTCTCGCCGCGCGCCCGCACCATGTCGGCTCGCCCTACGACAAGCAGAATAGCGAGTGGCTTCTCGCGCAGTTCAAAAAATGGGGTTGGGACGCTCATATCGAAACGTTCCAAGTCTTGTTTCCGACGCCGAAAGAGCGTCTGGTCGAACTTGTCGCGCCCACGCATTTCGTTGCGAAGCTCGAAGAGCCGACCGTCCCCGGCGATCCCACTTCGTTGCAACACGCCGAACAGCTCCCAACCTACAACGCCTACTCCGCGGATGGCGACGTCACCGCGCCGCTCGTTTATGTCAATTATGGAGTGCCGGAAGATTACGAACAGCTCGACCGCATGGGCATTTCCGTTAAAGGAGCGATTGTAATTGCCCGGTACGGCCACTCCTGGCGCGGCATCAAGCCAAAACTTGCCGCACAACATGGCGCGATCGGCTGCCTGATCTATTCTGATCCGCGCGATGATGGTTATTACGAAGGCGATGTATTTCCCAAGGGTCCCTACCGACCCGATGAAGGCGTGCAGCGCGGCAGCGTTATGGAAATGGAAATCTATCCGGGAGATCCACTGACGCCGGGCGTGGGGGCCACAGCCAATGCCAAGCGCCTCTCGCTAAAAGAAGCGAAAACTATCGAACCCATTCCCGTGCAGCCGATTTCTTACGGCGATGCATTGCCGCTTTTGAAGGCCCTCCACGGCCCTGTTGCTCCCGATGGTTGGCGCGGCGCTTTGCCCATCACCTATCACGTTGGCCCTGGCCCGGCCAAAGTTCATCTAAAACTCGCATTCAATTGGGATTTGAAGCCCGTCCGCGACGTGATCGCGAAGCTTCCCGGCTCGGTATACTCCGACGAATGGGTCATTCGCGGCAATCACTACGATGCGTGGGTGAACGGCGCGCAGGATCCCATCTCCGGGCAAGTTTCCCTGCTCGAAGAAGCGCGTTCGATGGGTGAACTTTATAAACAGGGATGGCGTCCGAAGCGCACGATTGTTTATTGTGCGTGGGATGGCGAGGAACCTGCCCTGCTCGGCTCGACCGAATGGGTCGAAGAGCATGGCGACGAACTCAATACTCACGCCGTCGCCTACGTCAATTCCGATTCGAATGGCCGCGGCTATCTGCGCGCCGAAGGCTCGCACACTCTCGAATCACTCGTGAACGACGTGGCCAGAGATGTCCAAGACCCAGAGAAAAACATCTCCGTCTGGCAGCGGCTAAGATTCAATCGAATTGCGCACGCGCCGAACGCCACCGACCGGGAAAAAGTCGAATCTCAAAAAAATCTCATCATCGGCGATCTTGGTTCCGGTTCCGATTATTCCGCCTTCATCGACCATGCGGGTGTCGCTTCCATTGACTATGGTTTTGGCGGCGAGTCCGGCGGCGGAATCTACCACTCGATTTACGATGATTATTACTGGTATTCCCACTTCGGCGATCCCACCGAGGAATACGGACGTGCGCTTGCGCAAATGACTGGCACGACCGTGATGCGTTTGGCGGATGCCGACGTCGTTCCTTTCGATTTCACGGGCCTGGACGACGCGCTTGGCCGTTACATGTCCGAATTGAAGAAGCTCGCTAAAACTGAAGGTGATGAAATCAACGAGCAGAACAAAGAACTCGAGGAAGGTGCTCTTGCGGCGACCAGCGATCCGACGAAAACCTATGTGCCGCCGGTCTCTCAATCGCCCGAACCTAATTTGGATTTTTCGCCGATGGATAGCGCTATCGCGAACATTCGCCAAAGCACGCAGCGCTACCAGGCAGCATTCACCAAGGCCGAACAAACCGACGCTTCCTCAGCTTCTGCTTCTTTCGAGGCCGTCAATCGTGCCCTGATGCGAACCGAGCGTGATCTTCTTAGCTCCGAAGGCTTGCCCGGCCGGCCTTGGTACAGAAATGAACTTTACGCTCCCGGTATTTTCACCGGTTATGGCGTGAAGACTATTCCTGGCGTCCGCGAAGCAATCGAGCAGAAAAATTGGCAGCAGGCAACGGAGCAAATTGCAATCGTAGCGGGCGTATTGCAGAAGGAAGCCGATGCCATCAACGCAGCGGCATCGGCTCTGGAATCCGCTGCGCAATAATTTCTAAGTGCAGGAGTGAAAAACCAAGACTAACAGCTTGCTGAAAAACTCTATCTCTTTGTCATTCCGAGGAGCAATCGCGACGAGCCTGGCTGCCGCAGGCAGGAATCTGCATTTTCCCTACGCTTTTGTAAACTCTTGTAAACTAAAGTTCGCGGCGGCCTTCCATCGCCTTCATCATGGTCACCTCGTCGGCGTATTCCAAATCCGAGCCGACGGGGATGCCCATGGCGATGCGCGTCACGCGTACGCCGAGCGGCTTGATCAGTTTCGATAGGTAAACGGCGGTCGCTTCACCTTCCGCGGTGGGATTCGTCGCAATAATGATTTCTTCCACCGTGCCGCCCTTTAGCCGTTCGATCAGACTTTTGATTTTCAGTTGCTCTGGCCCGCGGCCTTGCAGCGGTGACAACGCGCCGCCCAGCACGTGGTACATCCCGTTGTACTCGCGCGTCTTCTCGACCGCGGAAATATTTGGCGCTTCTTCCACCACGCAAATCGTCTTCTTGTTTCGCGTCGCGCTGGTGCAGAAAAAACAAGGATCCGTGTCCGTGATGTTGTTGCACACGGAGCATTCGCGAATTTTCTCCTTGGCCTCGCGAATCGCGTCGGCGAGAGCCAGCGCCTGTTCGCGATCCGTTCGCAGCAAATAAAACGCGAGCCGCTGCGCCGTCTTCTGTCCGATTCCCGGCAGGTGTTTTAATTCGTCGATTAAGCGTGTGATGGATGGGGCGAAATCGGGCATCAGCGATCCACGAATATGGACAAAAGTATTGTGCGGGTGGAAATCAGCTGCAAATGGATATGTGCGCGCAGCGTCCGGTTCAGAAAAGCCCCGGTATGCGCAAGCCGGCTACTCCCGGAAGATTTCCGGCCATGTCTTTCACTTGCTTCGCGAGTTCTTCGTCCACGCGGCGCGAGGCCTCATTGACCGCGGCGAGAATCAAGTCCTGCAACATCTCCTGGTCCTTGCCGGCGAAGAGATCCGGCTCGATCTTCACTTCGGTGAGCTGCTTCTGGCCGTTCATCTTCACGGCCACCATTCCTCCGCCCGCCGTCGCTTCCGCGTGGATCTCTCCGCGCTTCTGTTCCAGGTTTTGCTGCATCTGCCACAACTGAGACATCATTTGTTGCAGAGCTTTGACTTCCATTTCAATCCTCGCTTCGCCGCTTGACGTCTGAAATTTGGCCGCCGAAGCGCTCCAGCATGGCGCGCACAATCGGATCTTCTTCGAACCGCGCGCGCATTTCCGATGCTCGCGGCACTGAGCTCCGGCTGGAATCGAGTTTAACACAAACGCGGAG
>DASYYI010000461.1:0-3507 GCA_035933995.1 Candidatus Acidiferrales bacterium | reverse complement strand
CCTGGAAGTATCCCCGACGCTCGGGCGCGACACGAAGGGACCGATCGAAGAAGCCCGGCGCCTGTGGAAAATGGTCGCACGCGAAAACGTGATGATCAAAGTTCCCGGCACATCCGAAGGTTTGCCCGCCATTCAGCAATTGCTCAGCGAAGGCATCAACATCAATATCACTCTGCTCTTCTCGCAGGAGACGTACGAAAAAGTCGCGCTCTCGTATCTCGCTGCGCTCGAAACCTATGCCAAGAACGGCGGCGATTTGAGCAAAATGGGCAGCGTTGCAAGTTTCTTTGTGAGCCGCATTGATACGCTGGTGGATAAACAGTTGGACGAGCGGCTGAAAACGGAAACGAACGCGGACAAGCGTGCGCTGCTCCAGAGTTTGCTCGGTAAAGTGGCGATTGCCAATGCCAAGATGGCGTACGAACGTTACCAGCATATTTTCCACGGCCCGCGTTGGGATGCGCTCACCGCCAAGGGCGCGCATACGCAGCGAGTTCTTTGGGCCAGCACGAGCACCAAGAATCCGAACTATCGCGACGTGATGTACGTCGAGGAGTTGATAGGTCCCGACACCGTCAATACGATCCCTCCCGCAACGTTGGATGAGTTTCGCGATCATGGCAAAGTCCGCGCGAGCCTTGTCGAAAATGTCGATGCGGCGCGCGCGACGATGCAAAACCTCGCGAAGGCCGGAATTTCGATGAAGGAAGTCACGGATCAACTGGTCGATGACGGTGTGAAATTGTTCGCGGATGCGTTCGAGAAACTGCTGGCCGCCGTCGAACAAACAATGAAGGTTTCACCGAAGTCGAAAATTGCGATGCAAACGTATAGTTTGCCTGACGGTCTCGGCCAAACTGTAAAGCAAACCATTGACGAGTGGACCAGCAGCGGGAAAATCCGCAGGCTCTGGGCGCACGATGCGACACTCTGGACGGGCAGCGACGAAGCGAAATGGCTCGGCTGGCTCGGCGTGACCGAAGATCAAATCGCGCACGCGAATCAACTCACCGACGTTGCGAAGGACGTGCAAGCGGGGGGATTTACGCATGCAGTTCTTCTTGGCATGGGTGGCTCGAGTTTGTGCCCGGAAGTGTTAGGCAAGACGTTTGGCAAGACGCCCGGTTTCCCTGAGCTGCATGTGCTCGACTCGACCGACCCGGCACAGATCAAATCCATCGAATCACAAATCGACATAAAGAAGACGCTTTTCATCGTGTCCAGCAAATCGGGAACCACGCTCGAGCCGAATATTTTTAAACAGTATTTTTTCGAACGCGCGAAGCAAGCCTCAGGTGCGGAACGAGCAGGGAAGCAATTTATCGCCATCACGGACCCGGGATCAAAATTACAGACCGTTGCGGAAGGCGATAAGTTCCGGCATGTTTTCAACGGCGTGCCGAGCATCGGCGGGCGCTACTCGGCGCTTTCGGATTTTGGGCTCGTCCCAGGCGCGGTGATGGGCGTCGACGTCAAGAAGTTTCTCGACCGCACGGAAGAGATGGTGCAGGCGTGCGCGTCTTCGGTGCCGGCGAATGAAAATCCAGGCGCGGTTCTGGGCGCGATTCTCGGCGTGCTGGTGAAAAATGGCCGCGACAAAGTGACTCTGATTGCTTCTCCCGGTCTTCGCGATTTGGGCGCGTGGCTCGAGCAATTGCTCGCGGAATCCACGGGGAAGCAGGGCAAGGGGCTAATTCCCGTGGATCGCGAGGAAATCGGCCCGCCGGAAGTCTACGGCACCGATCGCGTCTTCGCGTACGTGCGGCTGGAATCGGCGCCGAACGCGCAGCAGGACGCGAAAGTGGCCGCACTCGAAAAAGCAGGCCAGCCCGTTGTGCGAATCTCCGTGCGCGATGCCTACGATTTGGGCCAGTCATTCTTTCGCTGGGAAATTGCAACTGCGGTGGCCGGGGCCATCATTGGAATTAACGCGTTCAATCAGCCGGACGTCGAGGCCAGCAAAATTGAAACCAAGAATTTGACCGAGCAGTACGAAAAAACCGGCTCCTTGCCGCCGGAGCGGCCTTTCTTCGAGGAAAAAGGCATCAAGCTCTTCACCGACGATAAAAATGCCGCGGCATTGAATCAAATCGTCGGGAGCTGCAAATCTCTCGCCGCTTACCTGCGCGCGCATCTTGGGCGGCTGCAGGCTGGAGATTATTTCGCCACCTTGGCGTTCATTCCGATGAGTGATGAGCACGAAAAAACTTTGCAGGTGATGCGTCATGCAGTGCGCGACAAAAAACGTGTCGCAACGTGCCTCGGATTCGGGCCGCGATTTCTGCACTCGACAGGGCAAGCGTACAAAGGCGGCCCTAACACCGGCGTGTTTCTGCAAATCACGTGTGACGATGCCGCGGATCTTCCCGTGCCGGGGCAGAAATATACTTTCGGTGTGGTGAAAGCGGCGCAGGCGCGTGGTGATCTTGCAGTGTTGGCGGAACGGAACCGCCGGGCGTTGCGGATTCATTTAGGCTCGGACGTGCGAGCGGGGCTGGCGGCAATCGACGCAGCGGTGCGCCAGGCGCTCGCCTGAAAAACTCACGCGAAGAGGTGTTTTGACGAATTGTGCCGGTAAGCTGCGGTTAAAGGAGCGATTTGATGCAAATTGGGATGGTGGGCCTGGGACGAATGGGCGCGAACATGGTGCGGCGGCTGATGCGCGGCGGTCACCAGTGCGTTGCGTTCGACATGAACCAGGACAACGTGAAACAGCTCGCGGGCGAAGGCGCAACGGGTGCAGCCTCGCTCGATGATTTTGTAAAAAAGCTGAATGCGCCTCGCGCGATTTGGATGATGGTGCCCGCTGGCGTCGTGAATGAAACGGTACACGCGCTAAGCTCGCGGCTTCAGCGCGGCGATATTTTGATCGACGGAGGGAATTCGTATTACATCGACGACATTCGACGGGCGAAGGAGCTTGAGACAAAAGGTGTGCGCTACGTTGACGTGGGTACCAGCGGCGGCGTCTGGGGACTCGAACGCGGCTACTGCATGATGATCGGTGGCCCGGACGATGTGGTCAAACATCTCGATCCGATTTTCAAGACGTTGGCGCCCGGCCGCGGAAATCTATCGCGCACGCCGGGCCGCGAAAAATCCACCGGAACTTCGGAAGAAGGGTACCTTCACTGCGGCTCCTCGGGCGGCGGCCATTTTGTGAAGATGGTGCACAACGGAATCGAATACGGCCTGATGGCGGCATATGCGGAAGGCTTGAACATTTTAAAGCATGCGAACGTGGGAAAGAAAACGGCGGCGGCCGATGCGGAGACGACGCCGCTGCGTAATCCGGAGCACTATCAATACGATTTTAATCTCGCGGACGTCGCGGAGGTGTGGCGCCGCGGCAGCGTGATTGCCTCTTGGTTGCTCGACTTGACGGCCATTGCTCTTTTCGAGCAGCCGGATCTGGCGAAATTCTCGGGGCGCGTTTCGGATTCTGGCGAGGGACGCTGGACTATTCAAGCGGCCATCGATGAAGCGTCACCCGCACCTGTCTTAAGT
>DASYYI010000447.1:0-4584 GCA_035933995.1 Candidatus Acidiferrales bacterium | reverse complement strand
TCGAATATATTTGGAATGACGCGGGCGTGAAGGTCGCGATTGTCTCCGGGGAAGCGCAAGCGCGAAAGGTGGCGGCGTGTCGCGCGAAAATTCCGGCGCTCGAGAAAATTATTTGCGTTAATGCGCCGGAGGAATTGCGCGGCGAGTTTCTGGATTACTCGACGCTGATTGCCGCGGCGAATGACGCGGACATCGCAGAATACCGGCGCGCCGCGGCTGACGTGCAACCGCGGCAACTAGCGACGTTGATTTATACGTCGGGAACCACGGGTGAGCCGAAGGGTGTGATGCTGACGCATGCGAATTTGACGTCGAATTCGATCGACGCGACGTCGTCGGTCGGGTACTTCCCGGGTGATGTGGAGCTCTCGTTTCTGCCGCTTTCGCACGTCTACGAGCGGATATTCGATTACACGGCGCTTTTCCACGGCGTTACGGTTGCGTATCTGGAGAAAATCGAGGATGCCGCGAAGGCGCTGATCGAAGTGCGTCCGACAATCGCGGCGGCTGTGCCGCGCGTGTTCGAAAAGACGTATGCGAATATCGTGGAAAAGGGCCATCGGGAAACTGGACTGAAGCGGGAAATATTCGATTGGGCGCTGCGTGTGGCGGAGGAAGCAGTGCCGTGGTGCGCCTACGGGAAGAATGTGCCAGCCGGAGTGAAGTTGCGTTGGGCGATTGCCAACCGGCTGGTGTATTCGAAAATTCGCGCGGGGATCGGCGGGCGCATGCGCGTGTTCTATTCCGGCGGGGCCCCGCTGGCGGTCGGACTGGCGGAATTTTTCTGGTCGGTGGGCGTGCCGATCTATCAAGGATATGGGCTGACGGAATCGTCGCCGGTGATTTCCACGAACACCCCAAACGAAAACAAAGTTGGCACGGTGGGGCGGCCGATTCGGAACTGCGAAGTGAAAATTGCGGACGATGGAGAAATTCTGGCGCGTGGGCCGAACATCATGCAGGGCTACTACCGCAAACCAGAAGCAACGCGCGAGGCGCTGAGTCCGGATGGATGGTTGCGCACGGGAGATATCGGGCATTTGGACGCGGACGGTTATCTGGTGATTACGGATCGCAAGAAGGAATTGCTGAAAACGGCGGCGGGGAAATTCGTGGCACCTGCGCCGATTGAAATCAAGTTGCGGACAAGCCCGTACATTGCGAACGCGATGGTTGTGGGCGACACGAAAAAATTTGTGTCGGCGTTGATTGTGCCGAATCGCACAGCCATTGCGGCGAAAGCGCGCGCAGAAGGGATTGCATTGGAGGGCGAGAAAATTTCCAACGACGCTTGGGCGCGGGGGTTGATTGGCGCGGAAATCGAGAGGCTGACAGAGAATCTGGCGCAATATGAGAAACCGAAAAGATTCGCGCTGATCGAAAAGGATTTCACGGTTGAGGGTGGCGAACTGACGCACGCGCTGAAGCTCAAACGCCGCGTAGTTTTGCAGAAGTACAGCGATGCGATCGCGCAGTTGTATGCGGATGTGGAGGAGCCGCGGCCGCAGGCGAGCACGTAAGAGCGAGAATCGCGGGCCGATAAAGCCGATCCTTCACGCACTCAGGACGAGTCGGGCACTACAAAGGAAAAGGCAAAATCCCCACCCTTCGCAAACGGGCGCTCCCTTCCTGCGTCAGGGCAGGCAGGATGGGGCACCCGCAAAAGCCAATCCCTAGCCTGAGCCACCCAAGAGAAGCAAGGGAGCGAGTGCTGTCCTGCGGACGGCCTCGGCCCGATAAAACCGATCGGGCCCTACAAAGGCAAAGCGAGCCTGATAGAATGCTTGTAAGGAGCTACGAGCATGGATGACAAATTGGTGATTGCGGGGCGGGCGTTTCGTTCGCGGCTGATTGTGGGGACGGGAAAATATCGTTCGCTGCCGGAGATGGCGCGGGCGCATGAAGCATCGGGAGCGGAGATCGTGACGGTGGCGGTGCGGCGCGTGAACTTGACGGACCGGACGAAGGAGTCGCTGCTCGATTACATCGACCGCACGAAACTTTTCATTTTGCCGAACACGGCGGGATGTTACACGGCGGAGGAAGCGATACGCGCGGCGCGGCTGGGGCGCGAAGCGGGGCTGTCGGAATGGGTGAAACTGGAAGTGATTGGCGACGAGCAGACTCTGTTTCCGGAGACGGAAGAGTTGGTGCGCGCGACGAAGACGCTGGTGAAAGAAGGATTCATCGTGCTGCCGTACACGAATGACGATTTGATTGTGGCGCGAAAGTTGGTGGACGCAGGCGCGGCTGCGGTGATGCCGTTGGGCGCGCCGATTGGGTCGGGGATGGGAATTCAGAATTTGGCGAATTTGCGGATTTTGCGCGAACGAATCACGGAAGTGCCGTTGATCGTTGATGCGGGGGTGGGGACGGCTTCGGATGCGGCGATTGCGATGGAGTTGGGCGCGGACGGCGTGTTGATGAACACGGCGATTGCGGGCGCTCAGGATGCGGTGATGATGGCGGAGGCGATGCGCGCGGCGGTCGAGGCGGGACGCAAAGCGTTTCTCGCAGGCAGGATTGCGAAGAAATTGTACGCGACAGCGTCGAGCCCGAGTGCAGGAGTGGTGCGGTAGGCGGAACGTTGAAAGCTGGAAGTTGGAGGCTAGAGAAGACGACTGCCCTGCCGGTAAAACAGCGGATCGCGTACATTGACTGGATGCGCGGGCTCGCCTGCGTGCTGATGTTTCAGACGCACTGCTACGATTCGTGGCTGAGCCCCGCGGCGCGCAAGAGCAGTTTTTTTGGTTGGTCGCAACTACTGGGGACACTGCCGGCGCCTCTGTTTCTTTTCCTTGCGGGAATTTCCTTTGCATTGGTGACGGACCGGATGCGGCAGAATGGCGGGTCGCCGAACGAAATTGCGGCGACGACGATTCGGCGCGGAGCGGAGATTCTCGGACTCGGTTTGCTGTTTCGCGTGCAGGAATTCGCGCTGGGCTATCCGTGGGCGCCGTGGACGGACCTGCTGCGCGTCGACATCCTGAACACCATTGGCGTGTCGATGATGTTGATGGGCGCCGTGTGTTGGTTCGCGCGACGGCGGCCGACGAATGCGATGCTCGCTGCGGCAGTGGCGGCGGGAATTGCGCTGGCGACTCCGCCGCTGTGGACGACGTGGCAGCCGCGCTGGTTGCCGTGGGCCATCGAGTCGTACATCAATGGCGTTCACAATCTGGGCACGCCGCAGCACTGGCTCTTCCCGATTTTCCCGTGGGCGGCGTTTGCGTTCGCAGGACTCGCTGCGGGATTTTTTCTGATGAGCGATTGGGCTCGCGAGAGGCAGGGACAAGCGGTTTTTATTTTGGGCGGCGCAGGCGCGATTTGCGGCGCGCTCGGTTGGTGGTTCGACTCGCTACGCGTACATATGTATTCCGTTTATGATTTTTGGCACACAAGTCCGAACTTTCTGCTGATCCGCGTGGGCGTGGTGATGGTGATCGTGCCGCTCGTCTACGCGTGGTGCCGGTGGGGAGCGGCGCAATGGGGATTCAGTCCAATTATTACGATGGGACAGGCGTCGCTGCTGGTTTATTGGGTGCACATCGAATTCGTTTACGGGCGATTTTCGATCTTGACGAAGCGCGGAGAGAGCATCGCGATGGCTTCGCTGGGATTGCTGATTATTTTTACGGCGATGACGCTGCTGGCGTGGGCGCGGATTTATACCAAGGGGCGCGGGGGAGAGGTTCTCGCGCGATTTCGAAAGACGCTCGTGGGGGAGAGCCGGTAGCTTACAGTCGAGAATCGAAAAGTCGAAAAATGAAAATCCCCACCCTTCGCAAGCACCGCTCAGGATGGGGCACCCGCCAAAAGCAGATCTCTCGCCGCATGGCGGCTCGGGATGACAATTAAGTATGGATGGGGGTTATTTTCTAGGATTCGGAGCGGGGTTTGATTGGGTGGCGTGGCTGTTGGGGGAATCGGGGATTTGAAAAATCATTTCGCCGGGGCGGGCGAGGCCCATGCGGTCGCGCGCGATTTTTTCGATGGCCGCGGGATCCGTTTTCAAGCTCTGAATGCGCTGCTGAAGTTCCTGGTTCTCCTGGTCAAGTTGCGAGATTTGCGCCTGGACGGCCTGAATCTGAATTTTCGAGCGGCGCATGGCGACAAGACCGTGCGTGCCGAAGACGTCCTGAAGCAGCAGCAAGAAAAACGCGAGCGCGAAGAAGTAGCGCGCGTTGTGACGAAAGAAAGGCTGCGATTCGTCGTCGATTTGCTCGCCAGTATCGGCGTCAGTATGAGCGTTCATGCCGTGAGCCATCTTCAGGCCGTGATCCACTTGCGCGCCTCCTCGGCGATTTGCTTCGACCTCTCCGGCGTTTCCGCTTCGGCATAAACGCGGACGAGCGGCTCGGTGCCCGACGGTCGCATCAGAACCCAGGACTCGTCGCCGAAAATCAGTTGCAGTCCGTCAATGCGATCCGCGCGCTTCACGTGCTTGCCCGCAAATTCCGAAGGCGCTTTCTTGAACTTCGCCGCCAGCCCGCTGATAACCTCGGGCGCGAGGTGCAGATTTACGCGCACGGGCCAATAAGCGCGGCCGACGCGATGAAATAAATCCTTCAACTGCTCGGCCAG
>DASYYI010000434.1:0-3343 GCA_035933995.1 Candidatus Acidiferrales bacterium | reverse complement strand
TTGGCCTGGGCTGTCAACTACACCGTATGCCGACGGTGCTGACAGTACCTTTGAGGTCATCCATCCGCACCATCCGTTGAGGGGCCAGCGTTTCAAGCTGATCACCTACCGCCACAACTGGGGTGAGGATCGAGTTTACTTTCAGGATGGCAACAGCGTTCTGCGTTCGATTCCAGCGTGCTGGACGACGGTGCTACCCACAGATCCATTTGTTGTATTGGCCGCCGGCCGGTGTCTGTTCCGCTATGACGATCTGTTGAAGTTGGCCGACCTCGTGGAGAAGGCCCGATGAACCTCGGGCTGCGGGACTGTAAAGAAAATAACGCCGCAAATGTAAAGACAATCATGCCGGATGGGTTGCGTAGTCAGGCTGCCGGACAGTTGTTAGAAAGCACAATATTCGCAGAATGTACCGGGTTGCGAGCGCAAAAAGAGCTTGACACGGTATACAGTAAGAGCATAATTATATTTACACCAGTTGCAAATTTGCGAGCTGCCTATGGCCGACCGGGATGCCAAACTCCGGACGCTTCAACAACAGGGAACGCTGAACCCACGCCCGAAGGCCGTACTCGACGAACTGTTTCTTCAGGACGAGTTCTTCGATTCCCGCGATGTGGTGCAGGTCAAGTACGAGATGTTGCGCCGGGTACGCACCGAAGGCCAGTCCATTACCGACGCAGCGGCGAATTTCGGTTTTTCGCGGCCCTCCTTTTATCAGGCACAATCGGCCTTCGAGCAAGACGGTCTCGCCGGCCTGGTTCCGCACAAACGCGGTCCCCGGCAGGCACACAAGCTCACCGCGGAAGTCCTCACATTCATCGGCGAGGTGCGCCAAAAAGAACCTTCGATTCGGCTGCCGGACCTGGTGAACCGGATTCAGGAACGTTTCGCCATCAGGGTTCATCCGCGAAGCATCGAGCGCAGCTTACTGCGGCATCAAAAAAAACGCCGCTGAACGGGGCTGGCGGCATATCCGCCGCGCGCCAGAATCTGACTGCCCATTACGAACAACTGCGCCGCGACGCCATGAGCAGGTCGAGTCACAGCGGCGGAGGCCTGGGGCTCGCGCTGTTCCTGCGCCGTGGCATGACGGCGTGGATGCAGGCCTGGTCAGAATGCGCCGCCGTCGAAACCGAGACGTGCTCGATATCCGGCGGCAAGGAAACCATTCCCGCAGATATGCGCTCGCAACTCGCCGCTCTGCTGGCAAGCATGATTCTTTCTCTACAACAGGAGGCAACCCCATGACAGATGGCGCACACCAGAAAGTGAACGCCGGACACCTGAAGCGCAACGCCTATCTTTACGTCCGCCAATCTACGCTTCGGCAGGTCTTCGAAAATACCGAAAGCACCAAACGGCAGTACGGGCTGCGCCAGCGCGCCGTTAGCCTGGGCTGGCCCGTGGAGCGCATCATCGTTATCGATTGCGATCTCGGACAGTCCGGCGCATCGGCGGTCGATCGGGAGGGCTTTCAGAAGCTGGTCACAGAAGTGAGTCTGGGCAAAGCCGGCATCGTGCTCGGCCTGGAAGTCTCCCGGCTTGCGCGAAATTCCACGGACTGGCATCGACTGTTGGAAATCTGCGCTCTCACCGCCACTCTCATTCTCGATGAAGACGGCGTTTATGATCCTTCGCACTTCAACGATCGTCTCCTGCTCGGCCTCAAAGGAACAATGAGCGAGGCCGAACTGCACGTACTGCGGGCACGGCTGCAGGGCGGAATCCTGAACAAAGCCAGCCGTGGCGAGTTGCAGTGTCCCTTGCCGGTCGGCTTCGTCTACAACGTCAAAAACGAGCCTGTCCTTGACCCCGACAAGCAGGTACAGGAAAGCCTCCGGTACTTCTTCGAGACATTCCGGCGCACCGGATCAGCCTGCGGGATCGTGAAAACGTTCCGTCAGAAAGGGCTTTTGTTTCCACGGCGGCTGAAGAAGGGGCCGAACAAAGGCGATCTGGTGTGGGCGGAACTTCCACATAGCCGAACGCTGCACATTCTCCACAATCCTCGTTATGCAGGCGCCTTCGTATACGGCCGGAGCCGCACGCGCAATAACCTGAATGGCGGTACCTCCTATACCAGGTTGCCCCGTGAGCAGTGGACGCTGCTGAAGAGTGCTCATCCCGGGTACATCTCCTGGGAACAATACGAGGAGAACCTGCGGCGCCTTCGGGAAAACGCACAAGCCATCGGAGCCGACCGGCGAAAGAGTCCTCCGCGCGAAGGCCCGGCATTGCTGCAAGGCTTGGTGGTCTGTGGCGTCTGCGGCAGTCGGATGACGGTTCGGTATCATGCCCGGCAGCAACGCCTCGTACCCGAATATGTCTGCCAACGCGACGGCATCGAACACGCTGTAACAATATGCCAGCGAGTTGTTGGCGACCACATCGATAACGCTGTGGGGCACCTGCTGGTGGAAAGTGTCGCGCCCCTGGCACTCGACGTCACCCTGTCAGTTCAACAGGAACTGCAGGCAAGAATCGAGGAAGTAGATAAACTGCGCAAGAAACAAGTGGAAAGAGCGCGCTATGAAGCCGACCTGGCTCAGCGCCGCTACTTGCACGTCGATCCCGCCAATCGTCTGGTGGCCGACTCGCTCGAGGCGGACTGGAACCAAAAGCTTCGTGCCTTGACGGAGGCACAAGAGCAGTACGAACAACAACGGCGGCAAGACAGCGCCACGGTTGATGAACAGCAGCGTGCCCGAATCGCTGCTCTGGCCAGTGATTTCCCGCAACTGTGGCAAGATCCCAACACACCGGACCGGGAGAGGAAACGCATGGTCCGTCTGCTGCTGGCCGACGTAACCCTCATCCGCGGCAAGCGCATCGCCGTTCATGTTCGGTTCAATGGTGGCGCGACAAAAACGCTGGACTTGCCGAGACCGTTAACAGCTTGGGAACTCAGGACAACACCGGCGGAGATCGTCGCCGAGGTCGATCGGCTGACGGATGACTACACAGATAAGCAAATCGTGGAGATCCTCAATGAACGCGGAACGCTGTCCGGTTGCGGGCAACGATTTAACAGTCGAATCATCGCGCGCCTCCGCCGTGAGTACCAGCTGAAACCGCGGTATGATCGGCTACGCGAGAAAAGCCTGTTGACGCTCGAAGAAATATCGGCGCTGCTGGATATCGGCCCCAAATGCGTGATCACCTGGAGGAATCACGGCCTGCTTCGCGGCCATCCGGTGAATGATCGAGACGACTGGCTATACGAGCATCCCGGGCCCAATCCACCGCGAAAGGCACCCGGTGTAAAACTCGCCAAACGACGTGTTTTCCCAGAGAATGTCGTCTGCGGTTCGCAAGAGGTGCAGTATGAAGCGTAAGCCTT
>DASYYI010000429.1:0-2733 GCA_035933995.1 Candidatus Acidiferrales bacterium | reverse complement strand
ATGGCCTGGTTGAGCCGCGCTGCGTCGAGACGGGCATCAAGAACATAGGCTTTCTGGAATTCCACGAGCGCGTTCTTCTGTTCCTGACGTTCCATGTAGGCCACGCCGAGATTATTGTGATGAATTGCGTCGGCCTGCGTTCCGCTTTTTGTCGCGCTCTTTGTTTCGCTCTTTGCACTTGCGGGCGATTGAAAAGCGCGTGCGTGAGAAATCTGGCGGGCGAAAAACAGAATACAAATCGAAAGGAGAAACGCGACGCCCAAAATCGTAGTGCGGCGAAGTCGTCGATGCATGGGCTCGTCAGTCTTTCTGATACGGCTTGGCGGCAATGATTCCCTGCCCCTCTTTAACCGTAATCGTCTGGCCAGCAGAGATATTTTTCAGATGATCTTCGTGGCCGCTGGGCCAGCGAATATCGACTTCGGCGGCTTTCGTATTTTGCGCGAGACCAAACGTTAACACGAGTTCGCTTGAGGAGAGATAGCTCGAACCGCTCTTGAGCATTTCCGACTCAGTTGAGCCACCCGACGTTACTTTGACCACCGCGCCGATGCCATCACGATTGGATTTTGTGCCAACCAATTTGACGCGAAGACTGTGATTCGCGCCGCCTTCGTTGCGAAAGAGATATGCGGGACCGGCGTTGGTCGAAATCAAAATGTCGAGCTTGCCATCGTTGAATGCGTCGCCATACGCGGCACCGCGAGCCACGCGCGGAAAATCGAAGGCCGCGCCCGAGCTGGAGGTTACGTTGGCAAATTTTCCGCCGCCGAGATTGCGGAACAGGAGAGGCCGCTCCGCATAGCGAACCTGGCGCTGCACTTTCTCGATATCGGGATCGATGTGGCCGTTGGCGACGAAAATATCGGGCCAGCCATCGTTGTCATAATCGAAGAAAAAACAGCCGAAGCCAAGCGTGAGAAGGCTCGCATGGCCGATCTCAGAATTCGGCGCTTGATCGACGAAGAGGCCGTTTCGTTCGTTGTGGTAGAGCGCCAACATCTGATTGGAGAAGTTGGTTATCAAGATGCTCGGATAGCCGGAACGATCATAATCCGCGGAGTCCGTGCCCATGCCAGCGCGGGCAATGCCGTCTTCGCTGAAGCCGACGCCGGCCATGACCGCCTTCTCCGTGAAAGTGCCGTTGCGATTATTCATGTAAAGCTTGTTGGGCTGGGTGTCGTTACTGACGAAAATATCGGGCCAGCCGTTCTGATTTGCATCGAGAATCGTGATGCCGAGACTCTTGGACGTGGGATCGTACAGCCCGGCTTTGCGCGTGACGTCGGTGAACGTACCGTCGCCGTTGTTGTGCCACAGACGGAGAGAGGTGCCGTGATAGGCCTCCGGCGTGCAATAGGATTTGGCGGCGCCGTCAAGGGTGCAGAAAATATCCGTTTGCGGGGTCCACTGAACATAGTTTGCGACGAGCAAATCGAGATGGCCGTCGCGATCGAAGTCGACCCACGCGGCGCTGGTGCTGAATTCGTTCGGACCCCACAGGCCCGCCTTTTTCGTGACGTCGGTGAATGTGCCATTGCAATTGTTGTGGAAGAGATGGCTCTGGCCGAGCGCGGTGACAAAAATATCGTCGCAGCCATCGTTGTCGTAATCTCCGACAGCGACGCCCATGCCGTACATTTCCGCCGCCAAACCGGCTTGGCGCGTGACGTCGGTGAACGTTCCGTTGCGATTGTTGCGATAGAGCGCCATGGTGGAATGCGGGCCGGCATGTCCGGGCCAATTCGTTCCATTGATCAACAGGATGTCCTGCCAGCCGTCATTGTTATAGTCGAGGAAGGCGACTCCCGGGCCCAACGCTTCGGGCAGCCACATTTTGCCGAACGCGCCATTGTTGGCGACAAAATGAATGCCCGCGGCGCGGGTGACATCTCGAAAAGTGATGTGGGTTGCGGGCAGCGGCAATTTCTGTGCGCGGAGGCCAGTAAGAGAAAGCGTCAGGAGAAAGACCGCGAGGGCCGGCCAGAATTTCGGAAGCGAATGGTGAGCCATCAGCGCTGGCCTCTTGTCTTTAGAGGTGCGTTGAGCGGCGCGTTGCGCGAATACGGCGCGTTCGCAGGCGCAAGGGGCGCTGAAGTAAGCTCGTGAATGGGCTGCCGTTCGTTGTTGTCGTCTGGATGACTGCGAAGGTATGGGCCGGTCAAGGCGCCTTCCGCTTCGTTTGCTTTGAAGCGCAAATAGCGCACTTCGTAGTCGTGAGCGCGTTCGGGCTGTCCCATGCCGTTGTAACATAACATGAGGTTGTAATTCGCCTCGACATCCTCGGGATCGATTGCGAGCACAGATTGAAACTCGCGGATGGCGTCAGCATAACGTCGTTCGAGGAAAAGCGTGCGGCCGACGTCGTTGAGTACGACGCGGTCGGCGGGATATTGCTCGAGCGTTGTTTTGAACTGAGCAATCGCCTCGTCGTAATGGCCCTGATCGCGCAGAACGCTTCCATAGAAGAAATGGGCGCTGGCAAGGCTTGGCGCCACTTTCAGAGATTGCAAAAGCGCCTTTTCCGCTTCTGGCAAGTTCCCTTCCTGGAGTTGGACGCGACCCATGTTGACCCAGCCGTCGCCGCGATTAGGCGCGGCTTGGGCGACTTTTTCGAAGGCTGCCTCGGCACCCTGCAAATCGCCTTGAAGGAACAGACCGATGCCATAATCGTTCCATCGCTGCCAGTCGGCGGCTTCTACAGTGACGCGTGGTTTGGGAGGCGCTGCGCTG
>DASYYI010000423.1:0-5775 GCA_035933995.1 Candidatus Acidiferrales bacterium | reverse complement strand
CGCGCCACAAACGTGTATCCGCACGCCAGCGCCAGCAACACCGGATTGATCGCGTCCATGATCGAAGGCTCAGACATCGACTTCGTCTTTTGCCCTTTCGCAATCGTCGGCGAGGCTTGTCCCTTCGTCAGGGCATACACGTCGTTGTTCATCACCACGTAGGTGATATTCAAATTCCGGCGCCCGCCCGCGACAAAATGTCCGGCGCCAATTCCGTAAGCATCGCCATCGCCGCCCACGCCAATCACGGTCAGGTCGTGATTCGCCAGCTTCATGGCCGTCACCGAAGGCATCACACGCCCGTGCAGCGTGTGAAACGAATATGCCTGCATGTAATGCGCGGTCTTACCCGCGCAGCCGATTCCGCTGATTATCGCCGCCCGATGCGGAGGCACCTGCAGTTTCGCCAGCGCCATCTGCACGGCCGCGACCACTCCGAAATCCCCACAGCCCGGACACCAATCATTATGAATGTCCGACTTAAAATCCTGCGCCTGCAGTGTTTTCAGGTCCGTTGTCGTTGTGCTCATTCGTCTAAACTCCCCGTCACCGGTTGTACCCGGGCGGCAGCGGCACCATCGGCGCCAGCATCTTTGGATGCGTTTCTCGTAGCTCAAGCATCTCGTCAAATTCCTGATTGCCGTCGCCCGGCACAACCACCTTGCCTTGCGAAATCACCAGCCGTTCCGCTGCTCCTGCTTTAGCGGCCTCCAGAGCCACAATGATCTCCTCCTCCGAAAACGGCCGGCCATCGTATTTCACGACATGATGCTGCACGCAAATTCCCGTCTCCGCGCGAATCACTTGCGCCAGTTGCCCGGAATAGTTCCCGTCAAGGCAAACAACGCGCTCCGCTCGCCCCAGAATTTCCTTCACTGCCTCCACGGGGAACGGTCGCATCATGCGAATGTGCAGAGCTGCATACGTGGTGTGATGCGGATCGAACCGCTGCAGCGCATCATGCACCGCGCCCTTTGTCGACCCCCAACAAACCGCAAGTACGGGAATCTTCTTAGGCGCTGCCGGCCCAAAAAATCTGTATTTCTTCCCGTCCGGAATTTCCCGCGCCGCCATCCCAACTTTCCCCATGCGCTTTTCCATCATGGCCAACCGGTTGCCAATGCCTTCCGTGATGTGGCCGCGCGGGTCGTGCTCGTCAGACGTCGACCAGAAAATCCCGCCCGCCTGCCCCGGCACCGACCGCGGGCTCAGCCCATCCTTCGTGAACGCATACCGTTGGTAATCGCCATTCGTGTTCGCCGGTTTCACCAGCCCGCGATCGATCTTCAAATGCGAAGTCTTGAATGGCGGCAGCGTTTGATAGCAGCTCGCCATATGCTTGTCCACCAGCACGACCACGGGAAGCTGATAACGGTCCGCGTAATTGAACGCATCAAACGTATCGTAAAAGCATTCCTCGATGTCGCCCGGCGCCATCACAATACGCGGGATGTCGCCCTGCCCTGCATTCAACGCAAACAGCAAATCGCCCTGCTCTTGCCGCGTCGGCAATCCCGTTGACGGCCCGCCGCGTTGATACAGCAGCACCACTGGCCCTGGCGCTTCCGTAATCGCCGCAAATCCAATTCCTTCCGGCATCAACGCGAATCCTGGCCCCGACGTTGAAGTCGAAGTGCGCACGCCGCCGTGGGCTCCCATCACCGCCGCGTCAATTGCCGAAACTTCGTCCTCCGTTTGCAGCACCACCAAATTGTGCTCGCTCTGGTAGCCTTCCAGATAGACGCTCTCGTCAGTCGCGGGGCTGATTGGGTAGTAAGTTTGCAAGCCGCAGCCCGCCTGAATTTTGGCCATCCCTACGGCTTGCGTGCCCTTCACCATAATCTGCTCGCGCTTCGCCAGCGCAGGTGGCAGCGCGAATCTCAATTCGTGCGAAAATCTTTCGCGCGCATATTCGTACGCGTATTTCGCTGCATTCACGTTCAGCTCGGCGACTTTCCCGGCCTTGCCGCCAAAACTGTCCCGGATCGCCTCCGCCACTGGCTCAAAATCGAATCCCAGCGCGCCCACCGACGCACCCAGCGCCAGCGTATTCGTCATGATGCGGTATGCGCGCGCCTGCCCCGGTTTCCCTGCTTCGGTCAATGCGCGGTCGAGCAACTCCGCGTACGGCATCTCCCACAGATAGATGTCGCGGCGCTCAATCAGCTCGGCGGTTTTCTTCTGTTCCACATCGTAAAGAATCGCCCCGCCCGCGGCGACTTCGTGCACGTGCCCGCGATGCGCCGGATATTCGTGGTAGAGGTCGCCGATCAGAGTCTCTTCATCCAGCGAACAGAGCAAATGCACGGGATCCACGTGCGACGCCACGGGTTCGTCCGAGATTCGCAGCCGGTAGGCGCTGTGCTTGCCCTTAATGTTCGAGTGGTATTCGATCTGCCCGAAGACGTAATATCCCGACCGGCAAAGAGCCTTCGCAAAAATTTCCGCGCTGACGTTCAGGCCGCTTCCTTGCGACCCGCCGATCATGAATGAGAAATATCCTGACATAAGCCTTCCCTTGAGAAGCTCGGAATTTCAAGCCTAACACACCACTGATTCGTCTCAAAATACGGGGAGTTGTTGCCGCGGATCGCGACCCGCAGCTTCCGCCCGCTTCACAATTCTTTCAAGCCGCTAATCATTTTAGCGATCACGTCCTGCGCGTCGCCAAACACCATGTGCGTGTTTGCGCCGAAAAATAATTCATTCTGGATTCCGGAAAATCCCGCGCCCGTTCCTCGCTTAATCACCAGCACCTGTTTGGCCTGGTCGGCATTCAGGATGGGCATGCCGTAGATCGGACTGCTCTTGTCGCTCCGCGCCGCCGGGTTTACCACGTCGTTTGCTCCGATCACCAACGAGATATCTGCATTCACAAAATCGCTGTTGATCTCCTCAAGATCGTAAATCAAATCGTACGGAACGCCCGCCTCCGCGAGCAGCACACTCATGTGCCCCGGCATACGGCCCGCCACCGGATGCACGGCAAATCGGACTTTCACACCTCTCTTCTGCAGCATCTGCACCAGCTCCCACAATTTGTGCTGCGCCTGCGCCACCGCCAGACCGTAACCCGGCACCACGATAATGTCTTCGGAATACGCCATGGTGGCGGCCGCATCGCGCGCATCCATCGAATTCATCACCCGCGCTGGTCCACCGCTGGCCGCCACGGCCGCAACGTCTCCGAATCCGCTAAACCACACGTTCATGAATGACCGATTCATCGCCTTGGCCATCAGGATGGTCAAAAGAGTTCCGGCCGCGCCCACGATCGTGCCCGCAATGATCATGGCAGGATTCTGCACCACGAACCCCTCGAATCCGACCGCAAGGCCGATGCAAGCGTTATACGTGGAGATAACCACAGGCATATCCGCGCCGCCGATGGGAAGGGTAACGATTATTCCGAGAATCAGAGACGTTACGAGGAAGACGCCGACGAGCGAAGGCACCGGCAATCCGACCGCCGGGACCCAAGAAGGAAAAATATTGGCAATCGTCAGCAGTAACACCACTAGGAAAAGGATCCCATTAATCACATGACGCCCGGAAATCCTGGGACTCCCCATCCAGCCCTGCAGCTTGAGAAACGCCACGATGCTGCCGCCAAAGGCCACTGTGCCGATCAGCGCGCCCGTTACGGCAATCACCGGAAATGCCAGCGAACCGAGGTACGCACGGCCACTATAAATTTCCACGGCGGCAATCGCCGCTGCGGCGCCTCCGCCAAGACCGTTGTATATGGCCACCATCTGCGGCATTTCCGTCAGCGGAACGCGCCGGCCCGACCACCACGCCGGAATAGCTCCTGCCGCGAGGGCTATCAATATAAGAACAAGGCGATGCCAGGAAGTGCCCCCAGCCGCGAAGTTCCAGACTCCCGGGAGATAGGCCAGGGTGACTATCGTTGCCAACAGCATGCCCACCCCGGCCCAAACGATGCCGTTGCGCGCCGTGCGCGGAGAACCCATGCGCTTGAGGCCCAGAACCAGCAAAAGAGTCGCAATGAAGTAGCTCGCTTGGAGTGGGAAGCTGGTCAGCGTGTGCCCCACTATTTCTTCTCCTTGCCGTGGAACATTTCGAGCATCCGTTCGGTTGACACATAGCCGCCCACAGCGTTGGAGGTCGCCATCACCACGCCGACGAAGCCGACGCAGACTTGCAGGCTTCCCTGAGCTTCCGCCAACGCCACCATCGCTCCCACCAGAACAATCCCGTGCACGAAATTCGAGCCGGACATCAGCGGCGTATGAAGAATCACGGGTACGCGTGCCACAATCTCGTATCCAGCGATGGCGGTAATCAGGAAGATATAGAGCGCCACGAATCCGGTCATCATTTCATTGCTCCTTGAAGGAATTCACGGGTGGCTTCGTGTCTGATTTCGCCCGCGAACGTCAGAGCAGTCTTGGCGATCACTTCGTCGTTCCAGTCCAAGGAAATCTTTCCATTTTTGAGGAAGAGGCTGAGCAGGCTGTAGAGATTATTGGCATACAACTGGCTGGCGTCTTCGGCCATCATGCTGGCCACCTGAAGTATCCCAAGAATTGTCACGCCGCCGTGGCGCACTTCCTGGCCGGGCTGCGTGAGTTCACAATTGCCGCCGCCGTCGGCCGCAAGGTCCACAACGATCGACCCCGATTTCATCGCTTCCACCATGGGCCGTAGAATAATTTTGGGAGCGGGACGTCCCGGAACATTGGCAGCGCAGATGACCACGTCAGACTGCCGGACATGCTGGAGCAGCGCGTCTTGTTGCGCACGCCGCTCTTCTGCGGTCAATTCCCGGGCGTAGCCTCCCTCGCCTTCCGCGCGGACGTTGGCAGCCACAAATTTTGCTCCGAGGGATTCCACCTCCTCGCGGCTGGAGGCTCGCACATCGTAGCCTTCCACTTGCGCGCCGAGCCGTCGCGCCGTGGCAATGGCTTGGAGTCCGGCCACGCCGGCTCCGATCACCAATACCTTTGCCGGCCGAATCGTGCCCGCTGCCGTGGTCAGCATGGGGAAAAATCGCCCGAGCCGATTCGCCGCAATCAGCGCCGCCTTATAGCCTGCCACCATCGCTTGCGATGACAGAACATCCAGACTCTGCGCGCGAGAAATCCTGGGCACGAGCTCCATCGCAAAAGTAGTGATATTGCGATCGCACAGCAATCTTGCCTCTTCTGGATGCTGGTGCGCATAAACCAGACACACGAGAATCGCTCCTTCACGCATCAGGCGAATCTGCGCAAGCCCCGGCACTTGTACACTGACAACAATGTCGGCTTGGCCGAACAATTGGCTCTGATCCTTTACCACGGTCGCAACGCGCGCGTAGTCCGAATCTGGAATTCCGCTTTCGGCCCCGGCGCCCGATTCCACCAGCAACGTGGCTCCCAATTTCAGCACGCGCTCCACGACTCGTGGCGTCATGGCAACGCGCTTTTCTCCTGCCGACGTTTCCCTAGGAACAGCAACTTGAACGCCCATCAAAACGGCTCCTCTGACACTACGTGTCGTACACCCGACAAATGGATGAACATTTCTGTCAATCTCGAATATCTCGGCGCAGAATACTCCCCTCGAAACCGTAAAATTCCAAAGGATAATTTCCGGCTTTCGCCCAGTTGGTGTGGGTTGATTCGGTGATGAACAGACGCCCTTTGAAGATATTGGACAGGATCACAGGATTCCGACGATCTGAATTATTCCGTTATTTAGCCCGCTACTGCTGCTCGTGTTTCGAATCGGTCAGATTTCTACACACAAGTCAAGTTCACCGGGATTCGG
>DASYYI010000391.1:0-4830 GCA_035933995.1 Candidatus Acidiferrales bacterium | reverse complement strand
ACGAATCGGAAGGGCAGCCACCTCCTCGGCGGGCAGTCAGTAGCGTTGACTCTCGTATTTTGGGATTCTGCCGCTTGTGTCTTTGCAGAGCCCGTTCGGCTTGAGCGGGCCGATCCCGGCCTGCGGGCGGCACACATCTTCGCTGTCTTGAATTCTTCCCTTGACAGGCTAGTTATAAAATGGTACACATAATGTGAGGCGATTTGCCGGCAAGCCGCCATTTCTGGCGGCTTTTCGCTTTTTATGCGCTTTTGGGAGTCTAATCGAGTAAATATGGGAAATTAGAACTTGAGCCAGCTTACTGAAAACAAAAGGCCGAGGCCACTTCTGATCGAGTATTTCTGCCATTTTTTCAGAATTTACTCGATTAGCTTTCGACGCTCTGAGATGTTCGGAAACTCGCTCCTGCGCTATACTTGTAACTCCAAAATTCCGGCGCGCAGCCCTCAGGAGGCAATCGCATGACATCTCCGGCAACAACGCTTGATCGCGGCGAATTCAAGAACGAACCCGTTCGCGATTTCTCGAGGCCCGAAAACCGCGCGGCAATGGAGCAGGCGCTGACGAAAGTCGCCGCCGAATTGGGCCGGGAATATCCCCTGATTATTGGCGGGGAGAAGATTTTCACGAAAGAAAAAACGCAATCCACGAATCCTTCGCATCCGCAACAAGTCGTCGGAGTTTTCCAGAAGGGCACCGTCGAAGTCGCGAATCAGGCTGTCGAGGCTGCCGACAAAGCATTCGCCCACTGGAAAATCGTGCCCGCCGCGAAGCGCGTCTGGTATTGCTTCGAAGTCGCGGAAATTCTCAGGAGGCGCCGCTTTGAAATGAACGCGTGGCTCTGCTACGAAACGGGAAAAACGTGGACGGAAGCCGACGCGGACACCGCCGAACTGATCGATTTCTGCGAATTCTACGCCCGTGAAATGCTGCGTCTCGCCGGCCCGCAAAAGCTCGTTCCAAGCGCGGGCGAGAAAAATCATCTCGTTTATATCCCGCTCGGCGTCGGCGTCGTAATTCCGCCATGGAATTTTGCGGCGGCAATTATGGGCGGCATGACGCTCGCGGCAATCGTCACCGGAAATACCGTGGTCGTGAAACCCTCCAGCGATTCGCCAACCGTCGCCGCATTTTTCATGGAGATTCTCAACGAAGCCGGCATCCCCAAAGGCGTCGTGAATTTCTTCACCGGTCCCGGAAGCACCGCCGGCGACGCTCTGGTATCGCACGCGAAAACGCGCTTCATTGCATTCACCGGCTCGATGGAAGTTGGGTTGCGCATCGGCGAGATCGCCGCGAAAAAACAGCCGGGACAAATCTGGATCAAGCGCACGGTCCTCGAAATGGGCGGCAAGGACGCGATTATCGTCGACGAAGAAGCGGATCTTGATTCCGCCGCCGAGGGTGTCGCGCAATCGGCGTTCGGCTATCAGGGACAGAAGTGCTCTGCCTGTTCGCGCGCAATCGTGTCCGAGAAAATCTACGACAAATTCATCGAGAAACTGATTCCGCGCGTCAAAGCCATGAAAGTCGGCCCCGCCGAAGACGGCAACAATTTCATGGGCCCGGTGATCAACAAATCGGCGATGAAAGCGATTCTCGAATACATCGAAGCCGGAAAAAAAGAAGGCCGCTTGCTCACCGGAGGCAGCGCAAAGGGAACCGACGGATATTTCGTCGAACCGACGGTGATCGCGGACATCAAGCCAAACGCAAAAATCGCGCAGGAAGAAATTTTCGGCCCAGTGCTCGCTGTAATGCCCGCAAAAGATTTTGACCACGCGCTCGAAATTGCCAACGGCACTGAATACGGTTTGACCGGCGCGGTCTACACGAAAAATCCGAAAAAGCTCGAACGCGCCGCCGCGGAATTCCACGTCGGCAATCTATATCTGAATCGCAAATGCACCGGCGCGAAAGTCGGCGTGCATCCCTTCGGCGGTTTCAATATGTCCGGCACGGATTCCAAGGCCGGCGGCCAGGACTATCTGCTTCTCTTCCTGCAGGCCAAAGTCATCGCCGAAAAAGTGTGACGTAAAATGAGCTTTGCATGACGAAATGAGAGAACAGTCGAATAATGCGGGGCATCCGTGGCTGATTGGAGTTGCAGTAGGTGTCGTGTTTGTCTTCATGGCAATTTCGTCAGCTACCTGGCTTCCAGGGCTCTCCGAGCCCTGGGCTATGATGACAATCGTCGGGGCTGTGTTCGCTTTGGGAATTCTAATCTCAACGTACTGGAGATTTCTTCGAAGCTGGAGACTATGGATCACGCTCACGACCGTGGTTGCGTTCAATGCGATTTGCGTCCGCATTTTCCTTAATCGAATCCGCCAGCTCAGTCTTCGAGAGATTGACGTCATTCTGGCGTTGGAGTTAGGCGCAACCGTGCTTCTTCTGAACTGGTTTCTGGATACGAAAAAGGCTCGCGCGGAATTTTCCCGTCGGAAGCAACTTTGATGCCGCCTGATTCATTTCGAAGTTAGTTCTCGTTTGGAGTGACGAAATCGGCGGGGCGCGGAGTCAGGTGGAAGACGAAGCGCAAAATTAAATACGCGACGGGGCCGGTGGCGAGCAGCAGCGGGGAATAGCGCATCACGAACGGCTCGCTGTACCAGATTTTCACGGCGCATAAAATCGTTGGCAAAATAATTATCGGAGCAACGCCGAGTCGTCCGCCCGGCATGCGAAAACGGCGTGGCGCGTCCGGCGCTTTCTGACGCATGCGCCACGCAGCAACCAGAGTGAGCAGCGAAGTCGCGATGCGCGTCCATATGTATATGTCCACAAGGGCAACGACATCGAATTTGGCGAGAATACAATAAATTACGGCGGAAATTGCAATCGCGCGCACGGGCGTCCCGAAGCGCGAATGAATTTTTCCAAGCCACGCGGGCAGGAAGCCATCTTCCGCCATCGCCGCTGGAATCCGCGTCGTGTAAAGAATCGTGCTGTTTGAAAGCGCGAGTGTGCCAATGATGGACGCGACAAGCATCGCGGCGCCGAGCGATTCGCCGCCGACCATGCGCGACGCCGTAACGATGTACCCGGTTTCCCACTCGTGCCAGTTGCCGAGCACCGCAATCGCCAGCGTCGCGGGAAGCGTGTACGTGAGTATCGTCAGCGGCGTGTTCCACACGATCAGCCGCATGAACGTGCGCTGTGGATCTTTCATTTCGCGCGTCACGCTCGACAGTTGTTCGTAGCCTGCGTAATTCCACATCGCGAGAGCGAGGCCCGCGCCAAAAACATTGCCGAGCGGTTTTCCCGGCGGCACCAACGGCACCATCGGATTGTGATGCCAATGAAAAAGCGCGACAACGCAAAGCCAGATCACGGGAATAAAAACAATTGCTTGCAGCACGACGGCGAGCCAACCTGCGAGTTTGATGCCGCGCGCGTTGACGTATGCCAGCAGCAGAAGAATCACGCACGCGCCCGCCCATTTTGTGTAACCCGTCAGCCAGGGAATGTAATCGGCCAGATAATCCATCAGCAGCACGCCGTAAAGGCTGTTGAGGAGAAACGTGCCGCTCCAATTCCACCAGCCGCATTGAAAGCCCCAGAAATCTCCAAACGCGGCGCGGCTCCAGCGATAAAAACCTCCCTGCACGGGCATGATGCTGTTCAGTTCCGCCGACGCGAGAGAAATAGGAATGCTCCAGAAAAACGGCACGAGCGCGAGAAACAGCACCGCCATGCCCGGGCCGGAGCTTTTGAAAATTTGCTCGTAGCCGAACGGGCCGCCGCACGTGTAGCCGTAAAAAACAGCCAGCAGCGGAAGAAAGCCAATTTGACGAATCGCCCCGCTGGCTTGCACGGCGTGACTTTTGTCGCTGGCGATTGTTGCCGGAGTTAGAGTTTCGCCGCGCGTTTTTGCCGCGGGAGTTTTGTCGTTGGGCTTGTCGGCGTCCATCGTGAGGGGAGGAAGGGCGCATCATAGCGGCCCGCCGCGCGCAATTCAACGACATTCCGCGCGGAATCGAGGATCGATTCGAATTTTAATCCGGAGCAGCCCTTATACTTGGACAGGCTCGTGGCGCTTCAACCGGGGAAGCGCTTGGACGGATTTCCCGACCTTCTGTTGGGCGAGGCGCAGGTCATAGAGGCTCTGTAGATTGAGCCACAATTGCGGGCTGGTGCCAAAGAAATGTGCGAGACGCAGAGCCGTGTCGCCCGTAATCGCGCGCGTTCCATTCAGAATTTGCGTGATGCGATTGGTCGGCACGTTAATCTTTCGCGCCAGTTCAGCCGCGCTCATATCGAGCGCTTCTAGTTCTTCGGCCAGGTGTTCACCCGGATGAATCGCAGCGATCGCCATCGTGACTCTCCTAGTGATAGTCGACAATTTCCACGTTTGACGGTCCGAGCGACCGGTCGGGCCACTCGAAACAAATCCGCCACTGGTCATTTATGCGGATGCTGTACTGGCCCTTGCGTTTGCCGACCGGCGGCTCAAAACGGTTGCCGGGCAATGCGGCCAAGTCTCTCAGTGACGTGGCCGCCTCCAAACGGTCGAGTTTCAATCGTGCCGAGCGTTCAAATCCAGAGAATGCCTTGACCCGTTTCCCCGCGGCGAAATCTCTAGTGCGCTTGTCCCGATAGCTGACAATCACTGGACAAGTATGTCATAAAAATATGCGTTACGTCAAGCGTAATGAAACAGGAAAATATGGCGGAACGTTTTTATTATGTTTACTGTTTAGATAACTAAACTGACAGGTGAGTCTAGTATAAGCCCTTTTGGCGGGTACCCCCTTTTCGCTCCCGAAAGCGTTCCCGCGGCGTCCAAGGGCAGGCGCGATTGGTGGATGAAAGAGAAACATTCGTTTC
>DASYYI010000359.1:0-9386 GCA_035933995.1 Candidatus Acidiferrales bacterium | reverse complement strand
ATTCGATATCGGCTCGGACGCGGACATTGTGTTTTTCACGGACGCGGGTGCGAAAGAAAATGAAATTCATGAGTGGCGGCGCGTTGCTGAACGTTTTTTGCATATCGCCGGGAGTTATACGAGCGATGGGCTGCTGCTGCCGCTCGATACCAGATTGCGGCCGCGCGGAGGCGAAGGCGAGATCGTGCAGTCTGCGTCGTACTTGCTCGATTATTTTTTGCGTGACGCCGAAGGATGGGAAGCGGCGACGTATTTGAAAGCGCGCGCGATTGCGGGGAACATTGCGCTGGGAGAAAAGATTCTGGCGGAGTTGCACGAAATGTTGCGGCGGCGGTTTTCTTCAGCGCACGGCGGGGATTCTCTTGAGCTTGCGGGGCAGCTTGTTCACACGCGCGCGAAACTTGAGCAGGAGCGTCGCGAAGGCTCCGGTGGATTCAAATCGTGCGCGGGCGGTTTTTTCGACATTGACTACGTTGTTGCGTACTTGAAGCTTTCGCGCGGGCTGGTTGCGGAGGCACCAGCGAATTCGCTCGCGCAGATTGCGTTTTTGGAGTCGAGCGGCGCGCTCGATTCACGGCAGGCAGAAACGTTGCGCGATGCGGCGTTGTTTTATCGGTCGCTCGATCATGCGATTCGGCTGGTGCTGGGACGTCCTTCGGCGGAATTGCCGGAGCCGGCACAGATGGCGCGGGTAAATGAACTGCTGGAGAAATGGAATATTCCGACTCGTAGGTCGCTGAAGGAAACAGTGGAGATGACGCGCGAGTCAGTGCGAGCAATTTGGGACGCGATTATTGAGAAGCGAAGAGCAGATTCCTCGTCGCGTGGCTCCTCGGAATGACGACGAAAAACAATCACGTGACGCGACGCGGTGCGTCGCGCGGGCGGGGCCCTTCGTTCCTCCCTTCCTGCGTCAGGGCAAGCAGAGTGAACAAGCAGCGTTCCTACAAAAACCTGAGCCGCGGAGCGCAGTGTTCCCTGTTGGTTAGTCGCGCGAGGTCGTGATATCGTCGCGGATTCGATGGGCGGTGCGAGAAGCGCAGTCGAAGGATAAGGCAGAAGCCGAGGCGAGATCCTTCGCTACGCCCGCCTGCGGCGGGCAGGCTCAGGATGACAAAAGAGGGAGTGTTGTTGCGGCGGAGAGTGTAATGGAAATCGCAGGGGCTTTATTACAGCAGAGCGGAAATTAGGCAAAGCGGCGTCAAGGCGCCCGCCACGGCGGGCAAGCCGCACTCCAAGAAGGGCGAAGCGAAAGCACACTACTCATGGAGCACGAATAATGAAGGATAGCTACAACGGGGTTGAGGTGCCGCGCGAGGGCGCGGGAATTGAGTACGTGGAGGAGGTCCCTCGCGGAGAACGCTCGGGATCTTCGACAGCAACTGCATCGCAGCGAAAAACCCCACCCTTTGCACAAAACGCAAAGGATGGGGCACCCGCAGGGTCTACGGTCCTTCGCGAAAAACGCTCAGGGTCTGCGGCTCTTCCTGCGGAAGAGCCTCCGACCGGAGAGTTTCGCGTGCCGGATAGGCCGGTGATACCGTTCATCGAGGGCGACGGGACGGGGCGCGACATTTGGCGGGCGTCGCGGAGAGTTTTCGATGCGGCGGTGGAGCACGCGTACGGCGCGAAACGCAAAGTGGAGTGGCTGGAAGTGTTCGCGGGCGAAAAGGCGTTTCAGAAATTTGGGGAATGGCTGCCGCAGGATACGGTGGAGGCGATTCGTGATTTCCGCGTGGCGATCAAAGGGCCGCTGACGACTCCGGTGGGCGGGGGCATTCGTTCGCTGAACGTGACGCTGCGGCAGGTGCTCGAGCTTTATGCGTGCGTGCGGCCGGTGAAATATTTTACGGGCGTGCCTTCGCCGGTGACGAATCCGGAGCGCATGAACGTGGTGATCTTTCGCGAGAATACCGAGGATGTGTACGCGGGAATCGAATGGCGATCGGGGACGGCTGAAGCAAAACGCGTGCTGGATTTCTTGAACAACGAAATGCTGAAAGGCAAAAGGCAAATTCGCGAGGATTCGGGCGTGGGCATCAAGCCGATGTCGCCGACGGGGACGAAGCGATTGGTGCGGCGCGCGATTCAATATGCCATAGAACACAAACGGCGCGTGGTGACGCTGGTGCACAAGGGCAACATCATGAAGTTTACGGAAGGCGCGTTTCGCGATTGGGGCTACGAGCTGGCGAAGGAGGAATTTCGCGCGCAGATTGTGACGGAGCGGGAGAGCTGGATTCTCGACAACAAAGACAAGAACCCGAATATCACCATCGAGCAGAATGCGGCGCTGGTCGAGCCGGGAATGGAAAACGCGCCGGAGGAATTTCGCAAGCAAGTGGCAGAAGAAGTGAAGTCGACGCTGGATGCAATTTACGCGACGCACGGCCGCGGCGAGTGGAAAAAGAAAATCCTGATCAACGATCGCATCGCGGACTCCGTGTTCCAGCAGATTTTGACGCGCGCGGACGAATATCAAGTGTTCGCGACGCCGAATTTGAACGGCGATTATTTGTCGGACGCGTGCGCGGCGCAGGTGGGCGGGCTGGGAATGGCTCCGGGCGCCAATATCGGCGACGGCTACGGCGTGTTCGAAGCGACGCACGGCACGGCTCCGAAATATGCGGACAAGGACGTGATTAATCCCGCGTCGGTGATGCTGAGCGGGGCGATGATGTTCGAATTCATCGGATGGAACGAAGCGGCGCGGCTGATCGAGTCTGGTATCGAGCGCGCGATTCAACAGAAGCGCGTGACGTACGATTTGGAGCGCATGATGCCTGGCGCGACGAAAGTGAAGACGTCGGAATTTGCGTCCGCGATTATTGAGAATATGGCGGGGAGCGCGGTGGCGAAGTGAAGAAAGCGAGTGGCTGGCGACCCTTCGCAAAAGCACTCAGGGTAAGCGAGTGAGCAAACAAAAGTGGAGACCACACGGGCAGCGCCACACGCGTTCGGCAGAGTACGCGTATGTTCTATCACCGGTGAGAACTTCCTGGGTCAATGACTAATGGCCCTTGAATCAACAATGGGATACAAGGTGTGCGGATAAAGGACATGGAGGTCGCGCACTGACTTGCCGGCATCGTTGATGATCTCTAATTCCAGTCTCTGCTTTTTGAGAACGGGGCGCTCGAATTGAAGTTCGAGACGGTAGGTTCCGTGAATCGCATTGCTGAGAGCTTCAACGCGCCGGAGGGGATCGGCTAGAACGAGTTCTGATGCCCCCTCGACATCCGGCACGCTTTGAGGAGCAAACGAAAAACCTCCGGTCGTTTCCATGAAGGCGGTCTCCGCTTCGAATTCTGATGTAACACTGGAGCCGGGAGCCACCGTGTAGCGATCTGGGTCCACTCTTGGAGACAACAGAAATACGCGTACAGAGCCTCTGCTAGTGTCTGCTGCAAGAGAATCAAGTGATGTGCCGCGAAATTGTCCATCGGAAAGGAAGACCACCGCGTCGCCAAATGTGGGAGAGGGGCCCAGTTCGAGTAGCACTGACTGGAGCGCGTTAGCAGCGTCGGTGTTGCCTTTCGGCTGCGGGACCACAGTGAGAGCGGTCTGAATGGAATCGAAGTCGTGAGTGAAAGGAACAATCTGTTTTTCCTCTTCGGCAAAAACATCCAGAGCAAGAAGATCCTGACGGAATCTAGTCCTTAGAAAGATTTCTGCCATATTTCTGGCGTCGTCCCAGGTGGTTACGCGCTTGGAGTAGTCAATCAACGTCGCCATGCTGCCGCTGATATCGAGGAGCAGGACAATACGTCGTGGGCTGGTATCGAGGGTGAGCTTGCGCGCGACGACGTCGTGTCCCTTGATGCGAATGTTGCGGAGGGCGAGGCTGAGATCGGCTCTTCCGTTCGACTTCAGTACCGCGAGAGGCACGGTCCGAACTTCGCCAGTTTGGGCCAGTGACGGCTCGGCAAAAATCAGGAACAGCGCCACGACTACGAGACAAATTTTTACGCGGTTCATGTCGAGAGAGTACTGTTTTCGGAACAGAGCATATCGAATTTGAAACTGCTTGGCAATCTGTCCGCGCCGCAGCAAGATGAGTCTGTAAACGGCCGGTGCGCGGCCACGATCGAAAATTGAGAAATTTTCTTCCGCGAGTGAGATACACTGTTAGGCTCACTGATTCGTATTGTGGCGCAAGGGCCACTGTGAGCGCTTCGTCTTTTCTTTCAACTCTGAACTACTAACTTTCAAATACTTCAGGAGCGCATTGATGAGGAAAAAAGTGACGGTGGTGGGCGGAGGGTTCGTCGGGTCGACGACGACGCAGCGGCTGGTGGATTCGGGGTTGGCCGACGTGGTGCTGACGGACATTTTGGAAGGCGTGCCGACGGGAAAAGCCCTGGACATGCTGGAATCGGCGGCGATTTCGGGATCGAGCATCCATGCGACGGGGATTTCGACGGGCACAGGCGACTACAAGGAAACGGCGAATAGCGACATCGTGGTGATTACGGCGGGGTTTCCACGCAAGGCGGGAATGAGCCGCGACGATTTACTGAAAGCGAATTACGACGTGATTAAGGGCGTGGTCGAGCCGATTGTGAAACTTTCTCCTGAAGCGATTTTGATCACGGTGACGAATCCGCTGGACGTGATGACGCAGACGGCGTTCAAGATCAGCGGCTTTCCGAAGCAGCGCGTGATGGGGATGGCGGGGGTGCTGGATTCGGCGCGGATGGCGGCGTTCGTGTCGATGGAATTGAATGTGTCCGTGGAAAATATTTCGTGCTTCGTGCTGGGCGGGCATGGCGACGACATGGTGCCGCTGCCGCGGTATTCGACCGTGGCGGGAATTCCGCTGCCGGATTTGCTGCCGAAAGAACGCGTCGAGGCGATCGTGCAGCGCACGCGAAAAGGCGGCGGCGAAATTGTGAATTACTTAAAGACGGGCTCGGCGTACTACGCGCCGTCGGCGGCGGCGTTTGCGATGTGTGAAGCGATCCTGATGGACAAAAAGAAAATCATGCCGTGCGCGGCGTATCTCGAGGGCGAGTATGGAATCAAAGGATTGTTCGTCGGCGTGCCGTGCAAGTTGGGCGCGCGCGGGATCGAGCAGATCATTGAGATCAAGCTTCTGCCGGAGGAGCGCGCGGCGCTGGAGAAGTCGGCGGCGTCGGTGCGGGAGTTGGTGAATATTTTGGGACTGTAGCGACGCAAGGCCGACGCCGTTACGAAGCGCAGACAGAAAAACCACGACAAGGGCAGCGGCAAAGACCCCACCCTTTGCAAAAGACGCAAAGGATGGGGCACCCGAAAAGGCAAAGACACCCCAAAAGCCCACTCTTTGCAAGAACAGTTCAGGATCGGGCACGTGCAAGGACAAAAACCAAAGATGCCGGCCGGAAGGCCGGCGCTACACAGGCAACGACAAAAGCAAACGAAACGTCTTGCCGGTCACAGGCAAGCCTTATCTGCAAGAAAAGAAGATTCCCTGCCTGCGGCAGGCAGGCTCGTCGCATGGCTCCTCGGAATGACACCTTATACGCAAAGGCAAAGACCCCACCCTTCGCGAAAGGCGCTCCCTTCCCGCGTCAGGGCGAGCAGGATGGGACACCCGCAGGGACCGGCGACAGCAAAGCGAGACTTCGTCTCGCCCGAGCGGGGGCAAGCCCCGCCCCTACGCAATGCAAGCCTTCACTGGCCGCCCCCACGGAAGCGAATCAGTCGTAACTTTCTGCTGTAACCTTCAGCTGCTTGGCGCGTAACCTGTGTGGCAAACAATGACGGACATTGGGCAGCTCTACGGCCGCTATGCGGGAGATGTCCGCCGATTTGCGCTGTATTTGTGCGGCGATGCGGTGATGGCGGATGAGATTACGTCGGACACATTCACGCGTGTGTGGATGGTGCGCGACCGGATACGTCAGCCTACGGTGAAGAGTTATCTGTTTGCGATTGCGCGAAACGCGCACACGGATTTACTGCGTCGCGGCGGGAGGCATACCGAGCTCCACGAAAACATGCCGGACACACGGATCAGCGCGCAGACGCAGATGGAGCAAAGCGCGGAAGTGCGCGCGGTGCTGGCGGCGTTGCAGCAACTGCCGGAGGTCGACCGCACAGTGCTGCTGATGCGCGCGCTCGACGAAATGCCCTACGAGGAAATCGCTGAGGCGCTGGGGATTCCGGTGGTGACGGCGAAAGTGAAAGTCCACCGCGCGAGATTGAAATTGATGCAAACGAGAACTGCATGGCGGGAAATGGTTCCCGCCACGGGAGCGAAACCATGAACGTCACACGGGAAGTAATCACGGACTTGTTGCCAGTTTATTTCGGGGGCGAGGCCAGCGGAGACACGAAGGTGCTGGTGGAGGATTATTTCCGGCAAGACCCCGACTTCGAGCGCGTTGCTCGCAGCGCTGCGACGCCGTTGGAGACTCTGCGAGCCGCCGCGCCTTTGCGGCCCGAAGTCGAACGGGAAAAGCGCGACCTGGAGTGCGTGCGCGGCGAATTGCGACGAAATAAAATACTCTTCGGCGTGGCGCTGTTTAACACGCTGGCGCCGCTGGCGTTCTTCTTCAGCAACGGTCATTTCGTCTGGCTCGTTCGCGAGGATCCCTGGGAAGCGGCATTTTTCTGGAGCATCGCGACGATTCTGTGGCTCGGGTATTTTGGGCGGCTGGGGCGGCGGACAGCCTCCCAGCTGTTTGCGATTCTCTTCATCGTGGCGCCCATGGCGCTCGATTTGCGCTTCAGTGTCGCCGGTGGCGTGCAGTTTCGCAGCAAGAACTATTTCGACCTGCTATGGGAAGCGACGCTTTTCTGGAGCGTGGCGGCGTTGCTGATCATCCAGAATCTCGCCCGGCTGCGGCGGCGGACGGCCCAAACAGTGTTTGCGATTCTCCTTACGGCGCTCCCGCTGCCTTTCGTGTTGCATGCGGTGATTGCCGGCGGCCCGCACATCGCGAGTAACGTAGCAGGGCCCGCGGTCCTGTGGCTTTTTGCGGCATGGATCTGGGTGAGGCGTTCCCGGCAGCTGCGGAAGGCGGATGCGGACCGTTCATGCGATGAGGAGACGGCAGAGGAGACTTCTACGAAACCGTAGCGGCGCGGGCGCGGCTGTAACGGAAAAGATCGAGGCGGCGCCTCTGAATCGTCCGCAGAAGCGGCAAAGCGGCGTCGAGCCCCGCCTGCGGCGGGCAGGCGCCGCACTCCAGAAAAACGTACGCGCGCGACGGGCGCAGCCCTTCCCTCGTCAGGGTTAACAAGCAGCGCCCCTACGAACCAAAGAGGCAAAAGCCGCAGAACTTCGCAAGGGACGCGAAGCTCTGCGCTACCAAGTGGCGGCTTAGTGCGTTGCGGGGTGCGCAGGCGTAGCCGGGACGATGCGGGCAGTGAGGATCTTGTCGAGTTTGGGGAAATTTTTCTCGAGGAAGGCGTTGCCCTGGTTGGCGATCTGGTCCTGCATACCCGTCGGCTGATCGGCATATCCACCGTAAAACGATTCCACGACGTTCATTCCTTCAGTGACTTTGCCGAACGGGGCAAAGCCCATTGAGTCGAGACGCGAATTGTCACGGAAATTGACGAACACTTGAGTGCTGCGGGAATTCGGCGCGGAGCTCTGGGCGTAGGTAATATAACCGCGAAGGTTGCTCTCCTTTACGGGATCGTCCTTGATATTGGCGTTGGCCCAGATTTTGCCGTAACGAGGATCGGCGGGAATGCCGAATTGCACAACGAAGCCGGCGACGACGCGGAAAAGGGTGGCGTCGTCGTAGAAATGATGCTCGACAAGATTGTAGAAGCGGTCCGCGCCGTTTGGCGCCCAGGCGCGCGTCACCTGCACGGTGAAATCGCCCTTCGTGGTGTGGAATTTCACGTCGTAGGTTGCCGGCGCCGTCGCGTGGAGCGATGCGGGATTCAAAAGTGAACCAGTCGTTGACACGGTTTTTCTCCTTGGGGTTGTCCGGCGCGTCTGGCCAAACAGGGATGGCGCTCCGAATGCAGTGATTAAGACTGTGCTCAACAAAAGCGTGGTGAGTTTTGCGGCGGTGAACTTCGCGATGTTCATTGCTCCTCCTGGAACCTGATAAAATTGTGGCGTTCCCTTGCCTCAGTGAAGGCGAGACATTCGTCTCGCCCGGGCGGGGTGAACCCCGCCCCTACAAAGTCAAATGCGATGCTAGTGCTTTTCCTGCTGCATTTCGTGGCTGACGCGCTCGGCTTCGGCCATTACGCGGAGCGTGTTTTCGCCCAGGATTTTCTTTATGTCGGCATCGGAGTAGCCGCGATCGATGAGCGCCTGCGTGATTTGCGGCAGATGCGTGACGTCTTCCATGCCGATGGGCATGTCGGAGCCGTCATAATCGGAGCCGAGGCCGACGTGATCGACGCCGCCGACTTTTACGGCATGATCGATGTGGTCGACGATTTCCGTCCAGCTCACTTTAGGCAGCGTGCCATCGAGCATCAAGCGATGGACAATTTCGTTTTCTGTAATGAGCTGGCAGTTTTCGTCGTCCTTGGCGCATTTCTGGGCGATTTCTTCCTGCATCTTTTTCTGCACTTCGGGCTTGGCGTTGGTCGCGTCCACGTATTTCTGGCTGAGAAAGCCGACGTGGTAATTGATTTGAATGACGCCGCCTTTCGCGGCGAGGGCTTTAATCATGTCGTCAGTCATGTCGCGCGGCGCATTGCAGATTGCGCGGCACGAAGAATGCGAGGCGATGATGGGCGCTTTGCTGACGGCGAGCGCGTCCCAAAAAGTTTTGTCCGAGGTGTGAGAAATATCGACGAGGATGCCGTCGCGATTCATTTCGAGGACCACTTGCTTGCCGAAATCGGTGAGGCCGTTATGCGCGGGCTTGTCGGCGGAGGAATCGGCCCAATCGGTATTCACCCAATGCGTGAGCGTCATATAACGCACGCCGAGCGCGGCGAAAACGCGAAGGACGCTGAGGTCGTCATTAATCATGTGCCCGCCCTCAACGCCCATGAGCGCGGCGATTTTGTGTTCGGCGAAGGCGCGACGGACGTCCGCGGCGGTTTTGGCGAGCATCATGTCGTTGGGATTACGGCGGGCGGTCTCGCGCACGGCGGCGATTTGGTCGAGGGCTTTTTCGACGGCAGTGGGCCCGGTGATTGTGCCGGGGATCCAGATGGAAAAGAAAATAGCGTCGAGGCCGCCTTGCTTCATGCGCGGAATGTCGATATTGCCGTCAGTGTGGCGCACGGCGAAGTTGAAATGGGGATCGAGGAGGCGCTGCGTGGTGTCGTCATGCGTGTCGACGACGATAGAGTGAAAATGCAACTCGCGCGCGTGCGCGGAGATTTTGGCATTTTGGGCTTTCACCATCAATGGGAACGCCAGTACCAACAAGCTGCACACGGTGCAAGCAAGATTGCGCATCGATGAGACTCCC
>DASYYI010000352.1:0-5465 GCA_035933995.1 Candidatus Acidiferrales bacterium | reverse complement strand
GATGTCTTCGCGAATCCGGTCGAGAGTGTCGCCTTCGATGCGTTCATTGACGGCGAAAAGAGACGCGCTTTTTATCACCGGCAGCACCGACGCATCGCGTATTGGATTTGGATTTACGGCTGGAGGCGCGATGGGGACGTGGCGAGGGAGCGGCTCCGGGACGGCGGCGATGTTTTCAACTGGCGCGTTTGCGGCTTCAACCGTGGATGCGGCGCGATCGAGACAGAAATTTGAAATTCCGAGATCGTTGAAATATTCGAGCCACGCTTCGACGCGCGCGCGGCTTTCGGGGTTCATCGGGGCCTCGCCACGCCGCGCGTCACTTCACGCCTTTGCCGAGCTGCGCGAGCCGCAATTCGGCGACGTGATCGAGTATGCGATTGGCCACATCAAACTTGGACATTTTCGGGAGCGCGATTTCGCGACCGTCACGTGAAAAGAGGGTCACGATATTGGTGTCCGTGTCGAAACCGGCGCCTTCTTGGGTGACGTCATTGGCGACAATGATGTCCGCACCCTTTGCGGCGAGCTTGTGGCGAGCATTTTCCGCGAGGTGCTCCGTCTCCGCCGCGAAGCCGACAAGAATTTTGGATCCCTTGTCGCGACCCAATTCGGCGAGAATGTCGGCGGTGGGTTCGAGTTCGAGCATCATCTTTCCCGCACCGCGCTTGATTTTTTTTGGCTCAGGCGACGCGGGGCGGTAATCCGCCACAGCGGCGGCCATGATGATGACGTCAGCGGCGCTTGCGCGTTCGCGCACGGTGCGATGCATCTCTTCGGTAGAGCGCACGGGCAACCAGTCGATTTCTGCGGGCGCGTGCAATTCCGTTGGGCCGCTGATCAAAATCACGTGAGCGCCGCGACGCGCAGCCGCGTCCGCCAACGCGTATCCCATTTTCCCCGATGAGCGATTAGTGAGCACGCGCACCGGGTCGACATCTTCCACCGTGGGCCCGGCGGTGACAAGCACGGTCAAACCTTCCAGATCGTGCCGTAAGCCAAGCGTTTCGCAGACTGCGTTGGCAATCGCCTCGACTCCGGCGAGGCGTCCGGGTCCAACCATTCCGCACGCCAAATAGCCTTCGTCGGGTTGAACGACACGCACACCGCGGGCGCGCAGCGTCTCGATATTTTTTTGCGTGGCGGGATGCTCCCACATATTCACGTTCATCGCGGGGGCAACGATGACGGGAGCCTTCGTTGCGAGGTAAAGCGTGGTCAAAAAATCGTCCGCGATTCCATTCGCGAGCTTGGCGAGAATGTCGGCGGTCGCGGGAGCCACAACGAGCAAATCGATTCGCTGCGCCACGGCGATGTGTTCGATGGCGCTTTCGACGTTGGCCGAAGCTTCTTTGTCTCCAAAAAGGCCGGTGATGACTTTGTTGCCTGTGAGCGCCGCGAACGTCAGCGGCGTGATGAATTCCTGAGCGCCGCGCGTCATCACCACCTGCACGTCGAGCTTCTCCTGCTGCAGTCGGCGAACCAGCTCCGCAGCCTTATAAGCTGCAACTCCTCCCGAAACTCCCAAGGCAATGCGCATCAACCCCTCGCGGCAAATGCTACGACTTTTTTTTCTTGCCGTCCTTGTCTTCCGTGCCGTCGAACGATTCGGAAAGCTCGTATTCGAGCATTCCCCTCTGCAATTCCTCTTCGGCGACGCGTGTGTACTTGTTGTTCCTCGGATTATCGATCAACGGCCGGCCTCCGGCCATGAGTTGCCGGGCGCGACGCGCTACCAGCACGACATACGAAAATCTGCTGTCTGGTGGTTGATTGGAAACCGCCATGAATAGATTATCCTCCAAAGGATTTCAAAATTCTCTGAACGCGTTCGCGGTTCTGTCCAGTCCGGCAACGTGCGCCCAGCGCAATGGCACGCACGTCCTTGCCAGCCTGCTCAAGGTCCTCATTGATGACCACGTAATCGTAATCCACGTAGTGCTCCATTTCCAAGCGGGCGCGTTCGAGACGTCGGGCGATTTCCTGGTTGTTGTCCTGGCCGCGAGCGCGGATGCGTTTTTCGAGTTCTTCGCGCGACGGCGGCACAATGAAAATGGCCACGGATTTGGGAAGTTTCTGGCGCACCTGCTCCGCGCCCTGCACATCGATTTCAAGCACCAAGTCTTTCTTCTGGGCGCGCGCTTCGTCGAGCCATTTCTTCGGCGTACCGTAATTGTGCAACCCAAAAACAGACGCAAATTCGAGAAATTCGTCGCGTCCCACCATTCCTTGGAATTCCTCGTCCGATACGAAATGATACCACTCGCCGTCTTTTTCACCCGCACGCGGCGGACGCGTGGTGGCTGAAATCGAAAGCATGGTGCCGGGCAATTCGAGCAATTTTTTCACCAGCGTGGATTTGCCCGAGCCGGAAGGTCCGGAGACAATCAAGATCAGCGGTTCATGGGAATCAGGCATCGTTATTCGATGTTCTGCGCTTGTTCGCGAAGTTTTTCGATCTCAGACTTCAAATCGAGGCCTAGACGCGTGATCTCAAGTCCGTCGGCGTCGATTCCATTTGTTTTCGACAATAATGTGTTCGTTTCGCGCTGCATCTCCTGCAAAAGGAAATCGAGTTTCTTGCCGACTTCGCCGCCCGCGTCCAGCAATCCGCGGAATTGCAGCACGTGACTGCGCAATCGCGCCAGCTCTTCGGTGGTATCGCTGTGTTCGGCGGCGAATGCTGCCTCCTGCGCCAACCGCGCGGGATCGAGCGCAAAATTGCCCAGCAGTTCTTTCAGACGGGCCTCAAGGCGTTTCGCGTATGCGGGACGCGCGCGCTCGGCGAGCACTTCGATCTGCTTCGCATGCTCGCCAACCGTTGCCAATCTTTGCGACAACTCCTCGCGAAGCATGCGGCCTTCAATCTGCTTCATCTGGTCCAAGCGGCCTATCGCCTGCGTCAAACACGAGCGAACCAGTCCAGTCAGTTTCTCGATTTCATCTTCGGCCGGCGCTCCCGATGACGCTACGCCGGGCAAACGCAGAATCGCCGCGAGATCGGGATCCGATTTCATTCCAAACTGCTCGCCGAGCGATTTCGCAGCTTTCAGATATTCCACCGCAACTTCCCGATTGATGGAAATTGAGTGACTACCGGCTGCTTCGACGTGCAGCGTGACGTCCAAATGTCCGCGACGCACATGTTCGCGCGCCACGCGGCGGATTTCCGTTTCCAGAGCGTCCCAGCCCTCCGGCATGCGTATGCGCAAATCGAGGAAGCGGTGATTCACGCTGCGCAGACTCAACTGCACGGCCCAGCCATGCTGCTCGACGCGGGCCTGCGCGTAGCCCGTCATCGATTTGAAGATCGCGGATTTCAGAACCGGCGATCCGAATGCCGGCGATTTGACTGGCGATGGCTTGAGCACAGGGTCAGACATCTTACACGGGTCCCGCTGGCAATGGTGGCTCGATTTCCTGGAACTGGAGATGATAGAGCCGCGCGTAGGCGCCCGCATGCGCGAGCAATTCTTCGTGCGTGCCGCGTTCCTTGATTGCGCCGTCTTCAAGGACGACGATCATATCGGCGCGGCGCACGGTGGAGAGCCGGTGCGCAATCACAAACACGGTGCGATTCTCCATCAGATTGTTCAGGGCGCGCTGCACGAGCATTTCCGACTCAGAATCGAGTTCGGAGGTCGCCTCGTCGAGAATCAAGATGGGGGCATCTTTCAAGAGCGCGCGCGCGATGGCAATGCGCTGCCGCTGGCCGCCAGAGAGGCGCTGGCCACGGTCACCGATCTTGGTGTGATAGCCCTGCGGCAGCTGCGTGATGAATTCGTGCGCTAGGGCTGCTTTTGCCGCGTCGACGACGCGCGCTTGCGGCAAATCGGGACGGCCATAGCACAAATTATTCCATATTGTGTCGTTGAAAAGAATCGTCTCCTGCGTGACGATGGCCATCTGCTCGCGCAACGAACGGAGAGTCACTTCGCAAACATCGTTTCCGTCGATCAGCAGCCTTCCCATCGTGGGATTGTGGAAACGCGGCAGCAAATTCACCAGCGTGGTTTTGCCCGCGCCGCTCGAACCCACGATTGCCACCACGCTTCCCGCAGGCACTTTCAAATTGACGTCGCGCAAAATCAGCGGCCCATTCTCATACGCGAATCCGACGCTCTGAAAATCGACGTTCTGTGAAAAGCACGAGACGATAGCTTTGCCCGGCTCGTCGGCGATTTCTTCCTTGAGCGCGAGGAAACCGAGCACCTGAGTGGAGGCTCCGACGGCAAGTTGGAATTGATGATACAAACTGCCCAGCCGCTTGATCGGTTCATACGCGCGAAACAGCGACCAGATGAAGCTGATTACCATTCCACTTGTCATCAGCCCGCGGCGAATTTCGTCACGTGCATAAAGCAACAGCACGGCAAAGACAACAGCTCCCAGCAAATCCATCATCGGCGACGTGACGACATACGCTTTGACCCAGCGCATGTTTTCGCGCAGCAAGCGGCGCGCCGTGTCGCGGAATTTCTGGATTTCGAAATTCTCCATGCCGAATGCTTTCACGACGCGGTTTCCGCTCACGGTCTCTTGCAGGATTTCGCTCAAGTCCGCCACGCGCGACCGCGTGTTTTGCACCGACCGCCGGATCCGCCTGCCCAAGCCACCCACGGGATACACGACCAGCGGAATAATCAGAGCCGAACCCAGCGCGAGCCTCCAATTCAGCACGAGGAGCACGCACACAAACGCGAGCAGCGCAAAAATCTGCTGGAAGAAATCCGCGAGATGCTCGGAAAGGGCGCTGCGTACTTGATCCACGTCGCTGATGGTCGCAGACATCACGCGTCCCGTGGGATTGTGCTGAAAGAATCCAATCGGCTGCCGCACCAGTTTGTCGTACACGCTGTTGCGCAAGTCCGTGACAGCGGCGTGACCCGCGTACTGAATCATCGTGTTGCCGAAAAACTCAGCAATCACTTTCGAGAAGAAAATCACCAGCAGACAAATTGCGAAAACTGTCCAAACGTAGTGAATATTCGATGGCAAGAATGAATTCAGGTAAATCACGCGATGGCTATACGGCAGGGTAATCAACTTTACCTTTGTCGCCGTGCTGTGCGGATTCAACACCGTGTCCCACGCTGGAATAATCATCAGCGCGATCAATCCCTCGCAGATCCCCACCACCGCCAGCAACACAACGCCCAGAATCAGGCGCCAGCGATATGGCCGCACAAAGCGGAAAAGCCCGTGAATTTCTGGAGGAACTTTCACTCGCCGCACACCCTTATATGTTTCACGTTACAGGAAGCGAATTCACCGCGCCACAGCGAGGCGCGTAAACGTCATGACACGGATCGTTCCAAGTCCCTGTGCTCCAGCTTGACCGTGTAACCGCGTTTTGCAAGAGCTTTGCCGACGGCTTCCGCCATCATCACGGAGCGATGACGCCCGCCGGTGCATCCGAACGCGATGGTCAAGTAGCTTTTCCCCTCGCGAATGTAATGCGGGAT
>DASYYI010000351.1:0-6495 GCA_035933995.1 Candidatus Acidiferrales bacterium | reverse complement strand
CCGTCCTTGCCCACTTCGCCCGTCAGCGTTACTTCGCTGCCGATCGCCGCGTCCGTAACGGCGTCCTGGTTCGAAATCGCATAGACTTTCTTTGTCTTGGTGTTCACGAACACATACTTGTCGCCCTTTTTAATGCATGTTCTGGTGCAGTCTGCTTTTGCGGCGCTTGCGTCCTTCGCTCCGCACATGCTGTCACTAATCCAGCCTGTCCACGTATGCGACTTCGCATTCGCGGTCGAGGCCAGGCCGAAGGTAAACAACATCGCCGCGGCAAGGCCGAGAACGTTCGACAGCTTCTTCATGTAATCCTCCCTGTGAATTGTGGGGTTGCTGCTGGGCTTCCGCCGGCTTTCATCCCCGCCGACGGTGCTCCCCGTCTCGCTAGGAGTACGCGGAGCCAGTGGGTTTGGATGCCGGAGAATGGGTTTGGGGTCATCGCTATTCTAAATCAACACACGCACTAAAGGGTACCAACGAGCACCTTCGGGCCCGTCGGCGCGGACTTGCCGCCCTTTGGTTCCACGGTCACGCAGAACCATTTGCAATCCATTCCCGTCGGCACTTTCGCCATCGGCATTTGGCCGTTGTGCGCCGCTCCGGGCATGAACACGCCGGCGCTCACGGGATTACCCGTCACTGGAATGGCCCACATCTGATACACCTTGTCAGGCGGCGGTTCAGGCAAATCAGCGGAATAGCACATCATTCCCATGCGCGGATTATATTTCACGTAGCCCCACGCTTTCGGCATCGCGGGCGTGGCGTCGAGTTTCACGGTCACGGTGTCCTGCGCCGCAAGCACGTTGACCAGTGCTTGCGCGTGATGGGTTTGCTCTTGATATGTTTGCGTGGCTTGTTGAATCTGTTGTAACTGCTGATCCAGGCGGCGGTCGCTGATCCACAGAAAAATCGTCGCGATGGCAAGCGCCACGGCCGCGGGCGCCCAAATCGTGTTCCACCACGGCGCGGACGGCCGCGTTTCGCGAACCTGTACTGGCGCAATGGCTGAAGATTTTTCCCCGCGCACTTTTTCGAGCAGCCGCTGCTTCACAACCGTCGGCGGATTTTGTTCTGGCGCAGCAAGAGCAAGCAGCGCGACACGGCCGCGCGCTTCCGCGAGTCTTCGCGCGCATTCCGGGCACGAATCGATGTGCGCCTGGATCGACGCCGACTCTTCGCCGGGAAATACGCCGAGCGCGAAAAGCTCGAATTCTTCTGCGCGAATTGGATGACCGTTCGTCACGCGAGCGCCTGTTTCAAGATTTCCACCGCGGAGCGAATCCGCGTTTTCACCGTGCCGAGTGGCGTTGCAAGATGCTCGGCAATTTCGCTGTGCGTCATGCCCTCGAAGTAGGCCAGTTCGATGGCTTCGCGCTGGCCGTCCGGCATGCCGCTCAGAATCGTTCTTACGCGCCCAAGCAATTGATTTTGCGCCGCGCTAGTTTCCAGATTGCACGGCAGTACGACGCTGTTCTCGGTAAGCTCGTTATCGTCGCGGGTGCTCCGGCGGCGCAAACGCGAAATGGACCGGTTGCGCGCGGCAACCAAAAGCCATCCCGGCAAAGAACCGCGCGCGGGATCGAATTTTTCCGCCGTGCGCCACACCTGGTAGAAGAGATCTTGCAAGACTTCCTCGGCTGCGCCGGAATCGCGAAGAATACGCGTGGCCTCCGCAAACACCAAACCGCTGTATCGGTCGTAGAGAGCAGCGAGCGCCGATTCGTCCTTTTGGACGACTCGCTCGAGCAGCGACCAATCCGAATCGTTTTGCTGTTCAGCGCGTTGCGCTCGAATCACTTTCCCTCAGCCGCTCTTATTGGAATTACGCCGTTCGCGGTGCGACCGGATGTTATTAAGAATGGGCCGTTTTTCACAAGTTCAACGAGCAAGATGACGCGCAACAGGGTAGCTTCCGGCGCCGCAGGGGTCAAATTGAGTTTGGGGATGGAGCCCGTCGCGCAGGCCCCCAAACCACTGTTTTTGCCGAGAATTATATGTAACCGGCCTGTTTCTAGCGTCTTACGAGAAACTGGTCGAGCTAAACCCTTTGGATTCTGGGACTTTAGTACCTGCGCACAATCTGACGATTTTGCCTGCTTTCAATTGACTGCCCAGGGCGGGTTGAATAAACTTCCAGCCGGAACCTACTTACAATACGTGCCATAGAGTTCACGCCGACGAACGCAACGGCTGTGGACAGATTACGGCAGGCATCGTTGAAGTTTCTGGGACGGATTTTTCGCTTTCTCATGTGGTTCATCGTCACCGCAGGAATCGCATGGGTGATGAAGAAGGCCGTTGACAGCGCGTCGCGCCCACGCTCCTACGGCGGGCCTGAACCTGTGCGCGTTCCGCCGCGAGCAGCACCGAAAGAACTTTTCCGCGATCCGGTCTGCGGCACGTATGTGGCGGAAGATATTTCTTATCTTTACGAACAAGGCAAGCAGACGTTGCATTTCTGTTCGCGCGATTGCATGGAACATTATCAACGCGATCTCCAACATGCTGACACTCGCGCGAACCGGCTCGCAGCCGGAGCATAACAGCAGCTCAGGAGGAACGACCGAATGGCCCTAAGCGCCAAAGCGGTTCCCCAAACGATTCCGCGGATAGCGCCGCGCGAAGATCTGAATATTTTCCGCATTTCGCAAATCCAGTTCGACATCGCGGCGGAACATTTGAAGCTCGATGCGGGCTTGCGGCAAGTATTGCGCACACCGAAGCGCGTGATGGAAGTCTCCGTGCCCACGAAGATGGACAACGGGCAGGTGAAAGTTTTCAGCGGCTACCGTGTCCAGCACAACATCGCGCGCGGTCCGGCGAAGGGTGGCGTTCGTTATCATCCCGGCGTAACACTCGACGAAGTAAAAGCGCTGGCCATGTGGATGACGTGGAAAACCGCGGCGGTGAATATTCCGTTTGGCGGTGCGAAGGGCGGAATCATTTGCGACCCCAAGCGCATGAGCAAATCGGAATTGGAGCGCATGACGCGGCGCTACACCTCGGAAATTCTGCCCATCATCGGGCCCGCGCGCGACATTCCCGCGCCGGACGTTTACACGGATTCGCAGACGATGGCGTGGATGATGGATACGTACTCGATGGTGGTGGGATATTCGTCGCTGGGTTCGGTGACGGGCAAGCCTGTGTCGCTGGGCGGCTCGGAAGGACGCAACGAGGCAACGGCGCGCGGATGCCTCTTCGTGACGGAAGAAGCGTGCAAAGTTAAAAAACTGAACTTCCGCGGCGCGACGGTGGCGATTCAGGGATTCGGAAACGCGGGCTCGATTGCGGCGCGCCTGTTCACCGAGAAAAAAGCGAAAGTGATCGCCATCAGCGATTCGCGCGGCGGCGTCTACAATACGCGCGGGATCGATCCGTACAAAGCGGCGCGTTACAAAGAGCGCTCAGGCACCGTGGTGGGCATGCCGGGGACTTCGCGCATCTCCAATGACGATTTGCTGACCATGAAGTGCGACATTTTGATTCCCGCGGCGCTCGAAAACGTGATCACCCTAAACAACGCCGACCAAATCAAGGCGAAAATTATCGCCGAGGCCGCCAACGGCCCCACCACTCCTCACGCGGATGAAGCGCTGGCGAAACGCGGCGTCATGGTGCTGCCGGATATCCTCGCGAATTCCGGCGGCGTCACCACCAGCTATTTCGAATGGGTGCAGGATCTGCAGAACTTCTTCTGGACGGAAGCGGAAGTGAACGCCAAACTCGAAACAGTGATGAAACGCGCGTTCCACGAAGTGCACGACAATGCGCGCAAGCATCACGTTCACATGCGCACCGGCGCGTACATTTTGGCCGTCGGCCGCGTCGCGGACGCAACCATCGTGCGCGGCCTCTTCCCGTAGCTTGTGGTTGCCATTAGCCACAAATAACATTCCTCACGACCCGGGTATGGAATGCCGCCGCACACCCGGGCGCGCCGGATTTCGTCCGGACGAAGACTGTGCGCGCAGGATGCTATAATTCTGGAATTCCGATGGAACGGACTTCGGCACGAACGGCGGCTACAGTGGAAGGCGCGCTGGGAATTTCGCTTGCAGTGCGGGCGCGATACGAGAGCGTGATCGGGCTCGAAGTGCACGTGCAGCTTGCCACCGCGACGAAGGCATTCTGTGCATGTTCGACGCGATTTGGCGATCCGCCGAACACGAACACTTGTCCCGTGTGCCTCGGATTGCCGGGGGCGTTGCCGGTGCTGAACAAGCGCGCGCTGGAATTGGCGACGCGCGCGGCTCTGGCTTTGCATTGCACGGTGCAGGAACGCTCGCGGTTCGCGCGGAAGAATTATTTTTATCCCGATTTGGCGAAGGGCTACCAGATTTCGCAATTCGAGTTGCCGCTCGCAACGGGCGGCTGGCTCGAAATCGAGTCGGGTGAATCGAAAAAGCGCACCGGCATCACGCGCGTGCACATGGAGGAAGACGCCGCGAAGAATTTGCACGAAGGATTTGCGGACTCGGATCGCTACAGCCACATCGATTTCAATCGCGCTGGCGTGCCGTTGATCGAAATCGTCGGCGAGCCGGATTTGCGCGCGCCGGAAGAAGCGTACGCATATTTGACAGACTTGAAGCAGGCGCTCGAATACACGGCAGTGAGCGATTGCAACATGGAGGAAGGTTCGCTACGCTGCGATGCGAACGTCAGCGTGCGTCCGCGCGGCGCGCAGAAATTCGGCACGAAAGTGGAAGTGAAGAATCTGAATTCGTTTCGCTATTTGCAGCACGCACTCGAATATGAAATCGAACGGCAAATTAGCGCGCTGGAAGCGGGCGAGACGGTCGCGCAAGAGACGCGGTTATGGAACGTCTCGGCCGGACGCACGGAATCAATGCGCTCGAAGGAATTTGCGCACGACTACCGTTATTTTCCCGAGCCAGATTTGTTGCCCGTGCGCATTGATGAAAGCTGGAAAGAAGAAATCCAGCGTGCGATGCCGGAGCTGCCGGATGCGAAGCGTGCGCGGTTCGTGGCGGAGTACGGAATCACCGCGTATGACGCGGGCGTTTTGACTGCGACGGCGGCGCTCGCGGATTATTTCGAAGCTGTGGTTCGCGCAGGCGCGGCGCCGAAAATCGCCGCCAACTGGATCCAAACGGAATTGCTGCGGCGGGTGAATGATGCCGCGAAAGATATTTCGGAATCGCCGGTGACGCCCGAAGCGCTCGCCGAACTTCTGCACGGAATCGAAAGCAACGAAATCACGACCGCGATTGGAAAGCGCGTGTTCGCGAAAATGTTCGAGACGGGAAAACCCGCGGCCGAAATCATCGCGGCGGAGGGGCTGTCGCCGATCACCGATGAGGAAAGCGTTGAGAGCATTTGCAGGGGCGTGCTTGCCAAGAACCCCGAGAATGTGGCGAAGTATCGCGCGGGAAATGAAGGCGTATTCAAGTTCTTTGTGGGGCAAGTGATGCGCGAGACACACGGGCGGGCGAATCCCCAAACGATCAACGATATTTTGAAACGGCTGCTGCAACAATCGTAGGAATTAAAATGAGCGACATACTGAAAGTTGGCGAACGGGCGCCCGAATTCAAATTGCCCGCGGATGACGGCAAGCAAGTGGCGCTCGCGGATTTCCGCGGCAAAAATGTAGTCCTCTTTTTTTTCCCAAAGGCGCTCACGCCGGGTTGAACGAACGAAGCGTCCGAGTTTCGCGACGCCAAGAGAAAATTCGAGAAGTTGAACACGGTGATTTTGGGATGCAGCGCGGATTCCGTGGAGCAGCAGGCGAAATTCAAGGCCAAGTACAATTTGAATTTTCCGCTGCTTGCGGATACGAGCTTCGATACGATCGAAGTCTACGGCGCGCGGCGAATGAAAAGTTTTCTCGGGAAATCGTTTCTGGGAATCGTCCGCATGTCCTACTGGATTGGGCCGGACGCGAAAATACGCCAGGTGTGGGAGAAGGCGAACGCGAAAGGCCACGCGGCCGAAGTGCTTCAGGAAATCGCGAAACAGTGAATTCCTGGCGTTCGCGCCAGCACGATTGGAAACCGCAATCAGATTCTCAATGCTCCGCAATTTTCCTGGCGAGCGCTAGTGAACTCGCAGGCTCGTTTTTAATCGAAAGGTGAGCACTGTCGCGGGCTCGAAGCTGATATCTTTTTTGTCGGCCGCGGCGGGCTTATCAGCGCCAACGCCCACGGCTCCGCTTTTTGTCCCTCCAGCGCCGGCTGAAGTGTCGGCAGATTTCTGCTGCGGCTTGCCATCGTCGCCGGCGAGGTTCGCGAAGACAGGATAGGCGCGGCCACCAACGGTGACCGCATCGAGCCGCAACAGAAGTTTCGCGGGAGTCGCGGACTGTCCCGACGCGGCACTTTCGGTGACGTAAACCGCGGCGGGCGAGCCGCGCGGAATCAAGACTTTGCCGTGAATCACCACATCCTGGGCAACGGTCGCTTTCACTTTCTGATTGGCGGCGGTTTTCGAATTGACCGATTGTTCAAGGCGAATCATCACCGCGGTTCC
>DASYYI010000349.1:0-3185 GCA_035933995.1 Candidatus Acidiferrales bacterium | reverse complement strand
GCGCGGCTCAACCGTCGCGCGCGGACGATGGCGCGCAAGTCGCCTTGCACCAGTGTGATTCCTGCTGATTCGATGGCGACGTCAGTTCCCGCGCCCATGGCAATGCCAACATCCGCCGCCGCGAGAGCAGGCGCGTCATTGACTCCGTCGCCCGCCATAGCTACGCGCCGCCCCTGCGCCTTTAGTCGCTGCACGACTTCCTCTTTGCGCTCAGGCAGCACTTCGGCATCCACTTCATCGATTCCAAGTTTGCGCGCAACGCTTTCAGCGGTGGCGCGGCTGTCGCCGGTCAACATCACCAGGCGCAATCCGTCCGCGCGCAGCTGGGAAACGGCTTCCATGGTTGATTGCTTTAGTGGATCAGCGACAGCGATCAGGCCGGCCTCTGTTCCGTTGACCGCTACATGAACCACCGTGACGCCGTCGCCGCGTAGCGCCTCAGCGCGCTCCTTCAGCGTAATTTTTGAGATTCCCATTTCGTTGAGCAGCGTCTGATTTCCGACTGCGACTGCCTGGCCGTCAACGCGGCCCGTGATGCCTTTCCCGGTCAGCGAGCGAAATTCCGTCGCTGCCATTGGTTTAACGGACTGGCGCACAGCTTCAGCGAGAATGGCCGCCGCGAGGGGATGTTCGCTGCCTTGCTCAATGCTCGCCGCGAATCGCAGCACATCTTGGGCGGAATGTCCGGCTGCGGGTTCGATGAATGCAACCCGCGGCTTGCCCTCCGTCAGCGTGCCGGTCTTGTCGAAGACCAACGTATCGATTTTTTCGAGGGTCTCAAGTGCTTCCGCGTTTTTAATCAGCACGCCAGCCGTGGCGCCGCGTCCAGTGCCAACCATGATGGCCATCGGCGTCGCCAATCCCAGCGCGCACGGGCACGCAATAATCAGAACCGCGACTGCATTCACCAATCCGTGAGCGAGCTGCGGCGACGGCCCAAATATCGCCCAGACGATGAAAGCCAGTACGGCAACGAGGATCACAGCTGGAACGAAGTATGACGCAACCACATCCGCAAGCCGTTGAATCGGCGAACGCGTGCGTTGCGCCGCGCTGACCATTTGCACGATGCGCGCCAGCAGCGTTTCGTTACCCACATGCTCCGCGCGCATCAAAAAAGTTCCCGTGCCGTTCATCGTTCCGCCGGTAACGTGCGCACCAGCGGTTTTTTCCACGGGGATTGGCTCGCCGGTGACCATCGATTCATCAACCGAACTCATGCCATCGAGAACCATTCCGTCGACCGGGATTTTCTCGCCGGGTCGCACTCGCAAAATGTCGCCGCGCTTCACGGATTCCAGGCTGACGTCAGTCTCTGCGCCGTTTTCCGCAACGAGCCGGGCCGTTTTGGGCGCCAGTTGCAGCAGCGCGCGAATTGCGCCGCCTGTCCGCTGCCGCGCACGCAACTCCAAGACTTGTCCGAGCAGCACAAGAGTTGTGATCGCCGCGGCCGCCTCGAAATACACGGGGATGCCGCCGTCCGGCCCGCGAAACTGCGCGGGAAACGCGCTGGGAAAAAGCACCGCAACCACGCTGTAGAGATACGCCGTGCCGGTACCCATCGCAATCAGCGTGAACATATTCAAGCTGCGATTCCGAATTGACACCCAGCCAAGCCGGAAGAACGGCCACCCGCCCCACAGCACCACCGGCGTCGCGAGAGCCAGTTCGATCCAAGTTTGCGCGCCGGGAGAAATTATGCCTTGCGAAAACATGCGCCCAGTCATCGCAATGAAAATAAGCGGCGCGGTCAGAATCACGCTGACCCAAAACCGCCGCGTCATTGCGGCGAGTTCGGCGCTGGGTTTTTCTTCCACGGCCACCGTGCGCGGTTCGAGCGCCATTCCGCAAATCGGACAAGCCCCGGGTTCAGCGCGGACAATTTGCGGGTGCATGGGACACGTGTATTCAATTTTCGTCGCGGGCGCTTGCGCGAGCAGCGGTTCAAGAGCCATCCCGCATTTCGGGCACGCGCCAGGCTGAGTCGCGTGAACTTCCGTGTCCATGGGGCACACATAACGTTGCGCTGTTGCTTTGTGAGCGTCATGCGCGCCTTCTGGCGCAGCGTCGCGCGCAGGCGATTGAATCGTGTGAAGTTGAACTGTAGGCGCAGCCTGAGTTTTCCCGGTGAGATACTTCTCCGGCGCGGTGGCAAACTTCTCGGCGCAACCGTTGCAGCAGAAATAATATTTTACGCCATGATATTCGCGGCTCGCCTTCGCGCGCGCCGCATCAACCTTCATTCCGCAGACAGGATCCGTGACGAGCTGTCCCGCGCTGGCGGTTGCCGAACTCGACGGCTCTTGGTTCATGGGCCTTTCGGCTTCAGGCGGAAATGCAAATACACATTCACGCCGAACGGGTGCTCGCCATAAAAAGGAGTGATCGCGGACGGCAACGTGTATGTGGAGAAATTCGCGCCGAAACCTGTCTCAATCGGCGACCACAGACGCACATACCGTGTATAGCCCAGCGTGTACGCGCCAATGCGAAACGTGTCGCCGACAGTGTTCGCGAGTTGCTGCTCGAGGGCAGGTTCCGCCGCAAACAATTCGTCTTTGTCCACCATCTCCCAGCGGCCGGTAAAATAATTCTTCTTGCGAAAGGGAACTACCGATTCGAGCAAGAACGCATTCGTCCCTCGGCCCGTGATCGTGCTGTGATTCCGCCCGAAGACAAAAGTCGCCGCCCAATCCGCGCCGCCCATCGGCCGCGAATACGAAATGGAAGCTGTGGTGCGCACCACATCGCCCGGCTGAAGCGCTTCGGGATGCGTCAAGCGTCCGACGGAGACCTGCGCGGCCCAGTTGGGTGTAGGGAAAACGGAAAAGCGCGCGGACCAGGAATTCATCGCGCCTGTGGCAATGTTCCAGCGATTCTCATTTGGTTCAGCGCCGTGAAAACCGCTCAGCTCGAGGCGCACGATTTTGTGCTTCACGCCGACTGTCGCAACTTCATAAGCGATGTGGGACGAGTCCTCCCAATGATGGCCGATAGGCGCCTGCGGAAGTTCCGCAGCCGACGCGCGATGTGGAAACGCGACAGGTCCGAGAGCAGGGTCGCCGACGGGCGCGAAATAGGCTTCGAGAACGGTGTTGTCGCCTGCGGGGTGCGCGTAGTGAACGCCGAGGGCCATTACCAAATTATGCGGATGTTGCCCGTTCTCGATCGGCTTGCCAAACGCA
>DASYYI010000319.1:0-7161 GCA_035933995.1 Candidatus Acidiferrales bacterium | reverse complement strand
GGCCAGCGGACATTGAAGAGCAATTCGATAATCACTTACGAATTCGAGGATGCGGAAGGGAAAACGATTGCGGGATCGGGGAACGATCTGACGCGCTCGCTCTATGAGGGAATGAGCGTGCCGGTTTTTTACGATGCGCAGAATTCGAAGCGGCAGATCGCGGCCTGCGCGTCGTTCTTTGAAATCGTGAATCCCGAAAGCGAATGAAGAATGCGAAACTGCAGATTCCTCGTCGCACGGCTCCTCGGAATGAGATCCGCAATCGCCTAAATCGCCGGAGCCTAGACAGCAAATTAGAATTCGTTGGCGGAGCCTTCGAGGAAGGCGCGGAGTTTGCGCGAACGCGAAGGATGGCGCAGCTTGCGCAGGGCCTTGGCTTCGATCTGGCGAATGCGCTCGCGGGTGACGGCGAAGGACTGGCCGACTTCCTCGAGCGTGTGCTCACTGCCATCGTCGAGGCCGAAACGCATCTTGATTACCTTTTCCTCGCGCGGCGTAAGCGTTTTCAAGACGGAAGAGGTTTGCTCTTTCAGGCTGAGGTTAATCACGGCGTCGGAAGGCGAAACGACGGCCTTGTCCTCGATGAAGTCGCCAAGATGCGAATCCTCTTCCTCGCCGATGGGCGTTTCGAGGGAGATGGGTTCCTGCGCGATTTTCAAGATTTTGCGCACCTTGGAGACGGGAATGTCCATGCGCTTCGCGATTTCTTCCGACGTAGGCTCGCGGCCGAGTTCCTGAACAAGCTGGCGGCTGGTGCGCACAAGTTTGTTGATTGTTTCGATCATGTGCACCGGAATCCGGATGGTGCGCGCCTGGTCGGCGATGGCGCGGGTGATGGCCTGGCGAATCCACCAAGTGGCGTAGGTGGAGAATTTGTAGCCGCGGCGCCATTCGAATTTGTCCACGGCCTTCATCAAGCCGATGTTGCCTTCCTGAATCAAATCGAGAAATTGCAAGCCACGGTTCGTGTATTTCTTGGCGATGGAGACGACGAGGCGGAGGTTGGCTTCGATTAGTTCCTTCTTGGCCTGCTCGGCTTCGATTTCGCCGCGAACGATGATTTGCAGCGTGCGTTTGAGTTCGGCAGGACTGACTTCGGCGGAAATTTCGATCTCGCGAAGCTCGGTGCGGCGGTCTTTCAGGTCGCGGCGCGCTTCGGCGAGAACGTCGCCCTTGGAGGCGTCCACGCGGCGCTCGAGTTTGACGATTTCGCGTTCGAGAGTGTGAACGCGCTCGACGGTCTGGCGGAGCTTGTCGATCAGGCGCTTGCGTTCGAACAGGTTGAATTCGATTTCGCGAACGCGGTTGGACATCTCGATGCGCGTGCGCGCCACGGCGTATTTGGCGTGAAGGTAGGCACGCTTCTTGGACTTCACGGTGCGTTCGAGCTTCAGCGCTTGCTTGAGGGCTTGCAGGTAGAGTTTCGCGATGCGGTCAAGCTGCTTGAGCGTCTGCTTGGTTTTGTTTTCGATTTTCTCTTCGGTGAGTTCCTCATCGTCGAACTGGACGATTTCCTTGATGGAGCGGGCGCCCTGGCGAAGATCGTCGCCAATGGCCATGATTTCCTTGAGCACCACGGGCGAACGCGTGATCGTTTTCAGGACGAGGAGCTGACCGCGCTCGATGCGCTTGGCGATGGCGACTTCGCCTTCGCGCGTGAGCAGAGGAACCGTGCCCATCTCGCGCAAGTACATGCGGACGGGATCGTTGGTTTTTTCAAGCGCGCCGGGCGTCAGGTCAAGTTCAACTTCGCTATCGACGGCGGATGACGCTTCCTCTTTTACAGGCTCCGCAGACTCGCCCGCTTCGCCAGCGGCGAGTGCAGCTTTGGCGCTGGAGAGGTCTTCGTAGACGTCGATGCCATAGCGCTCAAAAGTGGAGAGCAGGTCATCGATTTCCTCGGAGGAATGGACTTCCGCCGGAAGGATGTCGTTTACCTCGTCATAAAGGAGGTAACCGCGTTCCTTGCCCATGTTGATAAGCTGACGTACCTGGTCGTATTTCTCTTCAATTGCCAACGTCAAGTGTCCTCCCCCAAGCGGGGCGAGCGTTCGGCCGCAAACAGAACGCGTAGCACAATAGTTCACTCAGCCGGAGATGACACTCCGGCGAGTAGAGTCTTTAACGATAACGATATGACGGATAAAACAGATGGCTTTGCACCACGAAGAAAACCTTAAACTTTCCGCCCGCGCCCGATCTTCCACCGGCTGTGCCGCGCAACCTGCGCCCATACTATCAGATGCACCAGACCAGCCTTTCGTTTCGCCCCAAACCCTCCTAGCATAACGTTGAAGAGTATCCGCCGTCAATTCTAGTTATTATGGGGAAGGGGTCAGTTTCCAAGCAGCCGACGAGTCGCTCGCGGTCCGTAAACGCTACAGCGTGACTGAGGAAATATCCCTCTCGTTTCTCCGAGCACGACCACCAGTGGCCTTCTCGTGTACGCTACGCAACCGTGGATCTCGAAAGAAGACGTGGAGCCATGATGAGAACGGAATTGCTGCGATTCAACGGCGCTGTCGAGCGGGATCCCGCCATCGATGCGTGGATGAAAGAACATGCAGGTGAATTGGGAGCTATCGCGCGTCAGTGGTTTGAGGTGATGCGAAAATGCGGGGACGAAGTCCGGGAGACCTTGCATGACGGCTGTCCGATTGCATGTTTGGGAGATGCGCCCTTCGGCTACGTCAACGTATTCACCTCGCACGTAAACGTGGGGTTCTTTCACGGCGCAGCGCTCCCGGATCCCGCTCACTTGCTGCAAGGCACCGGCAAGTTCATGCGTCATGTGAAGCTGAGATCAGGAACGGCCACAAACGGCGCAGCGCTAAGCAGGCTGATCGAAACGGCGTACTCGGATATAAAGTCGCGCGTCGAACACGGCTAGCCCACAGAAACGCCTCGAAAGGCCGACGCGAATGTGAACCACCGAGTATGTCGCACACAGATCGTGGGTGGATGACGCGCGACTCGGAAACTGACCCACTACCTATTACTGCAATTCTCCGAGCAATTTGCGAACTTCCTGGGCACGGGCGAAAATTTCGCGGCGCTCGGTGGGACTTGGCTGAGCGGCGAGGCGCGTCTGGAGTTCGGCGATTTCGTGCTCGAGTTGGCGTTTCTTGAGCGCGCTGAGGCAGCTTTCTGCTTCTTCCCAGGTACCTTCGGGAGCGGATTCGAAAAGAATTTCGAACAGGAGACGACGATCGTTTTCGGAGAGCGATTCGGCCAGGGCTGCGGGTTCGGGACGTGAGCCGGAGCGCGCGGCTTCGATGAGAGCGTCGAAGATTTTCTCGGTTTCGAGGCTTTTGTGGTACGCGCCTTCGGCGATGCGCAGCGCGAGATTTTCGCGAAAGCCTTCGGCTTCGACGAGCATCTGCATCAGGCGGCGCTCGGCGGGACGCACGGCGGGCGTCATCAACTCAGCTTTGGGTTTCACTTCGCTGCGACGCTCGGCAATGGCGCGGCGAAGGGCTTCGCGAAGAACCGGTTCTTCGACGCGCAATTCGGACGCGATTTTCGTGGCAAGCTCCGAACGCAACAGACGATTCGGAACGCGCTGCGCGTAAGGCATCAGGAAATTCACGGCGGCGAGTTTGCCTTCGGCGGTGGAGCGATCCATTTGGCGCGCACGACTGATTAAATAATCGAGATAGGCGGGCGCTTCACGCAGGCGCTTGGCGTAGCTCTCCGGCCCTTCTTGTTGAATGAACTTGTCAGGGTCGGCACCGGCGGGAAGAGCGAGGACGCGCGCGTCGAATTCGCGTTCGAGCAGAAGCGCGAGAGAACGCTCGGTGGCGGCCTGGCCGGCGGTGTCAGGATCATAATTCACGACGACGCGGCGCGAAAAGCGAGCGAGAAGTTTGATTTGGCCTTCAGCGAGGTTGGTGCCGCAACTCGCGACAACGTTCGCGATTCCGGCGCGGGCGACGGCGATGGTATCCATGTAGCCTTCGACGAGCACGGTGAAATCATTTTTGCGAATGGCTTCTTTGGCGCGGTCGAGATGATAGAGGACGTTACTCTTGGTGTAGATGGGCGTCTCGGGCGAGTTGAGATATTTGGGGATATCGTCGCCGAGCGCGCGCCCGCCGAAGGCGATCACTTTGCCGGCTTCGTTGGCGATGGGGAAAATAATCCGGCGGCGGAAACGGTCGAAGAGGCGGCCGGACTGGTCGCGCGAGAACAGGCCGCAGGATTCGAGAAGTTTTTCGGCGTACTTCGGCTTGAGATGACGGAGAAGCGCATCACCTGAAGAAGGCGCGTAGCCCAAGCCGAAGCGCGCGATGGTTTCGTCGTCGAGGCTGCGCTCTTCGAGATAGGCGCGCGCGACTTTGCCTTCGTCGGTGGAATTCAGCGTGCGCGCGTAGAAGGCGGCTGCTGTGCGGTGCATTTCGACGAGCGCGGCGCGTTGCTGATTTTCACGGCGCTGCTCGGGAGAGCGTTCGCGAGGTTCGGGAACGCGGATGCCGCATTTTTCAGCGACGGTGCGCACGGCTTCGGGAAACGCGCACTTGTCCATTTCCATCACGAATTGGAAGACGTCGCCGCTCTTGCCGCAGCCGAAGCAGTGATAGAACTGCTTGGTGGCGTGAACGGAAAACGACGGAGTTTTTTCCTGATGGAACGGGCAGAGGCCGCTGAAATTCTGGCCGCTCTTTTTCAGGCGGACGTATTCGCCGATGACGCGAACGATGTCCGCCTGCTGCTTAACGCGATCCGCGAATGAGCCTGCTTCAGCCATTTCGAAACTCTCAACTGACGTCGAGAGTATAATACGCTCGCCGATGGCACAGTTTACCGGCGTTCCCTCTTTGATTCCGAAAATAAAATTCAAGGAATTTGTTTATGACCAGACGAAAGGGAAGATGGTGTTGTATCGCTCAGAGCGATAGCCTTTCGCCGAAGTGGCGCGCGTAGACGACGATGGGAAAGCCGTCTTTTTGAGTGGCGCGCTCGTAGTTCATACCGAGTTTCTCCATGATGCAAAGCGAGGCACGATTTTCAGGCATGGCAATGGCGATGACGCGCTCGAGATGGGCGTATTCTACCGCGTGTTGCAATGCAGCGTGCGCGGCTTCCGTGGCGAAGCCTTGACCCCACTGGTCTTTGGCGAGACGCCAGCCGATCTCGACTTCTGAAACTCCGTCAAGTTCGAGAGGCTGCAGGCCGCAGTCGCCGATGAGGCGGGCGTCGGATTTGAGGAGTAGTTTCCACAGGCAAAAGCCCCGCGAGCGAAAATGATTCTGCTGACGGAAGATCGATTCGCGTATCTGATCGTCGGAGCACGAAACTCCGCCATTGATGTAGCGCATGACTTCGGGATCGCCGAAAATCGGGCGCGCCGCTGCGACGTCGGCGGGTTCCCACGGGCAGAGCCAGAGGCGATCGGTTTCGAGATGATGAGGCATCGGGTGCGCTCGCAATCCTTCAGGCCAATCTTTCAAATCAATCTTTCAAGTCAACAATGGTGATAGCGGTGCCGCCGCGGTCTTCGGCTTCGGCGTAAAACTTGCCGACGAGGGGATGCGCGGAGAGAAATTCGGCAAGGCCGCGGCGAAGCGCGCCCGTGCCGTGGCCGTGAATGATGCGGACGCTCGGAAGATTTTCGAGCGCAGCGGCATCGAGGAATTTGTCTACACGGCGCGAGGCTTCCTCGACGGTGCTGCCGATGACGTTGATTTCGAGCGCGGAAGGTTCGTCGGCGCGCGTGGAGTGCACCGTGACGTGACGCTGCGGCGCTGTGCTGGCTGAAGCAGCCTCTGATTCAATTCCGAGAATATCCGCGAGGGGAATTTTCATGCGCATGGGACCGGCCTGAATTTCGGCGAAGCTTGGATCGTAGCGGCGGAGAATCACAGGCTCCTTCATTCCGCGGACGCGGATGCGCATGCCTTCGGCGAGGCGCTCGGGTTCGACAGGCTTGGGGACTTCCGGCATCGCGCCAAGATCGGCTTGCGAGGAAGACAAAGTGTCGAGGACAGCAGCGTCGGCTTCGCCGCGCGCGTCAAACTCAATTTTCGACATGCGGCGAGCGCCGAACTTTTCGGCTTGCGCGCGAAATTTGCGGTCGGAGATTTCAGCGGTGAGGCGCGCGACTTCAGTTTCGAGTTTTTTGGTGGTCGCGGCAAATTGTTTTTCGAGCTCGGCGATGCGTGTGCGCTGGCGTTCGACCCAGTCAGTTTGCAGGGCGCGACGCTCGGCTTCGAGTTGGCGCAATTCGTCTTTCGCCTGGCGCTGCATCTGTTCCATTTCGTCGCGGCTGCGATGAAGATACGCGATGAGTTCCCGGGCCTCGCGCGTTTCGGGCGAAAGTCCAGCCTTCGCGTGTTCAATTACGCGTTCGGGCAAACCGAGGCGACGCGCGATTTGTATGCCGCTGGAAACGCCGGGCACGCCGGTGAGCAGGCGATAGGTGGGGCGCAAATTTTCCTCGTCGAATTCGACGGCGGCGTTGACGATGCCGGGAGTGGTGGAGGCGTAGGACTTCAAGCGGTCGTGATGCGTGGTGGCGAGCGTCAACGAGCGGCGCGCGCGAAATTCCTCGAGAAGCGCGACGGCAATCGCCGCGCCTTCCTCGGGGGCCGTGCCGGTGCCCATTTCGTCGACGAGGACGAGGGTGCGATCGGTGGCGCGTTCGAGCATCGATTTCAGATTCAACATGTGCGCGGAAAAAGTGGAGAGATCGGCGCTGATGGATTGCTCGTCGCCAATGTCGGCGAGAACGCAATCGAAAAGCGGCAACTCGGCGCGTTGCGCGGGAACGGGAATTCCCGACTGCGCGGCGAGAGCGGCGAGGCCGACGTTTTTTAATGCGACTGTCTTGCCGCCGGTGTTTGGGCCGCTGATGACCATGACCGTTTCGCTGCCGCCAAGTTCGAGCGACATGGGCACGACGGCGCGATCTTTGCGGCGAAGATTGTCTTCGAGGACGGGATTGCGGACGGCATCGAGGCGCAAGTGATTGTCGGCGGAAAATTCGGGAATGGTGGCGTCGAATTCGCGGGCGTAACGGGCGCGAGCGAAGACGGAATCGAGATCGGCGATGGTGGCGGCGGCGAATTCGAGCGGGCTGCGGTCGGCGCGCAGGCGCTCCGTAAATTCAAACAAGATGCGCGCGATTTCGGCGGCTTCGTCTTCGGCGAGCTGCACGAGGCG
>DASYYI010000278.1:0-2401 GCA_035933995.1 Candidatus Acidiferrales bacterium | reverse complement strand
GAAGATGTGTGCCGCCCGCAGGCCGGGATCGGCCCGCTCAAGCCGAACGGGCTCTGCAAAGACACAAGCGGCAGAATCCCAAAATACGAGAGTCAACGCTACTGACTGCCCGCCGAGGAGGTGGCTGCCCTTCCGATTCGTGCCAGCTTGTTGGAATGTCGTCGCAAGAGTATATTGGCGGCAAAAGCTAGGATTTCGGACGAAACGATATGCTAACGGCGAAGCTGTTTAGCGGATTGGCGGCCTTGCTCGCCGTTTTCACATTCCTTCTGCGGGGAGGGGTGCTTCGGTCAGGGGCGGCCCTCGACCTGTATTTGCACGATACGTATTACGTGGTCGGCCCCGCTCACGTACAACTTATCGGGGCCATCGTTTGTGCGATTCTTGCATTCATTTATTTTGCGTTTAGTCGATGGACGGCGCACCCACTTAGCCAACCAATCGGGCTCGTGAGTTTTGCATGCTTCGCCATCGCATTGGTTTGTTGGCTTGCCGCGACTTTTTTCATGAGGAGAGACCCGTTGCCGCTGCGGTGGCAGCTCGGCCTGCTTTCTGGAGCCATTTTCAGCTTCCTGTCGGGTTGCGTCCTTTTTGGAGGGAATTTGGCCTGGGCGATATTCCGGATAATTTGGGTCCGTGTTTCCTTCCGCTAAACAAACACCGTGCCGTCCGCCGGACGGCATCGGCCCGATAAATCCGATAGGGCCCTACAAAAGCAAACAGGCATCAGCCGCGCAAAATGCCCGTTCCTACGAAAAGCGAACGGGCCTCTTCCAAGGAGGAAGCCAAGTATCAGGTTTTTTGGTGTTCCATTTCAGGCCGAATGTCAGCGATCCCGAAAACGGAAATTCGTCCGGCGATGCGCAAATGCGTTTGCTTACGGGATTCATCCAAATGTAGGAAGCGACGCTTTGGAGGTGTTCTCGATTCCTAACAATGTGTTCATAGAAATTTCTTTGCCAGAGAGAATCCAACCTCACGGAGCCGCGATTTGGATTTTGTAGGGGCCGATCGGAATTATCGGCCCGTGCGCCGAGGGCGCATTCCGCCGTGGTCTCGTGTTTCAAGCGACGAATGAAGGAAAACAGGCTGGAGTGTTCCGCGATGCCTTCGGCCAACACATGCAAATGATCCGGCATGAGGCACCAAGCGTGCAGCAAAAAATGCGACGCTGCGGCGGTTGTCTTCAGGGATCCGATAACTTCCAAGCCGAGTTGATGATTGCGGAACACTGGACGGCGATGGGCGGTGCAGATGGTGACGAAATATAGTTGCCGACCGCGATAAGAGTCACGGGAGAGATGAAAACGTTTGCGGGCCTGCACGAAGCGATTATAGCGTGCAGACAAACCAAGAGGTCCAGGGCAAAGACTGTGCCGTCCGCCTGACGGCATCGGCCCGATAAATCCGATCGGGCCCTACAAAACCGAGGAGGGCTAAGAATTTAGTGGCGGAGGGCGCGGAGGATTTGGCGGGAGGCGTTGAGGGCGGAGGCGGCGGTTAGGCCTGTGCCGGGGTGGGTGCCGGAGCCGCAGAGGAAAAGGCCGCGAAGGGGGGTGCGATAACGCGCCCAGCCGATGAGAGGGCGCATGGTGAAAAGCTGGTCGAGAGCGAGTTCGCCGTGGGAGATGTGGCCGCCGGTGAGACCGTAATCCTGTTCGAGATCGAGCGGAGTGATGACGCGGCGAGCGAGAATTTTCGACGGCAGGTCGGGCGCGTATTGCGCCAGCGTTCTCACGACGGTGTCGGCCAAGGCGTCGCGCTGGGAGAGCCAGTTTTCAGGAGAGGCGGCGGAACGAAAAGCAGATTCCTCACTCCGCGAAAACCGCGCGGGTTTGGAATGACAAACTGGAGAGGCTTCGCGAGAAGGCGCATTTGAGGCGTTCACTTTGTAGGGCGCGTATTGCATGTGCACGGACATTACATGCTTGCCGTTTGGCGCGAGCGAAGGATCGAGGAGAGACGGAATCGCGGCTTCGAGGAAAGGAGCGCGCGAAAATTCGCCATACTTGGAATCGTCAAAGGCGCGCTCGAGATAATCGACGTCCGGACCGATGTGAATGCGTCCGGTGAGCGCGGCGGCTTCGTCGCGTTCATTTTTGAGGGCGGGGAAATTCGGAAGCGCGTCGAGGGCGAAGAGAACTCGCGCGACCGTTCCCTGGCAGCGGTAGTGCTGCATCTGTCCCAGGAAGCTGGGCGCGAGATGCACCGGCTCGATTAATTTTAGGAATGTGCGCTTGGGATCGGCGGCGGAGACGACGGCGGTGGCCGGAATTTCTTCACCGTTCGCAAGCGCGACGCCCGCGACACCGCCGTCTTTCACGAGGATGCGCTCGACTTCGGCGGAAGTGCGAATTTCCGCACCCGCCTGCTTCGCGGCCGCAGCCATGGCTTCGGAGAG
>DASYYI010000400.1:0-1884 GCA_035933995.1 Candidatus Acidiferrales bacterium | reverse complement strand
CTTTTGGTCCAGCACCTTCAGGCTCTTTTTCGAGACTTCGTCGGGCTGTGCGTTGTCGATGCTGATTTGCAGGAACTCAAGACCCGCCGCATTCAACCGCTCGATGCGATCCGCGACCAGCAAATATCCATTCGTGATCATTCCCGCAATCATGCCGTCGCGGCGAATGCGGCGGATGATGTTGTCGAGTTCGGGATGCAGCAGAGGCTCGCCGCCGCTGATGGTGATGATGGACGTGCCGAAGGAGGCGAGGCGGTCGACGCGGCGGAGCATCTCGTCGAGCGGCACAGGCTTCGAGAAATCGTCGTATTCGTTGCAATACGCGCAGGCCAGATTGCACCGCCGAATGGGAATGATGTGTGCGAGCAGGGGATGCTTGGTCGAGAGCAGCGCCTTCGCGACCATGCGCCAGCTTCGCGCGGAGCGGTGCGCCGCGAGCAGTTTTCGCCGGATTTTCTTGCGCGCGTCCATGGCTAACTCGACTAACTCTCTATGCTACAACAGAGCTGCGCTGCAGTGTTAAGCTATTGGACGCAGCGGTTTTCATGCGGGGCTGTAGCTCAGACGGATAGAGCAGCAGTTTCCTAAACTGCGTGTCGGGAGTTCGACTCTCCCCAGCCCCACCATTGCTAATTAGTTCTCGTGGTTTAAGGCTAGAATTCCGTCTTCAGCGATCCGTTAGGCTAGAGATTTTCTGCTGTTCAGCCGCCAGATAATCGGCATAGGGGCCATTGAAATCTTCGACGTGGCCGGCTTCGATGTGCCAGATGCGCGTGGCGACTTCGTCGATCACGTCGTGGTCGTGCGTGACGAGCAGCACAGTGCCGTCATAGCGCTGCAAGGCGATGTTGAGGGCGTTGATGGATTCGAGATCGAGGTGGTTGGTCGGCTCGTCGAGGACGAGGAAATTAGGTTTTTGCAGCATCAAGCGGCAGAAAATCACGCGCGCCGCTTCGCCGCCGGAAAGCGCACGCGTGGGCTTCAACGCGTCATCGCCGCTGAAAAGCATCTGGCCGAGCAGCCCGCGCAATTCCTCCTGCGACGCTTGCGGCCTGAACTGATGCAGCCACTCGATCACGGTGGTTCCCCTGGCGATGGAATCGGTGTGATCCTGCGCGAAGTAGCCGACATCCACCGCGTGTCCCCATTTCACGGTGCCATGGTCGATGGGGAATCTGCGGTCTTCGTCGCTGATGTGTCCCGCCGCGCAGCGGATCAGCGATTTGAGCAGAGTGGTTTTGCCCGCGCCGTTGCGGCCGGTTAGCGCGATTTTTTCTCCGCGCGCCACATTTGCCGAAAATCCCTGAATCACTCGCTGGCCGTCATACGCTTTCGCGAGGCCCTTAAATTCGAGCGGATGGCGACCCGAGGGGAGATTCATGTCGAAGCGAATGTAGGGCCGCGCGATGTTGGACCGCGCCAGCTCCGAAGTCTGTATGCGCTCGACTTCTTTTTTGCGTGACATTACTTGCGAGGACCGCGTGCCGGCCGAAAAGCGCGCGATGAATTCGTTCAGTTGCGCGATTTTCTTTTCGCGTTGGGCGTTTTCGGATTCGATGCGCGAGCGAATCTGCGTCTTGGCGAGGACCATGTCGTCGTATCCGCCGGTGTACATGATGATCGTTTGATAATCGATGTCGGCGGTGTGCGTGCTGACGCTATTGAGAAAATGGCGGTCGTGAGAAATCACGATGACCACGCCGTCGTAGTTACAGAGATAATCCTGGAGCCAGTGAACGGAATCGAGATCGAGGTGGTTTGTGGGTTCGTCGAGCAACAGCGCGGGAGGATTGCCGAACAAAGCTTGAGCCAGCAAGACGCGAACTTTTTGTCCGCCCTGCAATTCGCCCATTTTGCGTTCGTGCAGCGACGCGTTCACGTCCA
>DASYYI010000250.1:0-108884 GCA_035933995.1 Candidatus Acidiferrales bacterium | reverse complement strand
GTGTGGTCGTTGATGATTTTCCAGGCTGACGGGAATTTGCGGAAAATCAAAGTGAACACACCTCGGGATGGTGGCGCACCCTTTAACGTTTAAGGGTGCGGTTGTTGGATTGGCTGTCGCTTGCTGGCATTACACCGAATCATGTGACAAGAGGAAAACGTGCCGCGAAAGGTACGCCACCCGCCCGTGTGGCCAGCAGCTCGACCAGTGTGACTGCTTTGGATTTGGTGCAAACGCCAGGCGTCTACAGGGTTCAATCTGTGGGCTCGTTGAACCCTCGGCCGCTCAAGATCATGGGGACACACCTCTCCGCCCGCGCCGCCCGCGTCTTCGCCTGCTTCGCACCCGAGACATGAAAGATGTACGACTTCCTCCGTCCAGGTGTGAGCGCTTCGAATGCCGCGCGCAGCTCCGGAGCTGCATCCAGCCTGGCCTGCAACTCCTCAGGAACCGGATACTCCGAAACCTTCTTGAGGGTATCCTTCTTTCCCGACTCCTCGACCTTGATGGCTTCGTAGATGTAGTTCCTCAGAATTGATTGCATAGCCGTAATTTCTTTGAGAGAGGTGAATTTAATCCAGCGGCCTGCCTGCATCTGACCGATCTTTTGCAGGATGTGCTTCGGGTCCTTGAGCAGCGCGCCTTTGAAGAACGAGAGCGTGCACGCGTCCTTCAGCGGGATGACGATTGCCACGTTCTTTTTCTGGTAGGTGAAGCAGGGCTTGCCCCACTTGATCTCCTCGATCAGGTCACAGTCGAGCACAATCTTCCTCAGCTTGTCTGCTTCCTTCTGCCACTTTTTCGCGTGAGGTACTTTCACCGCCCCCCTGTGCACCACATCCGATCGACAGTTTAGAACCGGTCTCTAAGCAAACAGCGTGGGTTGTGCGGCCACGTCTTCCGGATACCGGAAGTTACTCAAGCCGACGCCAACCAGCCTAAACCGCTGCTTCGCGTGCAGCTCGACGCGGCTGCGAAGCGCAAGAGCGATACTTGTCAATTCATCGCAAGAGGCGGGCGGCTTATCAGGCGTGTGACTGCGGGTGAGGATCTTGAACTCGCTGGTCTTAAGCTTGAGCACGACAGTTCGCGCTATACGCGATTCCTTGCGTACTGCCGTCCACGTTTTTTCGGCGAGCTTGCGGATCATGGGCTCAAGGTCGGCGAGCAGGGCATCGTGCTCGAAGGTATCTTCCGAGGAAATCGATTGCGTTACGCGATCTGGAACTACTGGACTGTTATCAATGCCACGCGCAAGTTCGTACAAACGCAGGCCGTAGCGACCGAAGCGGCTATCAAGAGACTCCAAATCCATTTTTCGTAGATCCCCGACCGTATCGATGGCGAGGCTTTTCAGCTTCTCTTCTGTGACCTTTCCAACGCCAGGTAGACGACCGACCGGCAGCGGTAATAAGAAAGAATTCACGTCGTCCGGCTGGATAACGAACAGGCCATCCGGCTTCTTCCAATCCGAAGCAATCTTTGCGAGAAACTTGTTCGGGGCGACGCCCGCTGACGCCGTTAGGTTCAACTCCATGCTGATCAGCCGACGGATGGCGCGCGCCACCTCAGTCGCGGTGGGCAACCCGGCCTTATTTTCCGACACATCGAGGTACGCTTCGTCGAGCGATAAGGGCTCAATGAGGTCGGTGTGGCGTTTCAAGATTTCATGTACCTGTCGCGAAACAGCGCGGTAGCGGACAAAATCGGGAGGTAGAAAAACCGCGTTGGGGCACAATTGCTCAGCGCGCACACCAGGCATGGCCGAACGCACGCCAAACTTCCGAGCCTCATACGAAGCGGCGCAGACAACTGAACGTTTGCCGCGCCAAGCGACAATGACCGGTTTGCCGCGCAGTTGCGGATCGTCCCGCTGTTCAACGGATGCGTAAAACGCATCCATATCGATGTGTACGATCTTCCGCATCGGCAACAGACACTATTCTATTCCTCGCGTTGTAAACGCTAGCGGCCAAAATGAGCGGGAAGAAGATTCGTAATTCGGTTCGACTTCGATGCAATTCAAATGCGAGATTCAGTCCCCCATATGCTACAGGAACAATAACCGCCAAAAACCGCAAGAAATCGTGATTTATGATGTGCGAAAAACATAGAAAGTACACAGAAACATTGAGAAAGAGAACGGGCCGCCAGCGCGCCAAGTAGGCCGCCCTGAGTTCGGGCGCACCTGCCTCGTGAGCAGGAGCACAGTTTTTTGCACGAAGAGTTGGGTGGCACTCCACTGCAGTGGATCCCTGCAAACGAAGCTAGCTGGACGCGCCATGATTACCCGTCATACTTAACCTCGCCTCCCAGCTGAGCTACACGCCCAAAGTGGAAACTTGTATCGATGTTAAAGCATTTGCAACTGTTCGCAAACCCAGAAAGCTAACTTTTTCCCACGGAAACCGACGGCACTGCGGAATGGGCTCCTGACATGGGCTCTACAACTTCGCGTTGTCACGGAACTCCCAGTAGCGCTGTTGCTGGTGCCTTGATGCCGCATCTTTCTGATTCATCCTTTGTTGCGGGACTGTGACGCGTGTCACCTTGCTCTGTGATAGGCGCAACCGTATATCCGCCGCTTTGCGCTTATCTCCAAAAAGCGGTCCATTTCACCCAGGAATAGAAGATGAAGTAAAGGTTCATGCTGTGGTAAGACAACTAAGCGTGACCCTGAAGTTGGGCCGCTCTCCTAAGACCCTGCGCGATTAGAACCGTTAACGTTTGGGAGAAACAGAACGTGGCTAAAAATGGTCGCATCTCGGGCGGTGAGTGGCTGGTTCCGAGTCCGAAACAGATAACAGGTGATGCCGTATTTCACGTTCGGGGCGTCACCAAGGTCTACCACATGGGAGACACGGAAGTGCATGCGCTCCGAGGTGTCGACCTGGACTTGTTTCCTGGCGAGTTTGTCGTCCTGCTCGGGCCCTCCGGCAGTGGGAAATCGACTTTGTTAAACATCCTGGGAGGCCTCGATCTTCCCACCTCGGGCGAGGTCCTCTATTTAGATCATGACCTGACGGCTGCCAGCGAGCATGAGCTCACGCGATACCGTCGCGAGCATGTGGGATTCGTATTCCAATTTTACAATCTGATTCCGAGTCTGACGGCTCTTGAGAACACGACGCTTGTTACTGAGATAGCAGAAAACCCGCTCAGTGCCGAAGAGTGCCTCCATTTGGTCGGTCTGGAACACAGGCTGCATCACTTTCCCGCTCAGATGTCGGGCGGCGAACAACAACGGGTGGCCATCGCGCGCGCAGTGGCCAAACGCCCGGAAGTGCTTCTCTGCGACGAACCAACTGGAGCATTGGATTACCCCACTGGGAAGCTCGTGCTGGAAGTTCTGGAACGAGTGAACCGCCAACTTAAGACGATCACGGTGGTGATCACTCACAACGTTGCTATCGCTGCGATGGCAGACCGCGTGATTCGGATCAGCAGCGGCGCAATCATCAACATACACAGGAATGAAACGAAAGTGGCGCCGTCCGAATTGACTTGGTAGGCAAACATGACCACCCTCAACAAAAAGCTCTTCCGTGATCTTTGGCACCTGCGGGGCCAACTCGTAACAGTCGCTCTCGTCGCCGCGTGCGGTATCGCCACCTATGTGACCATGCGCGGCACATATGAATCCGTTCGGAGCGCCCAGCAGGATTATTACACTCGTTACCGCTTTGCGGACATTTTCGCTCATCTCAAACGCGCTCCGGATTCTCTGGCGGCGACCATCGCCGCCATCCCGGGCGTTTCTTCGGTGCAGACTCGAGTGGTCGTCGAAGTGACCCTGGACGTACCCGGACTCGACGAGCCAGCGTTGGGCAGGCTCATTTCGATTCCGGCGCGCGAAACGCCGATGCTAAATAGCCTGTGCATCCGAAGTGGAAGCTATCTCGACCCGAGCCGGCGCGACGGGGTGATCATCAGTGAATCGTTTGCGAAGGCCAATAAGCTGAATGTCGGAGAGACGATTGGCGCGGTCATCAACGGACGCTGGGAACGGCTCCAGATCGTGGGCACCGCCATTTCGCCCGAGTATGTCTATGAAATTCGCGGCTCAGAGGTATTTCCGGATAACCGTCGCTTTGGGGTGATATGGATGAGTCGCGATGCACTCGGGCCACCTTTCAATATGGACGGGGCTTTCAATGACGTCACCCTTTCGTTGGCTCCGGGCGCCAGCGAGGCTGATGTAATTGCGCGACTCGACACGCTGTTGGACCCATACGGCGGGCTCGGTGCTTACGCGCGCTACGATCAGCTTTCCAACCGATTTCTTTCGGACGAGATTGTGCAAGATCGAATCACGGGTATCTTCGTTCCCACGATTTTCCTTGGAGTAGCGGCATTTCTGATCCACGTCGTACTCTCGCGGCTCGTCAACACGCAACGCGGTCCCATCGGCCTGCTGAAAGCGTTCGGATACGGAAACGTCTCCATCGGTTTCCACTACTTGAAATATGCTCTAACGTCCGTCTTGCTGGGAACGGCGATAGGAACCCCAACGGGGATTTGGCTCGGCCGTGGCCTGGCGAAGATCTATGAGGATTTTTTCCGATTTCCAGAGCTCCGTTTTGTTTCGAGTCCCGAAATGATCGGATCGGCAATCCTTATCAGTGCGGCCGCTGCCTGCCTCGGCGCTCTCGGGGCCTTGCGCTCCGTCGTCGCACTGCCTCCCGCCGAGGCGATGCGGCCGGAAGCCCCTGCCCGTTTTCGAGCTGGGCTCGCCGAGCGACTTGGGTTACAGCGGTTCGTGTCTCTCTCCGTGCGAATGATTTTGCGGAATCTCGAGCGGCGCCGATGGAAATCCATCCTTTCGATACTTGCTCTGGCGTTGGCAGGCGCGATTCTCGTTGTAGGTTTTTATTTCAGCGACGCCATCAACTATTTGATTCGAGTCGAGTTTCAGACGGCTTCACGGGAGGATGTGACGGTCACCTTCAACGAACCTCACGGCGCTTCAGCACATTATGCAGTTGCCCAGCTTCCCGGCGTGCTGCGAACAGAGTCGTTCCGCGTTGTCGCGGCGCGCTTTCACTTCGAACATCGGTCCCGCCGCATCGCGATAATGGGGCTCCAATCGGATCGTCAGCTTCGGCGTTTGATCGATCTTAATCTTCACGCCGTCGCTCTTCCGCCCGATGGTGTCGTGATTTCTTCGAGCCTCGCGAAAATATTGGGCGTTTCTCCGGGAGATCAAATCACCGTGGAAGTTCTGGAAGGAGAGCGTCCGGTGCGATCGGTCATTGTCGCGGGAATCGTGGACGACCTGATCGGTACGTCGGCGTATATGGACATCCATGCTTTGAACCGGCTCATGGAAGAGGGGCCCACGACATCAGGCGCGTTCCTTGCCGTGGATCCGCTCGCTGCCGAGCATCTCTATTCATTTCTAAAAAGAGCGCCCGCCGTGAGCGGAGTCAGCGTCCGCGAGGCAATGCTCGCGAGTTTTCGCGACACGATTGCGCGCAGCCTGAACATCTCTGTGGGCGCGCTCGTCGGTTTCGCCTGCGTGATCGCGTTTGGCATGGTTTACAATGGTGCGCGCATCACACTTGCAGAGCGCTCCCACGAGCTGGCTTCTCTCCGGGTGCTCGGCTTTACGCAGGGAGAAGTCGGGTGGATGCTGCTAGGCGAGCAGGGCCTACTCGCGGGCGTTTCAATTCCACTTGGCTTCCTCTTTGGTTACGGAATTTGTGCCTTGCTCGTTCGCGTCATGGCATCGGAGCTGTATCGCATGCCGCTGGTAATCACTGGGCGCACATATGCGTATGCAGCGCTGATTGTCGCTCTAGCTTCCACTTTTTCCGGAGTGTTGATCCTCCAGCGCGTCCGGCACCTGGATTTGATTTCGATCCTGAAAGCGAGGGAATGAATTGAAGCGCAAGAGACTACGCGGACTCATTGTAACTCTGGCCGTGGTGTTGATCGTCGGTGCGATGATCGTGTTTGCTCTAATCCCCTCCCCACTCACCGTGGAGGTAGGACGCGTCAGCCGCGGACCGTTGCAAGTCACTATCGACCAGGAAGGTGAGACGCGAGTGCACGATCGCTTTGTGCTGTCATCCCCGGTCATCGGGCGGCTTATACGCATCGACCTGGACGACGGTGACCCGATCCGCAAGGGACAAATCGTGGCCAGCATTGATCCAGTGCCATTGAACCAGCGCGAGCGCGAGGAAGTCTACGCACGTGTCGAAGCGGCCGCGGCGGCACTCCGTCTGGCCACGGCTCGCGAAGCGCATGCCCGGGAGGATCGCGAACAAGCTCGTCGAGACCGGGAACGCGCCGAGCGGCTCGCGAAGGAAGGTGTGATTTCCGTGCAGGCATTGGAGCAGGCCAGGAACGCGGACGTCACCGCTGACGATGAATTAAGCGCGGCTCGGTACGGCGTACAAGTAGCTGCCTCGGAGGAGAAGGTTGCGCGAGCAGGGCTCGTTAGTGTGGATACCGCCCCCGGAAAACCGCGGCCGCTCATCGAACTGCGATCTCCTATTTCTGGGCGCGTGCTTCGGGTTGTTGAGAAGAGTGAGCGCGTCGTCCCCGTGGGGACTCCGATCCTCATTCTCGGCGAACCTGGGCAGATCGAAGTCGTCACCGACGTTCTCTCGACGGATGCCGTCAAAATTCGACCGGGAGCGCCCGTTCTGCTCGACGGATGGGGAGGCGATCACCCGCTCCGCGCGCGCGTGCGACTGGTTGAGCCTTACGGGTTCACGAAGGTCTCAGCTCTCGGTGTCGAAGAACAACGCGTGAACGTGATTTCAGATTTCGTCGATCCTCCTGGGCCCCTAGGAGACGGCTATCGAGTGGAGACGCATATTCTCACCTGGTCCAGTGAAAACGCGCTAAAAATGCCATTGAGCGCGGTTTTCCGGCGCGGACAGGGTTGGAGCGCCTTCGTCATTGCTGCGGGTCGGGCAACGATGAAGACTGTCGAAATCGGCCATCGCAACGAATCTGAAGTGGAGATTCTGGGCGGCATGGCTGAGGGTGAACAAGTCATATTGCACCCGCCCAACCAACTAAATGATGGCATGCGCGTCCGAGCCGAGTAGGCGGCATGCTGCGACGCACATGATGTCGTAACCACCCAAAACTATGCCTTCCGGAGAAAATAGAGTTCCCGGTGGCGGCGGCGATGCCGACATCAGGCTGAAAAGCGTCCGTCCTAAGCAGGGTTTCTGCAAGAAAACCTGACAAGGGCTCCTCGTCCATCTTCTGCGGCCGCTTTTTCCGCAGCACCACAAGGACAAATGGCCGCGGATCCTAGCAAATCCGGATGCGACAGCAGAGTCACTCAAAAAGGATTTAATCAAATATATAAGGACAGAGAGGCCCCGCCATTCCCCGCCAGCTCTAGGCTATCAGGTGCATGGACGGCGTTTTCCACGACCTGACCAAGACCCTGCCCCTCTTTTCGGCAAAGAGATTTCTGCGGGAATGAGGTTCGTTGCCTGCATGGATTTTTCGTTCTCTTAGGGCGTTCCGGCAATACCGCCGCTAGTTAGAGAACTTCGAGGCGCGGCGGAATCGATTGTGTGCAATACAGTGAACAACCGGTAAGCCGCCAAAATACAGGCACCAAAACGTTTCGGTGTACTCGCTCCGTTTCTTTGTCCGCCACTTCAACTCTGCTATGATTCGAAGCATGGTGACTTCCGGCTCCGTTCGATGCAGCCGAGGCTTGGTGGTTTTCGGCGAATTCTTTTTCGATCTGGTGTTCTACGACCTGCCGAGGGTTCCCCGTATGGGCGAAGAAGTGAAGACCGCGAGGTTGGCGCGGTTTCCGGGTGGCGGCCTGGCAACAACTGCATTAGTAGCGGCAGGATTAGGAACTCCGACCAATGTTATTACCCGGGTTGGGCGGGATGCGCTCGCGAGCCCGGAGTGGCGGAAGTTAATTCAGAGCGGCATCTCGACGCAAGGTTGTGAATTCGATCCACACTTACCAACGGCGATGACCGTCTGCGCCGCCTGCGAAGGCGATCGCATGATGATCACTCACGACAGAATCAATGTAAAACTGGAAAGACTCTTGGCGCGGAGTGGCGTGCGGAAGCAGTTGCGGAGAGGATGTCATCTGCATATGGCGTGTGCAATGTGGCCTCCCCAGGTGTGGGTGACGGCAATTCGAAAACTGCGCAAGCGAGGCTTGACGGTTTCAGCGGATTTGGGATGGAACCTCGAAGTGCTCGAGTCTCCACGATTGTCATCCCTGCTGAAGGAATTCGAATTTACGTTTCCAAACGAATCAGAAGCAAAGGCCATGACGCGAGAAAAGACGGTCGAGGCGGCGTTAAGAAACTTGGCACGCTGGGTCCGAGTTCCCGTCGTTAAGCTTGGTCCCGATGGATCCCTGGCCGTTCGCGACGGAAAAGTCGTGCGCGTGAGATCGATTCGCGTGCGTGCGGTGGATGCAACAGGATCAGGCGATGCTTTCAACGGCGGTTTTCTTCATGGTTATCTTGCCGGGTGGCCGCTTGAGGAGTGTTTGCGAGCCGGCAACATTTGCGGAGCGCTGGCGACGACCGGCGCCGGAGGATCTTCAGTCATTCCGACGCGGGAGAGCCTGAAGAAGTTGATGAGGAAGCTTCGCTGAACTGCAGTTGAGAAATGGGGAACGCGAATTGCGGTCCCCTGTGAGAATCCACGCCGGGACATGGTTACGGAGGAGATGGCGCCATCATGAAGATCACTCTGGTCGGAGCCGCGGGGGTTCGGACCCCGCTGCTGGTCCACGGTCTCGCAGGCCTTGGCGGCAAGGTGCGGCTGGACGAGTTGGCGTTTTGGGATACCGATCCTGAACGCGTGAAGATCATGGGGAAGGTTGCGGAATCGATGGGCAAGCGAAGTGGACTCCGCGCGCGACTCACGACTTATTCCGATCCCGAGGACGCGTTGGAAGGAGCAGACTACGTCATCACGAGCATTCGTGCTGGTGGTATCGATGCGCGAATCAAAGACGAAACGATTGCTCTGGCACATGGGCTCGTCGGCCAGGAAACGGTGGGCGCGGGCGGCTTCGCATGCGCCATGCGGAATTTGAGCGTGATGCTGGAGTATGCGCACCTGATTGAACGCGTGGCTCCGCGCGCGACGGTCATCAATTTCACAAATCCAGTCGGAATCATTTCGCAAGGGCTTCTGAATCATACCGGAGTCGATCTCATCGGCGTATGTGATACTCCTTTGGAAACGTTCGAAGCGATCGCCCATGCGCTCGACCGAAATCCATTTGGACTGCGTTTCGAGTACCTCGGACTGAATCATTTAGGCTGGGTGCGGTCGATTCGCGATGAAGAAGGCACGGAACTGCTCCCGAAGGTGCTGTCTTCACCCCAGATCATTCAGAAATGCTATCGGCACGGGCTTTTCCCGCCAAAGTTTATTCAACAACTGGGGCTGCTGCCCACAGAGTATCTCTACTTTTATTATTTCCCGGAGACGGCGTACAAGAACACGAAGCAAAGCGGCCAATCGCGCGGGCAGGCCATCGCGGCAATGAACACGCGGCTGTTTCAAAAGCTGGCTCAGGCGCCCGAGTCGAAACTGATCGAAATTTATGAAGACTACCTGCATGAGCGGAATGCCTCGTATTTCAGCATCGAGGCGACGGCCGGCGAAAGACGCAAAGAAAATCAGAAACTCTACTCGGAGTTTTCAGGTTACGAGCGAATTGCGCTGCTCGTGTTGCAGGCGCTGCACGCGGAAACGCCCACCTTGATTCCTCTGACGGTTCGCAACGGCAGAGCGCTGGAGGGTCTCGATGCCGATGACGCGGTGGAACTGCTGTGCGAAGTCTCTTCTCGCGGCGTTCGCGTACCTGCCGTGGGTGGCGCGCCGGAAGCTGTTCGCCCCTTGCTGCTCCAAGTGAAAGAGTATGAACGGCTTACCGTGCGTGCTTCCGTAGAGCATTCGCGCGAATTGGCGCTTGCGGCCCTCGAGAAAAATCCTCTGGTTGGCCGTCCCGATGTAGCCCAGCAAGTGTTGGCAGAATATCTTCAGGCATTTGGACAGCAGATGAAGATCCAAGCAGCATAAGCCAGCTTATTCCTATTGACGGCTGCTTCGGACCGGTCGAGCGTTTACGCGAGTTGGCGTGCGGATCAAAGTTTGGACACTACGTTTTTCAGATAGCTCAGACTGCCGCGCATGCTCTCGGCGGGCGGCACGATTGTCTTGCCGTAAATCACATCCTGCTCCACGATCGCCCAGCCCGAATAGCGGCTTTCGGCCAGGAATCGGAAGAAGCCGTTGAAATCGATGCATCCGTTTCCGATCCGAGAGAATACTCCGGCACCAATCGCCTGTTCAAAGTTAAGTTTCTGACGCCGAACCTCGCCCAGAATGCGCGCATCGATGTCTTTAATATGCACATACTGCAGCGCGGAACGGTATTTCCGCGCCTCGTCCGCGGGATCTCCGCCTCCGTAGACGCAGTGCCCCGTATCCAGGCACAGACCTACCTGCGTGCCGGCGAGTGCGTCGAAAAGACATTCCACCTCCATCGGAGTCTCGACGAAAGTGGCGACATGGGGATGGAAAACGACGCGCAGGCCGAATTCCGCAGCAGACTGCTCGACCTGGAGGATGACCGATCCCACGTGTTTCCATTGAGCAAGTGTCAACGATTTGCTTCCGTCCGCCGGAACTCGCCCCGCGATTTCCATTCGTTGGGGTGTTTGGCAATCGGCGAGAACGAGCAACTGGGCGCCCAATGCGGAGAGTAGGGCGCCGACCCTGCGGACGTGTTCGATCACTTTTTGCACGCGCGAAGGTTCAGTGATCGGAACGGGAACGAAAGAGGAAAGCATGGTCAATCCGAAGCGCTGCAATGTTTTATTCAAAACCTCTGGATCGGTAGGGAAAAATCCGTAGGGTCCCAACTCCGTGCCCGTATAGCCCGCGGAAACGATTTCTTTGAGGATTTGCTCGTAGGGCTGCTTCCAGGCCGGCCCGGGATCGTCCTGCACGCCCCAACTAACAGGGGCAGATGCAAATCGAATTCGCTCGGAGAATTTATCCAACTTAAAGCTTCTTTACGAGCGCACCCACATTGACGCGCACGCCTTCCCTGGCGCTCTGATAGCACGCATCGATCAATTCCACGACGTTATAACCGTCATCGGCAGTAACGGGGGGAGATGATTTGCCTTCGAGGGCGTCGACGAAAAGGCGGTCTTCCTCGACGTAGCCCCATTTCTCTTGCATGGTCGCAAGAGAAAAATCGTAAGTGGTCGTGCGCGTTTCCAGGCCATTCGTGAAGGAGATTCTTTCCATCTCGAACGTCTCATACGTCGAGTGCATCCCGTAAACTTCGAAACGCTCAAAAGGAAAGTGCCAACTGGCATGGGCGAACGTTTTCATCGTCGCCTGCAGGCCAGATTGAAAACTGAGCAAAATGGAAAAGTCATCCAGTTCGTCATGCTCGTGAGCGCGCGCAGCCACCTCCACCCAATCCACTTTTCCGAAGAAGAAAGTCATCAGATCGAACATGTGCACCGGCGTTTCGTACAGAAAACCTCCGGTAAGGCTGGCGTTCCAAACCCACGGCGGATTCAACAGCTCTCCCCGATTCATCTTGGCGTGAACGGAAAGCGGCCGGAATTCGTTCCTGTCGATCGCGCCTTTAAGAATTTTGTAGACTGGGGCAAAACGGCGGTTATGGCCGACCTGATAGACAAGCCCCGAGCGGACCGCGCGATTACGCAATCTTGTGGCCGATTCCAGATTCAACGCGAATGGTTTTTCGCAAAAAACATGCTTGCCCGCTTCTAGAACTTGCATGGCGACTTCTTCATGCGTCGTATTGGGAGTGGAAACAAAAATAGCGTCACATCCCTTGCAAAGTTCCTCGAGCGATCTGGCGGGTTGGCCGCCAAACCTGGCAGCCATTGCTTGCGCGCGCGCCATCTCCAGGTCAAAAAAGCCGTGAAGCTTCACACGTGAATCCTTTGCCAGAATAGCGGCGTGAATGTTTCCAACGCCTCCCGCTCCAACCATTCCAATCTGATATGGCATTACCGACATCTCCTTTTCGGACCCGAACCGCACAGCGAAAAATCCTCGCTGCGACACGCCCGCGGCGCGCATCAGCCGGCCTTGAGATAGTTTCCGCCGGCATTCCCGCATTCCCGCCGCGCTAGAAAAAAATCACTTTACGAATTCCGTTCCGCCAGCGCGAACCAAAGGCACGCGGGGATCACGCTCCAAACCAGTCCTGCGTAAGTGTGCGTAGCGCGGATCATCGCTGGCGGCCATCGAACGCGCGCTGCCGGCAAGCACATTGAGGTAATACACGTCGTACCCGTGCGCCGCGACCACGGGATGATAGCCATCCTTGATCAGCACCAAATCGCCGTCGACGAGAGTCAGAGTGGTGTCGCGTGTTCCCGCGGCATCGTAGAGGCGCTGGAACGCGTATCCTTCCGGCTTGCTGATCCGGTAGTAATAAGTTTCGTCGAGATCCACTTCCGCTGGGGGATTGTGAATGTCGTGTTTGTGCGGAGGATAGCTCGACCAATTTCCGCTCGGTGTGTAAACCTCGCAGATCAAAAGCTTATCGGCGGGGAACTCCGGGCGGATGACATCGACAATCTGGCGAGTGCAATTCCCTCCGCCGCGAATTTCCTCACGGCAATCCGCCGGAGTAATGATTCGTGCACTAAGCCGCACCGAAGAAGGAGTGCGGCAGTCCGCGAATTCGCAATTGGTGATCGCCGAAATTTCAAAAGGCGTGCGGCTCGGAAAATACGCCGCGTACGGAAAACCGCTGAAAACGTCCTTGCGTCCGCCGATTTCGCGCGGCCCTTCGCCCCAGTCCAGCGTGGCTTTTCCTCCAAGGACAACGAGCGCGGCCTCGTCGTCCCGCGTATTGCTCTGCCAATATTGCCCGGCAAGCAGCCGGCGCACGGAGAAGCTGATCGTGTTCCATTTTGCCCGTTCTCGTGTAACCGACACGAGTATTCCGGATTTGTCCGGTGCAACGGGAGCTGGGTGAATCAGTACCTCCTGAGCATAAGAAGCTTCTGGCATGTCTACCTCACCAGCGGAAACGATGACCGTTGCCCCATCTCTCTTTACTCCCTGATTGTTTGATGAATCCACGCTTACTGCTGGCTTCAGAAAAAATACCGCTCCCGCTTCACGCCTTTTTCGTAGGCTTCGCGCGCGCTGCGGACGCTCTCCATTTCCGAGGTCTCCGCCACGGCCACATCCCACCAGGATTCATAGCCCGGAACGCGCGCGTTGCGATCCACTTCGATTACTGTCACCGTCGTTCGCGCATTTGCGCGCGCGGCGACGAGCGCCTGTCTTAATTCATCGAGAGTGCGCACACGGACAGCCTCGGCGCCCAGACTTTGCGCATTCGCGACGAAATCGACGTTTACCGTATTTCCTTGGAGCTTTCCGTCCTTCCTGAACCGGTATTCCGTGCCGAATCCGCCGCTGCCGCACGATTCACTCAGCGCGCCGATGCTCCCGAATCCGTGGTTATCGAGCACCACGATATTCAATTTGATACCTTCTTGAATGGACGTGTGAATTTCCTGCGCCATCATCAAGTAGGACCCGTCGCCGACCATGACGTAGACTTCGCGCTCCGGCGCGGCCATTTTCACGCCGAGCCCGCCCGCGATTTCATAGCCCATGCATGAGTAACCGTACTCCAGGTGGTAACCTTTGGGGTCTCTAACCTGCCATAATTTGTGAAGATCTCCGGGCAGACTACCTGCCGCACAGACAACGACGTCACACGGCTCCGAAACGGAACTCACTACGCCAATGACCTCGCTTTGGCTGACCGGTAGGCCATGCTGAAGATGAAAAAGCCGTTCTAGTTCTCTATTCCAATCATCCCGAAACCTACGGACGCGCTCCTGATACTCGACTGGCGTTTGATACCCAGCGACCAGTTGCGCAAGCTCCTCGAACGCCGTTCGAGCGTCCGCCACCACAGGCACGCCGCCGTGCTTCCCCGCGTCGAACTCCGCTACGTTGACGTTGACGAATTTGACCGCGCGATTCTGAAACGCAGTCATCGAAGCGGTCGTGAAATCCGTATATCGTGTGCCGACTCCGATAATCAGGTCGGCATCGCGGGCCAGCAGATTCGCACCCGGAGTGCCCGTTACGCCCATGGCTCCGACACACTGCGCGTGGTCAAATGGCAGCGAACCTTTTCCGGCTTGCGTTTCCGCCACGGCGATTCCCGTATATTTGGCAAATTTAGCGAGAGCCTCTGAAGCTTCGGAGTAGATCACGCCTCCGCCCGCAATCAGCAGCGGCTGCCGCGCCGCGCGAATCATTTCGGCCGCGCGACGCATCGCTTGCGCGTCTCCTCTCGCCCGCGGAACGCTCCAAACTCGCTTCTCGAAAAAAACAGATGGATATTCCAGGGCTTCCGCCTGTACGTCCTGCGGCATGCTGAGCGTGACGGCTCCTGTTTCGGCGGGAGAAGTCATCACGCGGACGGCTTCCGGCAGGGCAGTCAGAAGTTGCTCGGGCCGCGAGATGCGATCCCAATAACGGGAGACCGGCTTGAAGCAATCGTTGACGGAAATATCCTGCGTCTGCGGCGATTCGAGCTGCTGCAAGACTGGCGCGACGTTGCGGCGAACAAAAATATCCCCCGGAAGCAGAAGCACGGGAATGCGGTTCACGGTGGCCGTCGCGGCGCCGGTCACCATGTTGGTCGCTCCGGGGCCAATCGAAGACGTGCACGCAAACACACGCAGGCGATTGCTCATTTTCGAGAACGCCACCGCTGTGTGAACCATGGCCTGTTCGTTGCGGCTCAAGTAATAAGGGAAATCCTCATTTTGCTGTAGCGCCTGGCCGATTCCCGCCACGTTCCCGTGTCCAAAGATTCCCAAGCAGCCCGCAAAAAAAGGACGCTCGACTCCATCTCGTTCGACATACTGGTTTTTCAGGAATCTGATCGTCGCCTGCGCTGCCGTCGCTCGACACGTAAACGCCAAACCTGCCTCCTAGAAGGGCGTTTGATCCCATCCGGTGTTGGAATCAGAAACGCTCGAGAGAAGACGCGGGAGCGCTCTCGTCGCTCCCGCGATGGCGCTAGAAGTAAAACTTTAGCGCGAATTGGATTTCACGAGGATCGCCCGGCCCGCCCGAATCGGTTCCCAGAATCGGCGCAAGCGTGTTGGAAACTTTTCCAAACGAACCTGGCGAAGAAATGTCTGCACTTGGGTTTCCGAAGTTGGGATGGTTGAAGGCATTGAAAAATTCGGTTCTAAATTGCAGCTGGTATCGCTCCGTAAACTTGAATTGTTTGAACAGGCTCAGGTCCCACATCTGAATTCCGGGACCATGAAACTGATACGGAGCGCATGTTCCGAATTGTCCGGGACCGGGCTGCGAGAACGCCGCGGGATTAATTATGAACCCCGTGGTTGTGTACAAATTGTGATTGGTTGTCGCGCCGGCATAGGGATTCCCGATACAGTTCGCATACACGGGGTTATTGCCATCCACCAAGCCGTCATTATTCGCAGTGACGGCAAACGGGGTTCCGGTTTGCAGCGTAACGATTCCGTTGAATTGCCATCCACCCAGCCAACGGGCAGCTACGTTGTCACCGGACATGAAGCGTTTACCCTGTCCGAACGGCAATTCCCAAAGGAAATTCCCGACAAAGCGGCTACGAATGTCGAAAACCGAATTGCCCATCTCGGCGCCGTAGTTGTACGAGTTTTGAGGTAACTGACCGGCCGTCAAGTTGTCGCGGTAATTGGCCAGACCGTGGCTGTAGGTGTAACCCAGCGAGTAGCTCAAGCCCTTGGACATTCTGCGTCGCAACGCGAGCTCGAGACCGTTGTAGGCCGAATTTCCGTCATTCGTGGCGGTTTCCAGGTACGCGTGTGAACCAGCGCTCGCACAAGGATTACCTGTGCCAGCAAAGGTATCGACGGTCGTTACCGTGTTCAGGTTGACGTAGGGATACTGTAAAATCGGACAGCCCGTATCGAAGCCTGTGACCATCGGCTGGTTGTAATCCCGCACGCGTTCTTCCTTGCGTCCCCAATTGCCTACGTAGGTCGCTGAGACCACTGTGTCACTCGCAACTTGATATTCGAATCCGAAGCTCGTCTGCTCGACATACGGCGTCCGTTGGTTTGGATCCTGCGCCCGTATCTGGAGATCATACAAGGGCGGGGATGTCGCATTAACGATGGACGCGGGAAATCCATTCTTTAGCTGAAACACGGCGCTGGTTGCGCCTGTCACTTCTTGAGTATCGACAAATTGCGGCGGATTCAGTTGAATTAAGGATTCCGAGCCGATCCGGTTTTCGTGCTGATAGAAAATTCCATATCCACCTCGCCAAACCAAGCGAGGCATCATCTGATAGGCAAAGCCAAAACGCGGGGCGAAATTGTTCAGGGCTGGATGAATCAGCGCACGATCGTACCAGCCGGACGCATTGCTCGCCGCGGTAATAAGCCCTCCGCCGTTCGCTGGCGTGAAGTTCGAGGTCTGGTTATTCCTATCAATCAGCGGAGCGAAAAGCTCGTATCGGAGGCCGTAAGTCAGTGTGAGTTTCGAAGCGGCCTTCCAGGTGTCCATGGCATAGAAAGAGTGCCCCGGTGCGAAATAATGGACGACGTGGGGCGTCGTGAAAATAGCTAAATTGACGTCTCCGAGCAGCAAGTCGGGCAGGGCCATCGCTTCGCTACCGGTGATAACTCCGGTTTCTAATATCAGACCCTGGGGAGCCTCGATATCGAGGAAATTGTTGCTCCGCCGGAGGTATTGGTACCCGAATTTGAAGCTGTGCGTTCCTTTCAGCCAATTCAGGTTCTCGACGAGGTTCCAAGCTTGCGAAATCTGGTACTGAGGCCGCCAAGCTGCTGACCCCTCCGTTGTCAGGCCGCTGATAAAGAATGGAGGTATGCCCGCGGTTCCCGGCCCATTGGGGATTCCTGACAGACCAATCGCTGTCTGGGCCTGGGAAGTGCCAACAGTCAAGCCATTGGGATCGCTATGAGCGTAGTCGCGGTTGAAGCCAAATCGTAGATCATTGACCAGCGAGTTTGAAAGTGTGCGCGTCCAGCCCAGCGCGATCGACTGCTGGTGCCAACGATACTGTGTCGCGAAATTGCCATTGCCGATCAAGGGATTGCCGGTCCACCGAGGGTCTTGCCGGTTCACGTGACGGTAGCTGTAGCTTCCAAATATCTGATCTTTCGGGCTGAGGGTGTAATCGATGCGACCGTCCAAGGAATATACATCATCGGGAATGGACGTTGGAAATACGTAGTTCGGCGCTCCCGTCCAACTTCCAGGGAGACCTTCCACAGCTACTGCAGCCGGGACGTTGGGAGTCGCCGTACCAGCCACCAAGCCCATTAACTTCTGAGCAACGGGATCGAAGCAGCCCGCTTGGATAATGTTTCCCGCGTAGCATCCGGACTGGCCGGCGACGAGCGGGTTGTTTAAGGCATACGGCAATTCCGTGAAATTGCCCTGGGTCATCAGCGGCGTCGGAACCGTGCTTTGGACGGTCGTGCCTTCCCGGCTCGTGAATCGTTCCAGATCGCCAAAGAAAAACAGCTTGTCCTTCATGATCGGCCCGCCCACTGTGCCGCCGAATTGATTTTGAGAGAAGCCGCCGCGCGGATTACCAGTCGTATTGTTAATCCACGTGTTTGCATCCAGGACCTTATTTCGGAAGAACTCGTACAGATCGCCGTGGTACCCATTCGTGCCTGATTTGATGGTCGCGTTGACCACCGCTCCCGCGGAGTTGCCGAATTCAGCTGAGTACGTGCGGGTCTGTATTTTGAACTCCTGTAGAGCGTCTGGCGGCGGCTGCACCACCTGCACCGACAACTCTTGCAGGTTTTCCGAGAAGGAATTATTGTCGATGCCGTTCAGCAAAAAATTGTTCTGGAGCTCGCTGTTCCCGCTGACGCTGAAGCGATCGGGCGCGGGGTTAGCCGCACCATAATACTTATCCACTCCGGGCTCCAACAGCGCCAAATCGGCATAACGCCGCCCGTTCAGCGGAAGGTCGTTGATGCTTTGTTCATTCACGACGCTTCCGACATCGGCCGTTTGGGTCTGCAGTATTGGCTCGCCACTTGTCACCACGACTTCCGTCTTCACGGACCCTACCTTCAGGGTGAAGTTAAGGGAGAGGCGATCCTGCACGTGCAAAGTAATATCATCGCGCAAAACACTGTCAAATCCGGCGGCGCTGACCTTCACGGAGTATATGCCGGGAATCAATGTCAGGACCTGATACTCTCCTGCGGCATCGACAGGAGTGGTCACCGCGACCCCCGTAGCCTTATTTGTGATCGTCACCGTCGCGTTCGGCACAATTGCCCCGGAGGCGTCCAGAATTCTTCCCGCGATGGCCCCGCGATCGATTTGGCCAAACGTCGGCAGAGCAGAAACCCCGAGCAACACGGCAAACAGCATCGCCCAGTAAAGCAATCTCCGAGTCTTGATCTCTCGATTCATTGCAGCCTCCACCTTTCAGATTCGATCAGCGATCTCCCAACCGTTGACGCAGTTGGATTCAAAACCGCTCAGCCACCCGCCACTCGTTTGGAAACAAATCCGGAACTTCAAATAAATGTCCCCATTCATCGCTTTCAACGCAAAAACGACATTCCCGGCGAACCCGATCTCGCCTCAATGATCATCGTCCTCGGCGGATTGATCCAGGAAGCGCACACCGTCGCGAATGCTTTCCGGAACACAATCGACACGGAAAAGGCCGGGAAAAAAATGAGACATCGTCAGCTGAATGCTGCCCCCCTTAAGACCCACCGCTCAAGAGTACCGAAACGATTCGGTCAGAATGCTTGGGGGTGTAACATTCGCAAAAATCGTTGTCAAGTCAATTTTTCGAAAACCAGGGTTCTGCTGCGGAGTTTTGCGATATTTGAAAGTGCGTAACGGCCGCCAGTGGGTGATCCGCAAGAATGCCAGAACGTTTTGGCATTTGTATTGACAACGTTCCTTGCGGTCGTACAATGCCGTTACTCCGAATCAAGATACGGAGGCTGGATGCCGAGCGCCGCGGCAAATTGGACGAATTCAAGACGCCCCGCATTTCGCAGACCGGATCTTCAAAGCCGCATCGGCAGTATTTGTGGCACGTGTCTTCTGGATCGAAAAAAAAAGCTGATCTCACAACCACGCAAAGGAGAGAGAAATGGTGTTGCGACGCAGCAAGATTCTTCCCGTAACGTTCGCCATATTGGCCTGCGCACTCCCTTTTCTATTTCGATCGAATCCGCTGAGAGCTCAATCACCCAATGCAGTCAGTTCAGAGCCGATTCCGGCAGCGGAGGCTCTGGATTTTGACCGGGGAGCGGCCGCGCTCTGGCAGAGCCTGCTGAAACTCCACACGCGTGCCAGTTTGATAATGGTCACCGCGCATCCCGACGACGAAGACGGAGGGATGTTGACCTATGAAACGCGCGGGCAAGGCGTGCGAGCCGCTCTGTTGACGCTCAATCGTGGTGAAGGCGGCGCCAACGTCATGTCTTCGGACTACTTCGACGCGCTAGGTCTGGTGCGCACGGAAGAACTGCTCGCGGCGGGCCGTTATTACGGAGTTCAACAATTCTTTTCGCGAATGTGCGACTACGGCTTTTCCAAGACAAAAGAAGAGGCACTGGAGAAGTGGGGGCACGATCAAACTCTTTCCGATGTCGTACGCGTAATTCGCATGACTCGCCCTCTCGTCATTACGTCCGTTTTTGTTGGAGGCCGGACGGACGGCCACGGTAATCACCAAGTTGCTGGCCAAATGGCGCAGGAAGCCTTCAAAGCGGCGGGCGATCCGGCCATGTTTCCCGAGCAGATTAAGGAAGGACTGCGCCCCTGGAAGCCGCTCAAGGATTATGCGCTCGTGCCGTTTTCTCCCGTCACCGACAAGGGGATTTTAGACTACGCGGACGGCAAGTATTACCCCGCCGAATTTCATAATTATACGGACGGCAAGGTCATTCACGGAGCGCTTTCCGCTTCTGTCGAAATCCCGGAAGGCGAGTACAACCCTTTCCTCGGATTAACGTACACCCAGTTCGCCCGCGTGGGCCTCGGTTACCAAAAATCGCAGAGCGGCGGCACTGGCTTGCCCCCGGCAGAAGCGGAGATGACTCCGTATCACCGGTTCGCGTCGCTCGTCTCCGTTCCGGAAAAAGAGGCGTCATTCTTCGATGGCATCGACGTTTCGCTCGCCGGCATCGCGAGCCTCGCGCAAGGCGGCGATTCCTCTTTCCTGAAGGCTGATTTATCGCAGATCAATTCTCTGGTCGATAGAGCTATGAATGATTTTTCGGCCCAGCATCCGGAAGCGATTGCTTCGATCCTCGCTGCAGGGTTGAAGCAAACGAACGAACTGATCGAAAAAGTAGCCAGCAGCGACCTGACCGTCGATTCGAAGTACGACGTGACTCACGAACTAAAAGTGAAGCAAGCTCAGTTCGAAAATGCGCTCGCCGAATCCCTCGGCATTTCGGTGGTGGCCACGGTGGTTCCTGAGAAAGAACCGACAGGACCTTTCGCGCGCTTCTTCAGAAATCAGCCGACCTTTCAAGTGGCAATCCCCGGACAGGAATTCTGGGTGAGCATTCACGCAACGAATCCGACCAATCTTCCCGTGGAATTGCAGAGTGCCGTGTTGGAAGCTCCGCCGAACGAAGATTGGTCCATCGATCCGTCAACCCGAACCGGCGGCACGCTCAAAGGCAATCAGTCCGCGGATCTGCGGTTCACAGTTCACGCTGCGGCCGACGCGAGTTTCACGCGGCCATATTTCACACGTCCGAACATCGAGCAAGCCTACTATGACATCGAGGTACCAAAGGATCTGAGCCTGCCCTTAGCTCCCTATCCGCTATCCGCCAGCGTGCATTTCGTATTCGACGGGGTGCCATTCGAATTGGCGCAGGTAGTTCAGTCCGTGCAGCGGATAACCGGCCCGGGAACGGTGCTGGAACCGCTGATCACCGGTCCCGCCATTTCCGTTTCCATCGCTCCGCAGGCGGGAATTGTTCCGCTGTACGCAAAGTCGTTTGAGGTGTCGGTCAACATTCACAGCAATGTCAAAGGTCCCGCAAAGGGAATAGTAAAACTCGACTTGCCGGATGGCTGGAAGGCGCCGCAGGAAGAGTTCTCGACTTCGAAAGACGGAGACGATCAGACGCTTAACTTTTACGTCACGCCTGCCGGGCTCAGGGAAAAGGCGTACGCAATTACGGCCGTTGCCACCTATGACGGTCACGATTACAAGGAGGGCTATCACACTGTCGGTTATCCCGGTTTGCGGCCTTATAATCTCTATCGAGCTTCCACCTATCGCACGACGGGCGTTGATGTGAAAGTCGCTCCGGGGCTGAATATCGGATATATCGCGGGAGCGGGCGACGACATGCCTGAGTCTCTCGTGAACCTCGGCATCAAGGTCCATTACCTCACCCCGGAAGATCTCGCGAGTGCGAATCTCTCAAAATTCAACGCGATCATTCTCGGCGTGCGGGCCTACGCCGTGCGCGATGATCTTAAAATTCACAACGACCGCATCCTCGAATACGTAAAGAACGGCGGCGTGGTCATCGTTCAATACAACACGCCCGAGTACGACCACAATTACGGTCCGTATCCCTACAAAATGGGTTCGAATCCCGAGGAAGTTACCGACGAAAATTCCCAAGTCGAAATCTTGGCGCCATCAAATCCTGTTTTCACCTGGCCCAATGAAATCACCAGCAAGGATTTTGAAAATTGGGTGGAAGAGCGCGGCTCAAAATTTCTTGAGAGCTGGGACTCGCAGTATGTCCCGCTGCTCGAAACGCACGATCCTGGCCAGGCTCCTCAAAAAGGCGGCCTCGTGTACGCGAAATACGGCAAGGGCATTTACATCTATAACGCCTACGCTTTCTACCGCCAGATGCCTGAGGGCGTTCCCGGCGCCTATCGTATTTTCGCCAACATGGTCAGTCTGGGCAAAAATCCTGAGATAATGAAACCTCGGACCGCAGGCGCTCGCATGCGACCGAGGAAGTCCACTCGCTAATTTGGGAAACCAGACACCCAAGGCCGGACCATTCTCACCGATGGTCCGGCGTTCACTTTTGTTCCGGCCCTTCCTTCTGTCCCTGCGTTTCCTTCTGCATCGTGTAGAGGAATGTTTTCATCGTTGCTTCGCGCCGCGCATTCTCATCCGCCACGCGCGTTGACGCCGCCTCGTACAGCTTTATTTCCCTCCGCTGTTTTTCCGGTTGCTTCATGCGCTCGTAAATTTGCGCCAGCCGGTAATGCGCGTCCGCGGATTCCGGGTCCAGGCGCGCACAGACTTCCGATTCGCCGAGAGCTTCTGGCCAGCGTTCCAACCATCGATACGCTTTGCCCAGTTGGCAATGCGGCGCGGCATCGTCCTTCGGAAGCCGCGCAACTGACGCGCGCAAGCGCCGCAAAATCTCGGCAGCGCGCGTTTTATCTCCCGTGACGTAGTCTCGGCGAAAGAGCACCGCGCCGCAGTAATACGCCATGCGCCCGTCTCTCGGCTGGCTATCCGCATACTGGCACAGTTTTGCAACCGCCGCAGGAGCGGGCGCCGAGGCTCGGTCCATCTGAATGTCTCCCAGATATTGCAGCGCCTCCTCCTCCTCCGGTTGCGGCGCCAGTTCCGCCGCACGGAGCAGATATTTTGTCGCTGCGTCATCCGTTCCCCCAAAATGCTCTACCATGCCCAGTGCCAATTGGACCCGCCAGGAATTCGGCTGCAACTCCTCTGCTTGTTTGAGAGCGACTCGCGCGGGTTCGAAACTATCGTGCCGGATCAACTCCACCGCGAGTGAGAGGCGATACTTTTCTTCGTTCGGCGCCAGCGCAACGGCCGCTTGATAACTCTTTACAGCTGCCAGGTTGTCTCCGCGCGATTCTTGAATGTCGCCGAGCAGGTCCTCGAGATCGGCGCTGTCGCCAAGCTCCTTGCACTTTTCCGCGCTTTCCAATGCATCGCCGAGGCGGCCCGCCCGGAATTGTGCGAGGGCCAGATCAAACTGCAAGTCGGCGCGCTGCGGGTCGAGATCTGCCGCCCTCTTTAGATCTTCAAGGGATTCGGAATATTTTTCGTGAGAGATCAGCAGCTCCGCCACATGCTCGTGCAACGCCAGCTCTTGCGTGGTTGTCAGCTGTGTTGCGCGAAGCAACTCCAGAGTTTGATGAAAATCGGCATGCATTTCCAATTCGGCTTCCAGACAAATGAGGCCGACTTGGGGATCGTGCGTGCTGGAAAATAGAGGCTCCGTCAAACCTGCTGCGCGTCGCCAATTCTTCGATTGCATTTCCGCCAGGGCCGTCGCCACAGTGAGCCCAGGGTCCGTCGGCTTCAGGGCGAGCGCTTTTTCCATTTCAGAGGCAGCGGCCGGCGCATTTCCGAGCCCCAGAGCTACGGAAGCCTCAAGCCGGTGGAATCCGATGCGCTCTTCACGGCCACCCGGCGGGGATAGGCCGGCCAATGCGCTTCGAGCTTCCGTGTACTTGTGGAGTTGCACGAGAACCACCGCCCACTCCGTTCGAATGTGTGGGTTGCCTCGGCTGGCTCTTGCGGCATGTGCGAGCAATGGCTCAGCCTTGTCGGGCTGGCCTTCGCCTTCATAGACCTCGCCGAGAGCCGTTAGGGCGATGTAGTCGTCAGGCATGGCTCGCAAGACGGTGTTGAACTCTTCGACGGCGTGATCGTTCTGCCCTAGGCTGGCATATGCTTGCCCGAGCATGGTTCGCGCTGTCGAGTCCCCGGGCGAACTTTGAAGGTAATCGGAGAGAATTCGAATCGCGTCCTCCGCATTTCCGTGTGCGAGAGCGGATTGCGCTTTCGCGAGTGGTCCGGAGGATTGACGGGAAAGCGTTTGCGATGAGGATTGATTCTGCCGCGCGCTGAGGGTCAGTGGGAAGCAACAAAGAAACAAACTGCTTGCAACCAGGACAGAACGTCTCAAGTGCCCACACCTCTTCACGGTCGCCGCTTCTCCTCGCTCATTCAACCAATCTCTTGGATCTCCGCTCACGAAAAGCTTAGTCCCAAATTTCTATCTACCTGTCGATTCCCGGGGTTTCCCTTTTTCCTCGGACGCTTCGCTACGTGACCAGAATACCCCGGCGAGTCAGTCGCCGTCGACTCTTGCAGAAAATATGGGGGCCTGCCGGAGAGGTCGGGCGTTTCGGGAAGACAGCGATCTTATCTTCTGAAAGGATGATGGAATCTGCCTCAGTGGATGACCGGCCACGACTTCGGTCACTTCGAATCCCAGGATTTCCTCGAATCGTTTCGGCTAGTACCCTATGCCACATGTCCTCACTCGCAAAATTGCTCGGAGGTTACCTACGACCTTGCGCGTTGTCCAATGCTCATTTTCTTTGCGAGTTCTCCGAAGCTCCTCCTCAGATCCCAAACGTGGCGAAGCTCACCCGATGCCAAAACGTTTCAGTACATTCGCGCTTCTTGACTTGCCCGTGTCGGAGCCCGCTGCTATAGTCCCCGCTCGATATTCGATTCACTTTTTACGGGACGCCTGACTTGGCCGAGAACACTTCGCCCCACCTTCCTCCCGAGATAGCGGGGCCCTCCGAAAAGCTTGTTCGCGGCATGGGCTTGCTTCAATCCGTCGCTGTCAACATGCTGGGGATGATTGGCGTCGGCCCCTTCATTACCATCGGTGTGATCCTTGTCGCAATGGGCGGGCCGCAGGCTGTGCTCGGATGGTTTCTTGGCGCCCTGTTCTCCGTTTGCGATGGGATGGTTTACGCCGAACTGGGCGCGGCGATGCCGGGAGCCGGCGGAGCGTATATTTATTTCCGCGAAGCCTTTAACCCACGCACCTGGGGTCATCTTTTCTCTTTTCTCTTCCTGTGGGAAACAATTTTCGTTGCCCCGCTGTCCATCTCGGCCGCATGCGTCGGTTTTGCCGAATATACTCATTACTTCTTACCCCGATTAAACCATGCCGGGGTAGGAGCGCTTGCCGCCGCCGTTTGTGTGCTCATCACGTTTCTACTGTATCGTCCCGTCAAGGAGGTGGGGCGTTACTCGGTCATCATGTTGGGCGTGGTGTTGGCTGCGATGTTTTGGGTAATCGTGTCCGGACTTATTCACATCAACACGAAGATGGCGTTCGATTTTCCGCCTGGCGCATTTCATCTCTCCAAATCGTTTTTTTACGGGCTGGCGGGAGCTACTTTAATCGCGATGTATAACTACGGCGGATACAATAACGTCACCTACCTCGGAGCCGAAGTCAAGAATCCCGGGAAGAATATTCCCAGAGCCATTGTTTTCTCCGTTCTGATCGTTGCCGTCCTTTACCTTCTCATGAGCGTGGTGATCATCGGGACGATTCCCTGGCGAGATGCCGCTGTCTCTCACGCGGTGGTGTCGGAATTCATCGGTAAGTTGTATGGCGCACGCGCCGCTTCCGTGATGACGTGCCTCATTCTTGTCGCCACTCTTGCCGGGGCCTTTACCGGCAGCCTCGGTTATTCCCGCATCCTCTACGCCGCGGGCGCCGAAGGGAACTTTTTCAAGGTGTTCGGCCGTGTCCATCGCACGGGACGCTTCCCCACTGTCTCACTTCTCGCCACCAACGCGATGGCCATTCCACTCTGTTGGTTTTCGCTCGATCGGCTGCTTTCGGCTCTGATGATCATTCAGATCGTCTTTCAATTCATCCCTCAGATCATCGCGCTTTTCGCCATCCGCAAATATCGAAAGGAAATCAAGCGTCCGTACGGCATGTGGTTTTATCCCGTCCCGGCAATCGTTGCGCTAATCGGATGGATCTATGTCGCGTGCACTCCGGAACAGCGCCAGAACATTGGCACCGCTGCCATTCTTTTGGCGTTGGGATTGGGTGCGTACTTTCTGCGTGCTAGGGCTGTCAAGTCATGGCCTCTCGGGCAAGGCGGCGGCCCCTCATCGCCAATTGCCTGACGTACCGCAAGAAATATCAACTACATCTTCTTGGGAGGACAGCAGGAGTCTCGCACGATCAGTTGTGTCTTGAGCAAAGCTGGCGTAGGAATGCTTGACCGCCCTTCGATATGATCGATCAAGATTCTCGCCGCAATCATTCCGATTTCTCTCGCGGGCTGACGTACCACCGTGAGACTGGGCCGCAGCAGCGTCGCCCAATAGAAATCATCGAACCCGAGCAGGCTGATTTCTTCGGGGCATGCGAGGCCGATCTCCTGTATCGCCGCCAGCGCGCCCAGCGCCATCATATTATTCGTGCAAAAAATTGCTGTGGGACGTTGCCCTCGCGTCAAGAGTTGCATCGCGTGAAAATGGCCGCTTTCCATGTCATTGTGCCCGGCATGAATCATCGAGCGGTCCAGGCGGATTTTCGCGCTGCGAATCGCCGAAATAAATCCCCGCAATCTATCCCGGGATGTTCCGCTGGAAGCATCGCCCGTAATGATCCCGATATCGCGGTGCCCCAGGCTCAATAAATAAGATGTCGCGCTCTTCGCGGCCTGTGTGTTGTCCACTCCCACTCTTCCGATATGGGTGTCATGTTCACGAGGGTGACGGTCCGCGTAGACCACCGGAAGATTTCCGAGGATCGCTTTCGCTTTTCCTCCTGTTGTGTTCATCGCGGGAACCCGCACAACTCCATCCACGCGGCGCCGGTGAAACGAATCCAGATAATTCCGCTCTTCTTCCCAACTTTCTCGAGAATCTCCAATCAAGATCGTGTAACTCGCCGAGGCCGAATAGTCTTTGACCCCGCGCACGAGCTCGATGTAAAAGTTATTCGACAGGTCGGGAACCACGATGGCAATCGAGTGAGTTTTCTGAAGGCGAAGACCACGTGCGAGGTCGTTCGGGCAATATTTCAGCGTCTTGATTGCTGCTTCAATTCGGCTCCGCATGTCCGCGCTGACATAGTCGGAATTGTTCAGTGCGGCGGAAATTGTGGAGACGGAGGCCCCCGCGGCTTTCGCCACTTCGCGAATCGTAACGTGGCGTCTTACGCGCTTCGCTTTTGACTTCAAGCCAATTCTCCTCGCCGCGGTGTTCAGGGATCGAGTCAACATGTTTCGCAAATCAGCAGCTTACTAAGAAAGCGCCATAAAGCCAAAACCAAAACGTTTCGGGACACACTTCGCCTCCAACGCGGCTGGTGTATACTCAACCCAGGCTGCGGGAATCTGGTCGTCCGCCCTGATTTCTTGCTTCGTGTTCGACCAATGCGTCCACCATTCGGCTGCATGGGCGACTGCGAGCGGGCAGGTGGCGGAGGAGCCGATGAAGCAACTCATAAAATTCAAGAGTCCCTTGCACGAGATGACCCAGACGACTCCCACGTGTCTCTGGAATGATTCGGCATCTATCCGGGAATTGACCTACTCGCTCGATCACGGAGCAGTTGGAGCCACCTGCAATCCAGTTATCGTGGGTGAAATATTAAAGAAGGAAATGCATCTCTGGACGGATCGCATCGATGAACTTATCGAAGGGATGCCTCTCGCAACTGAAGATCAGATTGCCTGGAGAGTGGTCGAGAAAATTTCGACAAAAGCCGCGGAGCTCCTAGTGCCGATCTTCGAGCAGCATTGTGGGGTCAATGGCAGGCTCTCGATTCAGACCGACCCCCGCTTCTACCGCGATACGAATGCGATTGTGGCGCAAGCGGTGCATTTCGCCGCCTTGGCCCCAAACATGATTGTAAAAATTCCTGTCACCAAAGCAGGCATCGCAGCGATTGAAGAGGCTACGCATCGCGGCATCAGTATCAACGCCACGGTTTGCTTCTCGCTTCCGCAGTGCATCGCCGTCGCGGAGGCTGTCGAGTGTGGTTTGAACCGTCGGCAAGCCGAGGGCAAGGACATTTCCTCGATGGGGCCCGTCTGCACCATCATGGTGGGACGCCTCGATGACTGGCTCAAAGTTCAGGCGGAAATGGATTCGATCACGACCGATCCTGGCTACCTCGAGTGGGCTGGAGTCGCCACCTTCAAAAAGACGTACCAAATCTTTCGCGAGCGCGGATATCGCGTCCGGCTTCTCTCCGCGGCTTTCCGCAATCACATGCACTGGAGCGAATTCATAGGTGGAGAGGTCGTGATCTCCCCGCCTCACAAATGGCAGGTTCGTTTCAATTCGAGCGATATCGAGGTTGTCTCGCGGATCAACAAGCCCGTCGATTCCAAAATTGTGGATGAGCTTCTACTGAAATTCCCTGATTTCCAGCGCGCCTATACCGAAAACGGCCTCTCCCTGAATGAGTTTGACTCCTTCGGCCCTACTAGGCGGACTCTTCGCCAGTTCATCGCAGCCTGCCATGAACTCTCGGCGATGATTCGCGAGCGGATGCTCCCTAATCCGGATCAAAAATAATCGCTAAGCTTCATCGGCCCGCCAGGCAGGTTTGATTTCTCCGACGATCTGCGGGGAGCCCGATCACGCGGACTACATTCTCGAAGTGATGGGTTGCGGATGCGCCTTCTTCGACTACGACAATGGCTGGATGGACATTTTCAATGCGAACATCGTATTCGCCCTCGCTGCTTCCGAGCGGAAGCAAAATGTTCAAACGAGATGCTTCACGACTCAATTCGAGTGGCTTAACTCCCGGTTTGGCTCGACGCCGCGCGTCACAGACCAATTCCTCAAATCCAGCACAGCCACTTGAGTAAATTGGTTCTTGCTGTGCCACCGAACGAACGCCCAGCCTCCGATCGGCCTTTCAACTAGGATGGCACGCCAATATGATATAGAGAGAAGCGGCTATCGCTGTATCGTGGAGGTGCTTTAAAACAACGGAGCGAAGAGGAGCAAACGGAGAGCCGATGGCCAACATTCGGCGAGATTGGAAGACTCGGGTTGTTCGCGGTGGGTTTCCCGACCGGAGATTCGACATCGAGTTCTGGCAGGAACAGGGCGATGAGGCAATCTTCCGCGCCGCTTGGGAAATGGTGTTAATGGTCGAGGAGCTCAAGCATGGCAGACGACCCCGATTTCAAAGAACTGTTACGCACGTTTAACGAAAAGGAAACTGAATACCTGATCGTGGGCGGCTATGCTGTTATGAAATATACCGAGCCACGATTCACAAAAGGCCTCGATCTATGGATTCGGAATTCTCAGGAAAACGCCCGGCATACTTGCCTGGTCCGACGACATTGGCCATGGTTGGAAAAGAGTCTCTGCATCCATGGGCGCGAGGCTTCTCAGGCGACTATGGGCGCTCACTCCTTAGCGCTGCGAACCGTTTCCGCGGTTCCTTGTGCTCGCTCTTCGACGATGCGCATGGCTACGCCGGTCACCCTGCCCACGATTTCGGCCTGCGACGGATGGTCAAACTTGCGAACAGCCTGGAGAGAATGCGGGTGAGGAATAATGATTAACTGTCCGCTGTCCACCTGGCACCAACTGCAAACGTAGCCGACTCGAAGTTCCACGAAGTAGATGGGGCGGTCGAACTCGTTTTTCCATTTCTCGGTGCTGATCTTCCTCTGACTTGCATCGATCTGCACAAGCGAGCCGGGGCGGATCAGAGGATAGAGCGTATAGTCCTCTAGACCGATATAGCCATAGACGGATTTGTGCAAGTCGAGATGCTGCAAGAAACCGACGGGGATTTGGTCCCACTTCTCCACCACTTGCGCAAGTAGATTCGTCTTCTCTAATTGAAACCCCGGCTTAAATTGGACCGGCAATGATACTTTCTCGGTTTCAAGATCGGTTTCGGCACCCAATAGGTGAGTCCTCGGGACACCAATCGAGGCACGATAACGACCCAGTTCGCTGATCGGCAAACCGAAACAGGAGAGCACCTCCTTATACCCGACGTGATAGATGGCACTCAAGCTGTAGATCTTGAAGATGCTAGGCTTGAATTGGCCGTTCTCGATGTCCGTCACCCACGCGTGGGAAAGGTAATATTCTCGGTTGTGCCTGTCGTCTGCGATTTGCTGACTCTTCGCCTCGACATCGCGCGTAGTCAGCCCCAGGCGCACGCGCAACTCCTTTAGCTTTTCTGTGGCACTCGGACTCGGCCTGCGGGCCACCATTTGCAGGAATCCTACGCTCGTAACCCAGTTTATGTCCAGCTACGTGAATCTTCGTTAATCCATACACCGGTTTTATGCATTCTGTTGAAAATCTTGCGATTGGTCGCAATTGCGGCCAACACCGCAATTGTTCCCTCCTCGCACGGCGACTCCGATATACACCGAGAAATTGGTGTGCATTCAAATGGACAGGGCGCTGCAAGTTCGGGAGATCCTCTCAACACGCGGCTTGACTCTCTACAGCGTTTCTCGGCGGTCCGCTGAACTCTTTGGCCGCTCTTCGCAGTCTTATATCCCGCACAACTTGTATTACGACCTGGCACGGGCTGTGTCGATCCCCACGATCTGCCAAATCCTCGCGCTCAGTCACATCACAAACTACCAACTGTCCGACTGGCTCGCGGTGTTCGGTTTCGACCTCGACGCAATTGTTCGACTTAAGTTGATGATTCCCAAGCAACGCACAACCACGTTGGATTCCAACGTCTATAACATGCATGCATGGGTTCCCTGGTTCGCCGAAAGAACCGAGGACAGGCCGGTCTCTGCGATCATTCCCCTGGGACAGCTCTTAGCTCTGGCAGCGCCGAAACGGGCGAGCGACCTGCTCGGCCTGAATAGGAGGAAGTTTCTCTATGCCAGGGTTGGCGACCAAGACTTGTATGCCCTTCCGTACTTCGTTCCCGGGAGCGTCGTCAGGGTCGACACCCGGCGCGTAGAAGAGCTGCTCGGTCGCAACGCTAATGGCGAAGGACCCTTCTTCCTTGTCGAGCACGACTTCGGATGCACATGCACGCGGCTCATTCCGCTGGCAAGGGACCGAGTCCTGATGCACTGCCCGCAACGGCCTTGTGCAGAGCGTGAATTACGCATAGGAAGGGACGCGAGAATCCTCGGAGTGATCGACGCCGAAATTCGTCGGCTAACCCTTCATCGTCCAGGGCCAGTGATGTCGAGATCAGCGGCTGTAACGAAGGCGCGACTCGCATACCCATCGGCCGAGCCATCAAGCCTCAAGGATCTTCTCCGGCGCTCTCGCATGAGCGTGGGATTATCCTTTCGAGAGGCGTCGTCGATCAGCCGCTTGATTGCCGACACGCTCTCGGATGAACTGTACTTTGCCGCCGCTAGCACGCTCTCCGATTACGAAGTGCTCTCCGCACCTCCGCGACACATCGAAAAGATCATCACACTTTGCGTTCTGTACTGCATTGGATTCGAACAATTTCTGCGCGCGTCTGGCCTTCCTCTCGACCAAGCCGGGCACGAGCCGATCCCGGACGAGCTCATGCCGGGGCAGTTACCTGGCCGAAGTCACGGACTCCGGATCGCCGGCCAGGACGATGTCCGGGAACCTAGCGGCTTCCTCGCCGCTCTCGTGAATCAATGGGAAGAAGTCCCGCTTTTCCTCAGATTTTCACTCGACGAAATCACTGGCCTAAAGCGTTTTTCACTTTCGGATGTGTTTTGGGTGGGGGGCGATAAGACGCCGCGGCATCCGTTGCTCATCAACACCACATTCGTTGTCGTCAACCGTAGAGCGCGGAAACCCGCCTTGCCCACGGAGGACGCCGTCTGTGAGGAAACCCTCTATCTGATTCTGAGACGGGACGGCAGCTATCTTTGTGGCCGTTGCACTCTCGATGAAGGCAATCTTGTCGTTCATGGCTATCCAAGAGGCGGAGTAGGCACGCAACAATTCAGGAATGGCGCCGATGCTGAGGTTGTCGGGAGGATCACCACGATTTTGAGGCGGTTTCTTTGACGGGCTGTCTCGGTTGCGAATACTCGCCTTGATGAAACCCACTTCCCTTCTGCATGCAACTTCAACGATTTCACTGCGGAGGTTCAGTTTGCGAACAGATGGCAGAATTGGTGGTGCATCTCTTTTTATCCTTCGAATCTCGTGCTCGCTGCCCGCCACTATTCGAGAGCGATTGGAAGTATGCCCGGGCCATTTCCGCCAGAACTTCGTTGGCTGTTCCCTAAGATCAAACCGCAACTGCGCCTGCATGTTGGGAGTTTTCTTTGCCTTACTGCGGCAAGTCTGCTGGCTTTGGTCACACCGCTTTCGATCCGATGGCTAATTGATTCTGCCGTCGACCCTACGAGCAATCACCGCGACAGGCGTGACGCTATGAGCGACGTTTCGCTACACCGATTCTAGACAAACGCGTCGCAGAAGAATCGCCCCCTGTGCTTGCAATTCAATGAAAAACTAGGTAAGATTGTCTTACCATGGAGACCAAGCTTTCCACGAAGGGCCAGGTCGTTCTTCCCGGTCCGATCCGCCGCAGGTTGAGTCTCCAGCCCGGCGATACGCTCGACGCGAAAGTGCAAGCGGGGCGGGTGGTGTTGACTCCGCGAAGGACGGCGCAATCGCCCAGGGCAAGCATCGTCGTTGACCGAGTCACCGGGCTCCCGGTCCTAAGCGCAGGACCGGAGGCTCCCCTTCTGACCAGCAAACAGGTCGGAGAGATTCTGGTTGAGTTTCCATGAAGTACCTCCTCGACGTGAATGCGCTGATCGCGCTTGGTTTTCTTCAGCATGAATTCCACCAGCGAGTTACTGCTTGGGTGCGCGCGCTGACTTCCCGAGGAACTCCCCAACTGGCTACCTGCTCGATCACAGAGCTCGGCTTCGTGCGAGTTCTCGCGCAAGCCCCGCAGTACGGACTAGCCGCTTCTCAGGCCCGAAACCTGTTGCTCCAGCTAAGAGCCGCGACAATCGTGCAATTTACGTTTATTCCTGACGACCACGACATTAGCCATCTACCTGGTTGGGTCAAGTCCGCAAGACAGATAACCGACGGACACCTCGCGCAGCTCGCAAGAGCAAAGGGCGCAGTTCTTGCGACCCTCGACCGTCGAATCCCCCGCGCATTCCAAATTCCCTCGGGGAAATGAGGCGGGTTGCGAAGAGTTCTAGGCAACTAAGATTGGCAGTTTTGAGCGTCTAAGGGTTCAGTCCGCACGTTTCCAGCGCGTCGGCGATCAAAATCGCTGATTCCTTGATTCCAGATTCCGAGAAGATCGGGCCTCTTGTGCGCGAGTCTATCTTCGCACGGGACACTGACGAGGTTTGGTGATCCCTACTCTCTATCTGGGGGAGATCATCGCGATTGCACTTCATGTTGGAGAGGAGAAGAATTCCCCTGATGGCGAGAAGGCGGGTGGCCGGTCACGAAAAGCCTTCCCACGCTTGAGTCCATAACTCCTTGCCGCGCCAAACGTGAATATCGGGCGCTCTTCTCTGTCTCGATTTCCTCAAAGTTTCAAAGAAAGCCGCGTTTATGCTGACCTTCTCTATGTCTGGGGGGCGAACGCTCGCGGCGCGCGACCAGCCCGTCGCTGGGGACTATGTCCCGTATTCACAAACGATTAGGGCCCGAATTGTCCCGATACGAACAAAACCGCCCTCTTCTGGATTTCTCTCCCGCTAGGTGCGAGTGTTTCATTCACTTGGAGCGATCGAGATTTAATGGCTCCAGGGCCCGATATCAATGTTCAGAGTCTCCGACACCATCCGGCGAACCGAGACACCCGATGGCGGAATTCTGCTCGACGTGCACCACGGGCAGATGTTCTGCCTAAACGTGGTCGGCGCCAGGATCCTCGAATTGATGCAGCAGGGCTATGACGAATCGCGCATCGCCGATGACATCAGCAGAACTTACCAAGTGAGCCTGGAGGTGGTGCGCGCCGACGTCCGGGAGTTCATTGAGAATCTGCACAAGCACCACATCCTGCAGCCGGCGCGCTCCGCCCAGGTCACCTAGAAGGAAACGACAAGGTCTTCGTTGTGGAGTTGCCCACACAACCCGCCAGCACCTACCGCGTGATGATCACTCGGCGAAACGCTTCGGAGATCCTCCTTCTGCCGAACGGTCCGGGCTGGATTCTCCCGCGCGTTGATGTTGACCCTGAACAGCGGCTGGCCGAGCAACTGACCGCCGAAGTTGCGCGGGCCTGGAGGCTTGAAGCCTATTGTTTGCTGGTGACAGACGTCCCGAAGAACGGTGCAAACGCCCTGAGGTGCGCGGTTATGGAAGTCATACGTCAGAACGAAAAATCGCAGCCAGGTACCTATTGGATTCCGCGCTCGGTCGCCGCGCGCTGCTGTCATTCGCCGGAGACTGCGGCGATCAACGAATCGCTCGCGCGGTTGGACGGATACGCCAAAGGGCAAATCGCCGGGCAGTTCGCCTGTTGCGGCTGGCTGCGGGAGCTCTTCCGCTGGACCCAGGAACAGATTGCGCCCCGCGGCCTGCGGCTGACCGGCGCTTTTCGGCAATTGAATGCAAGTCCGACGTTCAGTCTTATTCGCTTCGAGACTGATGTGGGAGCCGTATGGTTCAAAGCCGCCGGCGAGCCGAACACCCATGAGCTGCCGGTCACACTGGCCCTGGCGCGGCTCTTTCCACGCTACCTTCCCAATGTTCTCGGTGTTCGCCGCGAATGGAACGGCTGGCTCTCGGAAGAAGCAAGCGGAACGTCGCTTGATGAAATCCCGGAATTCGCGGCTTGGGAGCGAGTTGCGGAGGAGCTTGCCGCGCTCCAGATCGCCTCGATCGGAAGCGCTGCCGAGTTGCTCGAAGCGCATTGCCGGGACCTGAGAATTCCGCGTCTCGTCGAGCGGATCGATCCCTTCATCGAGCGCATGGGCGAACTCATGACGGCACAGAAGAAGCCTGCGCCTCCGCCGCTTGACCCGTCGGAGCTTGAAACGCTTGGCGAGGGGCTGAGGGAATCCTGCGCGCTGCTTGCGAGTTTCGGGCTTCCGGACACCCTCGGCCACACCGACTGCAATCCAGGAAACATCATCGTTTCCGAGGATCGCTGCGCGTTTCTCGACTGGTCGGAGGCCTGCGTCACAAATCCGCTTCTGACGTTCCAATACCTCCACGAATACCTGACGCGCGCCGGGATGGAGGAACCGGCGGGCGGCGAACGGCTGGCCGCCGCCTATCTGCGGCCATGGACACAGCTGTACTCATCAAGCGAGTTGCGGCGGGCGTTCACGCTCGCCCCGCTCATCGCCGTCTTTTCCTACGCTGTAGCCAGCGATTCCTGGCGCGCGGTTGACGCTGCGGACGATCCCAGACTTGCCGGGTATTTTCGCAGTCTGGCGCGCCGCATGTACCGCGAAGCGATTGAGGCGGCCGAGAGGAGCGAACTGTGCCTGGACTGACCCTGTCTCCGCCAGTGTCCGCGGTCGAGCCGGTCACCGAGATGCTTCATGGCGTTGCGGTCAGCGATCCCTACCGCTGGCTCGAAGAGCAGAACTCGCCGCGCACGCGTGCTTGGATTGCCGAGCAGACGCGCTACGCCCGCGCCTACCTCGACAACATCCCTGGCCGCGAACAGATTGAAAAACGCATTCGGGAATTCCTCGCGGTGGAAACATATGATTCTCTGCAAAAAGCCGGAGGCCGCTACTTCTTCCGCAAGCGCCTTGCGGATCAGGAGCAGGCGTGCATTTACGTGCGAGAGGCACCAGACGGCCGCGACCAATTGCTGGTCGATCCCTCCGCACTGGGCCAGGGAATTCATACCGCAGTCAAGCCTCTGCGCGCGTCCGCTGACGGAAAGCTGCTGCTCTATGAGATCAAGCAGGGCGGAGAGCGCACCGGGACTTTCGCCATCGTGGACACCCAAAGCTGCAAGACGCTCCCCGACATTCTGCCAAGAGGCTACTTGCGGGGATTCGCCTTCGCGCCGGACGCGAAGAGCTTCGTTTACGTCCATGAGGCGCTTGATTCCGAAAGACCGTTCTACCGGTCAGCCCAGCGCCACATTCTGGGCACAGATTTTTCAGAGGACCGAGAGATCTTCTTCGCCGGGGAAGATCCTTCTCTCCGGTTGGGCCTCATTGCCGACGGGAAGCGGATCGGATTTATCACATCTCGGTTCGGGAAAGAGACGCGCACCAGTTTCCACCTTATACCTTTCGAAGGGGAAGGCCCGGCGGAATGTGTTTTGGAAGATGCCGATTACTCGTTTGTTCCCGTGCTCGCCAACGACAGAATCCTGGCGCTGACCAATCGCGACGCGCCGAATTTTCGCATTGTGGAGCTGCGCCTGCGGTCTGGTGAGATGCCCGAATGGACCCAGGTCATTGGGGAAGCCGACGCGCGAATTCATCAGTGGCTCGTTTCTGGAGAGCGGATTTTTGTTTCCTACATCCGCGGGAGCCGGACCCGCGTGCTGCTTTTCGATCTCGCGGGAAGACAACTCCGGGTGGTCGCCGGTTCGAGCGTCAAGACCATCCGCCTTGCCGCAGGGTCGCAGGGGAGCGATGAAGCGTTCTTCGAAACCGAATCGTTCACCGAACCCATAGCGATCACGCGATATTCCGCTCTCTCGGGCGAGAGGAGCGTGTGGTCCAGGAGAAACATTCCTTTCGATTCCGCGAAGTTCGCGCACACGCGCGCTTGGTTCCGCTCGAAGGACGGAACGAGCATCCCGATATTTCTCGCCGGCCGCCGCGAGATCCTCGCCGAGAACCAGCAGCCAGTGATCATGACTTCCTATGGGGGATACGGGGTGCCCATGACGCCGCAGTTCAGCGTGTTCGTGGCTTTTCTGATGGAGCGCGGGTGCCTGTTCGCGCTGCCGCAGATTCGCGGTGGATCGGATTTTGGCGCCGCGTGGCACGAGGCCGCCAAGCGCTGCAAGCGGCAGACGGCCTACGACGATTTTCTCTGCGCCGCCGAATGGCTCATCCAGACCGGGCGAACCAGCGCGGAGAAGCTCGCGATTTTCGGCGGGTCGAATTCCGGATTGCTGGTGGCCGCAACCATGACCCAGCGGCCGGAATTTTTTCGCGCGGTCGTGTGCATGGTGCCGATGCTCGACATGCTGCGCTATCACCTGTTCGACGGAGCGCACGTCTGGCAAGAGGAGTTCGGCACCGCAGAGGACCCAAAGGATTTCCAGGCACTCGGCGCCTACTCGCCGTACCACCAAGTGCGCGATGCGGTTCGGTATCCGGCAGTGCTGATGGTTTCCGGGGACGCCGACCGCAACTGCAATCCGCTGCACGCGAGGAAAATGACTGCCAGGCTCCAGGCAGCGAGCCGCTCGGAGCGTCCTATCGTGCTCGATTACAGCCCGTTTCGCGGACACTCTCCGGTGCTGCCTCTGAGCCAAAGGGTCGAAGCGCTCACCGACCGGATGGCGTTTCTTTGCGATCAATTGGGACTCGGGGTTTGAGAGGAGGGAGTCCGGCCATGCGATTTCTCAGCCTGCGCGCCTACGCCAAGCTGATTCTCTTCGATGTGTATCTCGCGCGCGGCAACTTTGAGGCGCTCTACGCCAAAGTGCGGAACTATCCGGTGCGGAAGAAAGAACCGGAGCCCCAGGCGATCGAGCGGATCTGCTACGCCGTGGATCTGGCGACTATCTGGTACTGGAAGCAGGCGCAATGCCTGCAACGTTCAGCAGCGACCACTTGCCTGTTGCGGCGGCACGGGGTAGCGGCGGAGATGGTTATCGGCGCGCAGCAACTGCCGTTCAAGGCGCACGCCTGGGTCGAAGTCGCGGGCCAAGTAGTGAACGACAAGCCATACATGCGGGAGATGTACGCAGTGCTCGACCGCTGCTAGGAGCAGCGATGAGCAAGCGAAGGAACGAACCATGAGCGTGCAGTTCGGAAGATGGAGTTTTAATGATCTGCCAGCCGCGCCGGAGTATATCGATAAAGCGGCCGAGCTGCTCGCGCCCTACGGACCCGACGGGGGAGGGCGCTATTCGGGTCCCGGCGTGGACATTATATATAGAGGCTTCCACACGACCCGGGAATCCCGGCGAGAGCGGCAGCCGCACCAGTTAGCTTCCGGCGCAGTGCTTACCTGGGACGGGCGGCTCGACAACCGCGAAGAACTAATCCGCCAGCTACATAGCCGTGCGACGCTTGAATCGGCCGACGTCGAGATTGCCGCTGCGGCCTATGAACAGTGGGGAACCAAGTGCTTCGCCAAACTCATTGGTGACTGGGCGCTCTCGGTCTGGAACCCGAGAGACCATGAACTAATCCTCGCTAAGGACTTCCTGGGGACGCGGCACCTTTATTACGCCGCTGATCAGGAGCAGGTCGTCTGGAGCACGATTCTCGATCCGTTAGTCCTGCTGGCAGGGAAAACCTTCGAGCTCGAAGAAGAATACATCGCCGGATGGCTGGCGTTTTTTCCCGCCGCTCATTTGACCCCATACGTGGGCATTCACGCCGTCCCGCCGTCGACATTCCTGTGCCTCCGCCCAGGGAAAGAAACTGCCACCAAGTACTGGGATTTTGATCCGCACAAACAGACCCGCTACGTAAGCGAGAGCGAATATGAAGAGCACTTCCGAACGGTTTTCGGAGAATCGGTACGAAGAAGATTGCGCTCAGATGCTCCGGTGCTGGCGGAGCTGAGCGGCGGAATGGATTCATCCTCGATCGTGTGCATGGCGGACCGAATCATCGCGCAAAGTATTGCCGAAACTTCTCGACTTGACACCGTTTCCTACTACGACGACTCCGAACCCAACTGGAACGAGAGGCCATATTTCACCCAAATTGAAGAACAGCGCGGTCGAGTTGGCTGCCATATTGATGTTAGTTCGAAAGATACTTTTCATTTTGGCTCCGCGAACGGTTCGCCTGCGGCAAGCCCCGGTGCCGGCGCGCACGATACGACCGCGGAAGAGCTTGTGACCTGTATGATCGCGCAGGGAAATCGTATCGTTCTCTCCGGAGTGGGAGGAGACGAAGTGTTCGGCGGTGTTCCGACAGCAATCCCCGAACTCTCCAATCTCCTGTCGAGGTGCCGCTTCAGGACGCTCGTTCGGCAGCTAAAACTCTGGACGCTAAATAAACGCAGCCCGTGGTTCCATCTGTTCTTCGATGTACTCCGAGGTTTTTTGCCTCCCAGCCTGGCCGGGGTCCCCACACATGTGCGACCTGCTCCGTGGGTGCAGAGCAGCTTCGTGAAGCGGCATCGAACTGCGCTAACTGGATACCCGCACAGAATTACGTTCTTCGGCTCTCTGCCATCCTTTCAGGAAAACCTAAGCACGCTCGAAGGGTTGAGGAGGCAGTTGCAGTGCGCCGCTTTGTTTCCAGTGCTTCCTTACGAGAATCGCTACCCCTGCCTTGACAGGGATCTGCTGGAGTTCGTTTATGCCATCCCTCGCGAACAGCTCGTTCGTCCAGGCCAACGCCGGTCTTTGATGCGTCGTGCACTCTCAGGAATTGTTCCGCCCGCTGTCCTGAGCAGAAGGCGCAAGGCTTTTGTCAGGCGCTCCAGCATGAGAGCGATTTCTGCGGATTGGACCAGCCTGGAAAACTTGATGCTGCAAACGGCGAACGTTTGGCCTGGAATTTTCGAGACAAAGGCTTTTCGCGAATCCCTGCAAAAGGCGCGGCAAGGAGAGGAAGTGCCTATCGTCGGTTTGTTGCGCTCCATTTATCTTGCTGCCTGGCTGTGGAACATGCCCCGATCGAAACCGTCCAATCGACGCGCCGACAGGAGGCATGCAAACGATACAGATGATCGGGCTTGCCAACATTGGCGAGCGATAGAGCCGTGCGAAAGAGATTCAATCCGACTGGGTTGAATATTACTCACAAGGAGGAAAATAAAATGAAGTACGAAAAGCCAAAAGTAGTTGCAGTAGCAAACGCCGCCGAGGCCATTCTCAGCGGTCTGAAACCGACCGGCACGGTAATGGATAATCCAGACTACCACTCCATTACCGCGTACGAAGCTGACGAGTGATCTTCGGGAGGGTGCTCCAATGCGTTCGGAGCACCCTTTCTTTATTATCGTCAATGCTGGAAGTTATAATCTGGCCGCGCGGAGCACGAGGAGCATGGGCCGTCACCAGCCGGAGCCGCGCCTGCGAGGACCCTGAATTTCAATCTCAGGAGGTCGCGGTCCGATGAGGCCAATAAATCGTCCGGACGAAAGTTCAAGTGGAAGGACAAGCAGAAGGGATTACTCCGAGCCCCTGGGGGGATTGCCCCGCCGGTAACGGATGAGCTGATGTCCCATTCGGCACCCGCGCCTGTCAGCCCGTTCGTTGCATTCGTGACACGAACGACACCTACGGGCGAGGTGATCTTGGTGGCTTCAAGCGTGACCGGATTTTCGAGAGGCCTGCTTCCCCGATTTGCGATGGCCACGAGAACGCTGATCGTCCCAGTGGCAGGGTGGTAGGATTGCGCTCCGCCATAGAGGACAACGGTTTCTTCCGTTACGTCATCTTGCGCCGAATGGTCGTGTTCCGCAGGGCTTTTATTCACACTTGAGCCGCTGGAACCGAGCACTGCGAACTTCAGCCTCATTCCACCAGGGGTTCCGATCGGCCAGACCGCCAGGAAATTCTTCTCGGTTCCGGCTAAGCCGTTTGCTCTCCAAACGTCATTGAACTCATTGCGCACAACAAGTGTCGACAGTGAGTTGAGAGGAGTGCCCGGGCCCCAATCTTGGGATCCGCTGTGCTGATACACCCAGGTCCAGAGGGAATCGCTGCTCGGCTGATAGTCGCCGAGACCGCGAGATAGCAACAGCGGAGGCCAAGCCAGTCCACTCCCCTGAATATACGAAAAAAGCCAACGTCCTGAAGAAAGCCCTTCCTCCCAGAGAAGCCCCAAAGTGCCGCCCGGAAGTACGGCGAGCGAAGGGGAGTATGCGGATGCATTCACACTCTGCGGAGCCGAAAGGGCCAGGCTCCTCGCCCACGTCTTCCCCCTGTCCGCCGATGAGGTCAGCATGATGCGCCGCGCGGCTTTGCAGCCAGCCAGATAGACGAGGAACAATCGGTCGTGACCAGCATCGTATGCCAACGACTCGTCGGTAAAACGGGAACAGTCTTGATCAGCTCCGAGGCGCGATCGGTGGATGATGACCGATTGAACAGATGGCTCGCGCGAGGGCCCGGCGCGGATGATCCCGAGGTCTCCTTGCCAACCATGCGAGGTTTCCCGCTTGCCGTAGTACAAAGCGACGACGGCACCGCTCTTTAGCGCGACTGCATCGGAAGGATAGGCCCCCATGTAGTTAAGCTCGCGCATGGCTGGATCGTAAAATGGCCCCTGGACATGATTGCCATTGGCTGAAAACAATAATAAACCGACCGTGTTGCCCCAAGCCCTCGCAGGATCGCGCGTATTCGGGAAGTCGAAAAAAGTGTAGAGGCGGCCGGATGACCCGCTAACGGCGGAGGTTGAATAATCCGCCCATCCAGTCCGTAAAGATTCCGTCCACCGATGTCCGTTGTCTCTAGAAATAAAAAGGCGCGTAGTGCCCAGTTCATGATGAGGTACTCCATCGATGACCTTCGAAGCTTCGGAAATAAAATACGCCCTGTGATTTCGCCCGAATGCGCAAGATTGTTCCGAAACCCAGGCTGAACTTCTGTCCTCCAAAGCGGTCGTCCAACTCGCGCCCCCGTTTGAGGATGTATAAACAAAACCAAATGGCGCATTCTGTTGAGCGTCCCATTTTGTTCCGCAGGCGATCAGATTCTCCGCGTTTTCTGGATTCGTTTTTAGTTCATACCAGGGGCACCAGCCTCCGGCAATCGATCTTTTTGACTGCAATATGGATGGCGATACGCCGCTCCTTCCAGAGGATAAATTCGAGAGGAGAAGAATCAAAAATGCAGCGATGAAATGACATGCGCGCTTCATGGTGATCAGCCACCGCAGTTTTCAGAAAAGCAATTTCAACGAAAGTTGAAGAGATCTCGGCCCGCCTTCTTGGAAGAGCGAACTCAACCCGCCCAATCCTTGATTCAACATGCTCTGCGATTGGAGATAGAACGAGCCATATTGAATGTAGGCCAATTGATTGGTGAAGTTGGGGTGGTTGAGCAGGTTAAAGGCGTCGGCCCGGAATTGAAGATGAACTCTCTCCGCAATAGGAAAAGTTCTGGATATTGAAAGGTCGACCTGAGTCAGCCCGAATCCTGGAATGTCATTTCGTCCCTCGGATCCTTGTCGAATGGTCGACGGAATCGAAAAGGCGTTCGCGTTCAGGATTTTGCCCCCAGGAGCCGAAGTACTAGAAATCCAAAATGGCTGACCCGCAACAAGGTCCGGACGAGATGTTGCGGCTCCGCCTGGGTCAGGCGACACGCCGAGTAGAACCGCATTGAAGGGAAATCCCGTCCGGGCGACGATGACGCCATCAATAGACCAGTTGCGCATCGCTACAGCGACTGGTCCAGCCTTGCCCACCATAGGAATTGAATAGGAGATTGCTCCCGAGAAACTGTGCCGTATGTCGAAATCAGAAGAAGCATAGTCATTGGCTGCTGAGATTGCTGTGTTGGACAGCCCAACGACTTCGTCATTCGAAGCGTTATCCAATGAATGCGACCAAGAGTAATTCAGCAAAGCCTGCAAGCCCGACGAAAAACTCCTGCGATATTGCAGCTGGAACGCATTGTAGTTGGACCGCGCGGAATTTTGAGTTAGCAGAAACTCGCCCGTGAAATTCGAATTGGGCTGATAGAGTGCTTCGGTGCGAAGAAGACTTCTGCCCGCCTGACCGACATAGGTCGCGGACACCGTCTGCTTCTGACCAAACGATTTCTCGAGAGCTACGTTCCATTGGTATGACCGTGGGAGCTTCAGATCAGGGGTGACGCCGGCGACTCCAGGGTAAGGTGGTTGGGTGGATAGCGCCGGAAGATATTGCGAGACATTCGTCAGCGGCACAGGAACGCTCGCATAGTTTATGCTAGCAAGATTGGGGAACTCGGCCGCCAGTTGTGCCGACGACCCCACGCTGAGATCGTAAAAGATGCCTGCTCCTGCACGCATCACCAAACTGTTGTCTCGGGTCAAGCTATAAGCGAGGCCGGCGCGAGGAGCGAAGTTCCCGAGCGTAGTGTTCCAAGGCGACGTGCCAAACGGCGCCAGAGTGATTTGCTGCGGCTCGTTGACATTCTTCCAAGATGCAAGTCTTGTCGCGCCACGGGCTGCTGGAGCGGGACTCAGTTCCCACCTAAGACCGTAGGTAATTCCGAGTCTGGCAGTCAGTTTCCACGTATCCTGTGCGTACAGAGACAACGCATGAGTAAGAATGTTGCTTGGAACCGCACTTTGGGCGATCAAACTGGCTTGGCCTGAAGACAGGAAATTTTGGACGCTCGTAGAGCTCAATGCGACGGTATTGTGATAGGGGTTCACGGCGAGGAAAATGCCGCGATAATCTCCTCCCATTTTCAATTCGTGTGTGCCTTCAATCATCGTCAGATCATCGACAAAATTGATCTGCCGAGCGCGGTTCCTTCCATACGGCCCCATGATGGCTAGGTTTGTATCGAAGGTGAAGAAGTAACCGTAGGTATTCGCGGCCGAGAGGCCATCAAACAGGACGCTCGGAGAAAGCGGGACAGCTCCGCCGAATGAATCCTGGGAATAAGAAAGAGAAGACCTCTGTTGTGAATAGTTTCCCCGAATCATATCCGACATGCTATTGCTCAGCACCATGTTCGCACCGAGTGTGAGAGTTTGAGTGTTGACTTCAGTCGAAAGACGAGTGCTCAGACTGTAGTTCCGGTCCAAAGTGTCAGAGGGCGCATTGCTATATCGACCGAAGATTGAGAAGCGCCCATTAAAGGTGTGGTCAATTCTAACGCTCGTCGCGTTCAACTTTCCGCTATTCGGGTAATTACCTGTGAATTGAGATGTGTAGACTCCCGAGATATTCGTGCGGTCAGTCGGCAAGGGAAACGCGTTCAAGAAGGGAGCCAGCGCTGGAGGCGCAATCGATCGACTATATTCAGACGGAACTTGAATCGATGAGGTTTGCGGGAGATCGAGCCGTGCCCCTTCGTAAGAGAAAAAGAAAAATGTGCGGTCCTTGACTATTGGTCCGCCGAAAAAAGCACCAAAATCGTTGTGATGCTCTGGCGCTCGCGGGATGCGAGCCTGGTTGGAGAACCAATCATTTGCATCCATAGCCGTATTCCGGAAATAATCGAAAATTCCGCCGTGAAATTCGTCCGTCCCGGATCGAGTCGTTAGGATGACCTGGCCGCCTGGTGCCCTGCCAAACTCTGGCGCGAAAGACGATGTTTCGACTCGGAACTCTTGCAAATCATCCACCGATACGAGACTGCTCGTACCTCCCAATGCGCTGAACGCCTGGGCGTTACCTGTGCCCGATTGGCCGAGATAAGCCGAATTGACTCCAAAATTGGCGGAGACCCCATCGACAGTGAAATTGTTGGCATCAGTCCGCTGTCCGGCGACACTGAATTGGCCGGGCTGCCCCCCAGCAGCGGTCGAGGGCGCAATGACAACACCGGGCGTCAATTGGAGAAGAGTGTTAAAGCTTCGACCGTTAAGGGGAAGGTTGCCAACGAAATTGCGGTCGATCACGGTGCTGACGGTGCCGGATTCCGTGTCGATAAGTGGCGCTCCACCCTGCACGGTAATCACTTCGGAGGCGGCACCGACTGGGAGAGTAAAGTTAATACCCAGGGCATCCTGAACATGCAGAATGATGTCGGGCTTGATGATCGTTTTGAAGCCGATCTTCGCAACCTGGATGCGGTACGGTCCCGGCGGGAGACTGGGGACGACGTAGATTCCTTCAGCGTTCGTCTTCGTCGAATACTGAACACGCGTCGCCTCGTTGACGACGATAACCTCAGCACCGAGAATTACGGCGCCGGACGGATCGACGACCAGTCCGCTGATGGTTCCGCGGGGAGATTGTCCGTGAACACGCGCTAAGAAGAGAAGACTGAGGATGGCGAGAAAGACAATCTTACGCATTGGCATTCTGGCTCTCCTGTGAACGACGATCGAGCAAAACTCTCTCTCGACCTACGCAGGAGAATTGAAAGTTGTATCACTCGGGGTTCGACGAAAAACTCGATTCGGCTGTCCTGTGTAAGCAGCAGCTTGATCACGGATGATTCGGCTCGATTCTCAGTGAGGCAAACAGCAGAGCCTTACCATCCGGCTTGTGGCTTCCGCCGCGGGGTTCCACAGTCACAAAAACAGCGTTGATCTGATCGAGCTTGCTCGGGTCGTCGAACTTGAGTACCCAGCGCTTCTTTGCCACGCTGTCCTGGTAGAAGATGCCAAGGTTTATGGCCTGCTGCTGGTCCGGACCACTCTGGCCCCACGCCTGAAACGTACTGGCATTCTTCACTCCGGGTTGCTGATCTAAATCATAGGCGTAAAAAACGAGCGATTTGCCTTTCGTGTAGAAGATCCGGCCATAAGGTTTTCGGGTCGCGCCATCGCGGGCTACGTCATACACCTCGGCGATATAGAGCTCGCGTGCGCCCATCAAATCGCGGATGTCCTGGTCATCCGCCAGCAAATCATCCTGCTTGCCGATTTTCTGTTCGCTCAGCCGCAGCTGTGCATTCAGATCATTGATCTGCGCCTCCAGGCTCCCAGCCTGCACCTGGTCTTGGTCTCGCTGTTGTCGTGCGGCATCCAGCTCAGCTTGCGTTTTCTGCAGCGATGCTTGAGCGGCATCGAAGCTTTGTCCGACACTGCTTTGTTGTTGCGCCATTTGTTGCTTTTTGCTTAACGCGTCTTGGAGTGAGTGCTCGAGATCGGCCTGGGTATTCCTCGCGTCGCTCAACGCCGCAGATTCGCCCTCGATCTGACGGTGCAGTTCCCGAATCATTCGATCTCGCTCCGCGAGTTGCGCTCTCAAAACTTCGCGCTCATGGCCCACGTCACTCAATTGTTGTTCAAGGGCATCAAGCTTGCTGTCCACGCGGGTATATGTCGCCTGGGTCATTTGCGGAGCATGGCGTCTACCAACTTGATACGAATAGAAGCCTAAAGCCGCGATAAGCAGCACGGCGGCAGCGAACGGCATCCAGACGTAATTCCAATTCACGTGTGTACGATGACTGCCGTTTCGACGCGCAAGAGTGAACCCTTTCCTTTGTTCCGTCAGATCGGATTCTGGCCCTGAGCTTTCGGCAGGTGGCGTGACAGCAGGGACCGGCTCGGCGACCTGTGCAGGTACTGAGGTTCGTTCCTGTGAATTGGGTATGGCCAGTTCCGCGGACAACAGAGGCGCGCCGACATCAACTACCGCTTCAAACTCCCTTAGAGCCTGCCGGCATTCTGGGCATGCCGCGAGGTGTTCGCGCAACCTCCGTTGCTCATTCTCCGACAGCTCGCCCGTAGTCGAGGCTGCGCAAAGTTCTAGAAACTCCTCATGTGGTCGCATGTCCGACCATTTCCCGTCTTCTGATTTATTTCCGTTGTACACCATATACCTCAGCTGCCTAGAGTCTTACGCCCAAACATCTGCCTCCGCAACTTATCGAGAGCTCGGTAATAGTGATTTCGCACATTTCCCAGGGGCTGCCCAAGTTTCGCGCTGATTTCGGCCAGCGTATAGCCCTCGAAAAAGTATAGGCGCAGGGTCTCGCGTTGATACTCGGACAATCCGCCGAGTATCCTCTCTAGACCATTACGTCCAAACACCGCCTCTGGGGAATAATCGTTCTCCGTGGTCGGCATAGCGACCGCGTGACAGGCGCTGCTTTGAAGGTCCTCGCATTTGTAGAACTGCCGAGTTGCCAAACGGCGTCGTCGCTCAATTGCTCTCTGATACGCCATGTGAACAATCCAAGAGCCAGCCGAGCTTTTCGAACTGTCAAAGATCGCACATTTCCGCTGGATGAAGAGGAACAGGTCCTGACAGAGATCGTCGGCTTCGCTGTCGTCGCGTAGAATCCTTCGGCCGATATGGCGGACGACCCTGACGTAACGGTTGAACAGTGGCGTCAGCGCTTCGATATCTCCAACGGAGAGACGGGAGAGAAGGTGTTCGTCCGAGATTTCGATTTGCTCTCGAGGTGAGGGAACACCGGAGTTAGCTTCCGCTTGTGGCAGAAGACAAGGAAACCGCGCCGCTAAGAAATCCTCCATATCGTTTCCTGCAACGGAACTTATTCCTTCAGCCCTCGTCCTCGGGAACTGCGACCAGGGAGTGAGGCCTTGCTATTCAACAAACGTTCCATGGAGCCCGCAGTCTTTAATTGTTCGACGCCCCACTCCAAAAGCAACTCGCCCACGTTGCCGAGCGTGCGCCTCTCCCGTGCAGCGAGCTGCTCGAGCTCGGCGCGCAGGTCCCGGCTGATTCGCAAACTAAGTGGCGCTTTCCATTCCCCCATCGGACGCCTGTTTGTGTACGCGCTGCCAACATTGTTGGCAACGTAAGCGGTGAAAGCTTACGTATGAGTTGGATGTGAATGTATGCGCCGTATGCTTACGTGACGCTTCCAGACTCCCTTTTTAGTCGAGGCGGGAAACACCAGTCGCAGGCTCAGCCTGTTTCACGGGATCGCCGGTTCGGCGTGCTTCCCACGCAGTCCGTTGCAGGCAAAGCCGACTCTCATCCAGTCGCTCTCGTGCTGCGGTGGCATCGGCGAAATCGGCGTTGAGCCCAGCGCGGAGTTCCTCGAGCCTCATTTCATGCACTTTCATCCGCTGCTTCGAGCAGATGGAGAGAGCTTTTAAACGCTGTAGCACCCGAATCAGCGAATCAACGCCGCGGTTCCACAGATACATCTCGGCATAGACATCCACTTTCATTTAGTCGAATCCTTTCAGGGAGACGGCGGCAGAATGGAAGCCGTTCCGCGGACGAAAAGACAAAACCCTGGGTAAGCGGATGATCAATGGTGGGGATTTTGCTACAGGCTCAGGACGGAAATGAGCCAGAAAGTCTTGGCGCCTGGGAAGTTGCAACCCAAACGGAAAATAGATAACTTCTGTTCCAGCCATCGTTGCACCTCAGACGTGCGACTGTGGTCAGGGGCGCGTTTGGTGTTAACGGCACCGGCGCGTCCCGCTTACTTACTTCTTGGTTCGTTTGGCCCTCTTGCCCGTCTTTCGATTTATGCCCTTACCCCAGTATCCCGTCGCCTTGTGCTCTATTATTTTGGCCATTTCATCTTCCGTCCAGCATTTCGAGAGCCGTCCTTCGATGATCCCAGGAGTCGGAACAGGAATCTTTTTCTTCCGAAGCCAGCGCCGGAGCGTTGTGCGGTCAATTTCCAAGAGCTTCGCCGCGTCGGAGATCGAGTAAGTCCTCATTCTTAATATGCCCTAGATGGTGTATTTGTCAAGCAAAAAAGTTGAAGCACAAGAAACCACTAAGAAGAATATCCCAATTCGCCCTCAACTCGAAGAATTCGCAAAAGAGATCGCTTCTTCATCAATCATGATGTCCGCCTCTAGGCGCGTCGCATTGAGCATAGCCACTCTGCCAAAACGGAGGTTCTTGTCCATGCGTTGTCCCTACTGCAAAAATAGCCAAACAGAAGTCTTCAGAACTAAGTGTCTTCGCAGCAAACATATCGCTATCGTCGCTGCCAGTTCTGTAAGGCAAAATTTAGGACGCAAGAAAAGCCGGTGCGTTGGGAAGGCATGGATCGTAAATGGCCTGGCACAGCCCCGAACCGAAAGGGCTGGAGAACTCATCGGATCTCCGCCCTGCGCGGAAATTGTGAAGTGGAGTCTTGCGGTTTGGATTTTAAGCTGGCTGGCGTAAGACGACATGTGGATCACATCGTGCCAGCAAGGCTCATCCGGCGATTAAGGGCGGGGAATCCTGACCGTCGAGAAAACCTTCAATGCATCTGTGGGACTTGCCACGGCTACAAATTGCAGGCTGACCACAAGCTGTGCTTGGGGAATAAACTGAGCTATCTCGAAATTCTTCGCACCCATCAATTTGACCTTGCACGGGTTGAGAGAGCACTGGCCTTGTTCGGCTTGTAGATGCCACGCTGCGACATTAATATAATGACCGGTCGGTGCACGTAGCCAAAGTGCCCGAAAGTGGTGGGTTCGATCCCCACCGCCCCTACCAACCCACCCATCACAAAATAAATCAATTCCAGCACTTGCTCTCTCCGCGTGTGTCGCACGTGTGGTTCGTCGGCACTCAGCGTGCTTGCCTCGGAACACCGAGATCACTTTTTCGCCCAGTACAAACCTCTCTCACAAAATGTAACCTCGTGAGTGAAACTGTCATAATCATAGCCTTGTTCGCCGCAGTCGATTGATCTCGGCCTTGCAGAGCGCAGGAAGGTTGCTCCGCTCCACGTTTACGCGATTCACATGACCCTGGCAATCGGATGCGCTCAGATCGTCGCGAAGAGTCAGAAAGGACTTAAACAACAGGGCACTAGTACGCGACAGGCCGATAGCCATCAAGTTGATTAGCGTTTGGTTCGCCGCGCCATATTCCAAGAAAAGATAAATAGGCAAAAGCGCTTCGGCCTCCTTCACGAGGCCGCGCTCCGAGAGAACGGCGTGCAACACGTCGCAATATAGGCGGGCATACTTGACGTATTTATAGCGAAGCTCCTCTTCAAGGTCGCGGAATAGTTCGCGGATCGTCGCATTGATTTCATCAACCCCTTCGGCTCCAGACCTTGCGATTTTGTTTGCGACCAATTCTCTTAGCGAGTTTCCCCGCATCCACTGATTCGCTAGGTAAGCGTGGTAGCGAAACGCTTGAGTTTGAGACCGGACCAAGAGTTGCTCAATCAATTCGAAAATCGCAACTAACCGTTGGTACGATCCCTCAGCAGATGGATAAACCGGAAGCCATGATCGGAGGTCCGGTGTCCCGCGCAGGAACGAAGCCACCGATTCCAACCGGGACGGATGCACATAAAAGTTATTCAAAAAGATTGTGTCGGGTAACGTTTTCTTGAACTTCTCTGAGAACGAGTCAATCTCCGCGAATTCGCTCTTTGTTTTCCGATCCAGCGTGTCCGCCAGTCGTTTGCCGGACGAGACGAAATCGGAGTAGATCCTCGCATAAGTCTGCTCGGCCCACGACAGTTCCCTAGATTCCGCCGACTGTGGCGGTTCCTTTACGACTTGAAGCAGTTCCGCCGTGCGTTCTTTCAAAGCTACCTCGAAAGCTGACTCGATCACTGCCAACCTATCGGAAGTCACATCCCTATCCCACTTCTTACCGTAAATGCAGAATACATTGCCGTGAAATTCCTTCGACAACCTCCCAGCGCGACCAACTAAGTTCCAAAAGTCCCCCTTCTTCATAGGAGCCCCGCGACCTTTCTTTGGGTCTTCGACAAATATGTTCTTTGCGGGGAGGTTCATTCCTTGTAACAACGTACTCGTACAGCAAACGAACCGAAGTTTGCGATCACGCAGCAGCTCCTCCAAGCGTCCGCGGATGATCTGAGGAATATTGCCGTAGTGGAAGGCGACGCCTTTGCGAACCAGCGAAGCAAGCCGATATTGGGAATGCACCTCTTGGCGAAGGAAGCTAGCCAGATCTGAGAGATCCGTGTCGTCGATTTCATTTTGAACTTCTTCCGCAATTTCCAACGCAACCTTGTCGGCAGCGCTTGGTTCGTTGCAATAGATGATTGATGTATCCGTAGGGTTTGTAAAATGAAACGCGAACTTACCCATGTACGAACCCCGAAATGCAAACGGAAGTTCTACGGTGCCCAACGGCATTACTTCGTTTTCTATCGCAAGCTCCATCGAAGCTGTCTTGACTTTGTGCGACACCTTGCGGATGTTGATGATGTTCTGGGTTACTGGACTCAGATGCTCGATAAAATGCTCCCCATGCTCTTCGCGCCCGAACAATCGCAGTAGCAATTCAGGATTCGATCGGAGTGGACTCGAAAAAAATAATCGGGCCTTAGGAAAACGAATCAGCATCGCTGCGAGAACCCGCTCCAAGGTTTGTCCTCGATTGGATTCTCCGATCTCATGTGCTTCATCGACCATTATGGCGTCAATGGTCAGCCTACTATCGTCCGACGCCAGAAGCGTCGCTAATCTTTCTGGCGTGAGGATATAAATCAGTTTGTGAGTATCAGCAATGTTCTCGGGGACCGTGGGTGCCGACAGTACGGGAACTGAGTTGAGATCGTTGTCCCGCAGCATCCCAACGAGGTCAAACGTGACTTGACGAATTAGAGCACGCGTCGGAACTAAGAAAGCCGCCACATACGACTGCTCGTCTTTCAGTCTTCGCAGCAGCTCGATCTCCAGTGTGAACGACTTGCCCGCAGACGTCGGTGCCGAAACGCTTACCGATCTGTTTGCTTCGAGAGCATGGATGAGTCGCACTTGGAAGTCCGTAAGCACGGTATCCGCTCCAGTGCCATGCAATTTGTTCTCATACTCTCGAACTAACATCTCCAATCCAAGGAAGGGATCGTTCACCGCGCTGGATCGTTCTGTCTGGCCACGGAGAAGTTGGCGCGCAGGAAAGTTTCCGATCCTACTGAGTACCAGGTCGCAGACTGCTCGTACGGCAGGAGTGGAACCATTCGCAAAGTTCAAACAACGGATCGCTACTTCATACGCGCGACGGCCCGCGTGCGCATTCTCAACAGTGTCGCCGCCACCTGACAAAGCGAGGCGGGTGGCTACCGAAAGGACATATGCGAGATCTTCTTCTTCCGGGAAGCCATGGCTCGGGAAGAAGCTGGCGAGGTGCTGCCGAACGTCCGCCACGAGCAGTGACCGATAAATTTGGTCAAACTTGTGACTCGTTGGAAGCGTCATCCACTCCCACCAGTCAATTCCTCGATGAACCAGGCTCGAAAGACTTCAACATCCTTGAACGGAAGCATGAAGAATTCGAATCGGAGTTCCTTGTGTTTGAATGTTCTCAGTTTTTCATTTAAAGAGTCTCGCATCCCCTCCGCCCATTGTCGATATCGCTGCTCAAATTCTGTGACAAAGGCAGCCCGCCTCTCATCACCCAAGCACTCATACTCGGACCAGTTGAATCCGATCAAGCAGGCTTGCGCAAGCCGACAGTGGGAAGCGTTCTCTCCTTCAATGTAGGACACCAGTTTTGCCTGTAGCTCCGTGCTAAGTTCTAGAAAACCCTGCGTAACTGTGTTTATCTCGTGCTGCTTCACTCTGGATTGGTGAAAGGTTTCCATGCTTTTGAATGCACCGTTCAAAGCACCGGAAAACGACTGCCAAATCTTGGATTCAGCGAACACCAACTCAAGCACGCCACAGGTATCGTCCCATCGAATATGCAGGCCGTCGCTTCCTTTGCGTTCGTCGTTGGCGTTGGTTGTCATTGGCATTTTTTTCAACGCTTGCGGCGCGCGAAGAACCGTCTCCAGCAAGAAGTAGATTAGAAGCTCTCCAACTTGTCCGGAATCCTCGGTACGCCGAAACAAGTCACGGGCTTGCATGTAGACTTCATTACGCTCAAGTTCCGACAAATTCTTACGGCGCTCCGCCTTGAAACAGTACAGCGTGATATACCTTGCCAGGAGGCGGGCGAGTTCTCGAAATCGCGGTTCGCCATTAGCATCAGACTTGACGAAGTGAAGCCGAACAGTTGTCGCTGGGGGAGCACCGCAGACGAGTGCGTGTTCAATATGCGAGAAGGTTCGATCATAATCCTCCCGTTGAACCTCCAGCCGCTTCTCTAGCGAGTTTTGCACGTCTGCGATACATAGATTATTACATAACGGTTCTACTGTTACCGTGTCGGCGGGACCGGGAGATACCACATTATCATATGGCGAATACAAAGCGAACATCAAGAGTTAAGTTTTGGCAGATCAATTCGGGCGCGCGTTTTCTCCGCGTGTGTCGCGCGTACGGTTCGTTTGCATTAAAACCAGCGGATCGGACGCGAAAGCACGCTGCAAATCCGCTCCGAGCTGCTCTTGTCGGGCGCGAACCCAAGGTGAATAGTGACGCTCCGTGATCCTCACGCTCTGATGCCCGAGGAGCACGCTAACGCGTTCCAACGGGACGCCTGCAAGCAGTAATTCCACCGCGAATGTGTCCCGGAATCGGTGTGCGTGACCGCCGACTGCGCCAGCCAGTTCAAACAGTCGTTGCAAGCGTCGTTGCCATTTTCCCTTTGCACTTCGAACCGTAGACTGACCGGTCCAAAAGAAATAGTTGTCGCTCGATCGTGGGGCCGCGTCGAGGGCTTTAACGACAAGGTCAGGCAGGACGCAGTACACGTGGACGCCAGTTTTCTTTGTGTCGTCCCCCTTGACAAAACGAGTTGCTTGGCATATGATTCCCATATTGGGAACTAAAATGAAGGTATGCAAGCCTCCTGGCCAGCATGAAATTATTAGGCAAACCCGCTTTACGTGAGTTCGTGGATAAACATGCCGACGCGGGATCGCAGATTGAGTCGTGGGAGGCTGAGGTCGAAACGGCCAAGTGGAAGACACCCATTGACCTCAAGCAGCGGTATCCCAAGGCGAGTCTGATAGGGAATCAGCAGGTTGTGTTCAACATCTGTGGTAATCGCTATCGATTGTGGGTGAGCGTGGCGTATCAGACGGGGATCGTAGTAGTGAAAAAGGTCGGTACCCACAAAGAATACGATGAGTGGGAAATAGAATAACTTCAATGGTCGAAATCAAAGTCATAAAAAACGAAAAGGACTACCGCGAGGCGCTGAATGCCGTCGAGGTACTGATGGCGACTGATCCCGCCCCGGAATCAGTGGAGGGAGAGCAGCTCGAACTTCTCAGCACACTTGTAGCGGACTATGAGTCGAAGGCTTTTCCTTCAACGCTTCCAGACCCAGTCGAGGCTATCAAATTCCGGATGGAACAGGCCGACCTGAAGCCAGCCGATTTGGTTCCTTTTATCGGCAGCAAAAGCAGAGTTTCGGAGATTCTTTCAGGCAAACGCAAATTAACTGTCGAAATGATGCGCTCACTTGAGGCAGGACTCGGGATTCCTGCGAAGGTTCTGTTGGGTCAGCCGCACGAGGATGAAGATTCCCAGTACCGCAATTGGGATATCCGAGTTTTGAAAGAAATGAAAAGCCGTGGATATTTCGGCAAGGCTTCCCTTACTGTCCAGAATGCCGCAGAGCTTGTAAGACAGTTTTTCACACCGATCTGTTCGCCTGCGGAATTGTTAGGAATGCTTCGGCAATCCAGTTACCGGTCATCCCCGAGAACTGACCACCGAGCTCTTGCTGCTTGGTCGGGGGCCGTTCTCAGAAAGGCTGAGAAGGTTAGGCTTTCGACCAAATACACGGCGGGAACGGTCTCCTTGAATTTCATGCAAGACCTCGCGAAGCTAAGCACTCGTGAAAATGGGCCCCGACTAGCCCAGGAAGCTCTCAAAAAGCATGGACTTGTCTTGATTATTGAAAAGCACTTTTCAAAGACCTATCTCGACGGCGCAACAATCCTTATCAACCGTGACCACCCGGTTATCGGGTTGACTCTACGGTACGACCGCGTCGACAACTTTTGGTTCACGTTGATGCACGAATTGGCACATATCGCGTTGCATTTCGATCGCAACGTCAGTCTCTTTTACGACGAAATCGAAGATGTAAAGGGTGTCACCATCAGCGAATACGAACATGAAGCCGATCTGATGGCAGAAGAGGCCCTTTTGCCGCAAGGAAAATGGGAGATAAGTCCAGCAAGATTAGTTCCGTCTTTTATGGCTGCCAAAAGCCTTGCCTCTGAAGTTGGAGTTCATATTGCGATCATCGCTGGTCAAATGAGGCACAGAGGCAACGCCTACGTTTACCTGAACAAGATCGTGAATGAAGCAAAGGTCCGGCAGTACTTCCCGGAAGAAAAGTGGAATAACTGACCGTATGTTTGGCCCAAAGCATTACGTCCCAATCCTAAAGTGGAAGCGTGCTGAACAGAGCGCGCTGCAAGCCTTGAACGTCAAGGACAAACAGCGCATGACGCCATTGATCCAATTTGTCATGCCGAAGGCCAAATCCGCCGATAATCCAGAGAAACAGTTTCAGTCCGTCATTTCGAGCTTCAAGGAGAAAATACCCCAGCTGGCACAGCAGATCCTGAAAGCGTGGGGACCGACTCCTATTTTTGTCGACTTCAGTCTTCTGTACACAACCGGCTTGAAGGTTGAATGTCTGAAGAGTCTTACAGCGTCAGGTCACGCACTCGGAATGCGTTTGATCCCTGTACTCAACCTGAACGATGACGCGGAACTCAAGAAAGCAGTCTACTCCGCAGCGAAAAATTATCCCCGTGGAATTTGCCTGAGGTTAGTTCCTCACGATCTCTCGGACACGGCGAAATTAAACAAAGCAATCCAGGTGGTCTTGAGCGAAAGTAAACTGACAGAGGCTGATGTAGACCTGTTAGTTGATACAAAAGAAATCGGGGCGAATGGCGCGTACCAGGCATACGTGAACGCAAGTCAGAGAATTCAAAACCTACCGAAATGGCGAACGTTCATATTTGCAAGCGGCGCGTTTCCAGCGGACTTATCCGACTGCAAGATTGACGAGGAGAATTTTATTCCACGATTCGATTTGGAAAATTGGGTGGGCCAACTCAACGAGAAGAACGTCTTGCGAAAGCCGACGTTTGCGGACTATACGATCCAACATCCCATTTACAAAGAATCTTCCCAATTTTTCCATCCAACAGCGAGCATACGATACGCGCTCGCAGGTGCCTGGTACATTATGAAAGGGAAAAAACAGAAATTCGAGATGTATTTAGCTCACGCAAAATTGCTGGCCGATGACCACGACAAGTTTTACGGTGGGGGATTCAGTTTTGGCGACAAGTTCATCGCTGAAAAGGCGAAGCACTATCCGGTATACATGAAAGATCCGAAAGTCAAAGGAACAGGAAGCACGGAAGGGTGGCTTACCGCCGGCATTAACCACCATTTAGTACTAACGGCGCATCAGATCGCCAATCTTCCCTGACGAACAGCACGCTCCGGACCTTCTCCTCCAGGGTTACCTGATCGAAGACCGCGGATAGCTTTTCGTAGATACGCTCTCTTGGCTTTGACCGTAGGCCGTTTGCTTCGCCGACTTCCTCCAGAATTTGTAGAGCTTCTCCTCGCCAAAGCAGCCTGGCTATCGAGAGATTGCGTTGACCGAGATTCTCTTTTGCCTCGCGTAAACGGGTGAATATTATGGAAGAGTGCGTCCCGATCTTCGCTACTGAGATGCCCCACCAGTCGGGCACAAGATTGATGGCTTCATAGACGTGCTGTTTTCCGACGATGAGCGTGACCTGATCAAAAACAGCATTGTACGCATCCATTTGTCCAGGCAGGCGCGACAGCGTGTCCTTATCGCTTTTTATTTCGTACCCATGAAGAGCACCGTTCACCACGGCAACATCGACGCGAGCCGCTCCATGCTCCACGCCGAATTCTTCTACGATTCTGAGCTTACTATCTCGGGCATGGAGCTCTTCCAAGTACTTTTTGAGGGCGATACGAATGATTTTGTCGTTGGTGCTCATGAGGCTGCTCTGTGCCTCCATACCCAACGAAGAATTTGTGTCGAGCATGCGATATAAAGTAATTTTAGCATATTGAGTCGGCGCCAATTTTCCCTGTAATCTTGCGGGTTGACCTAGACCACACTATCCGCAACGAAGGTGGACGCCCCCAGCAACTCCCATCGAAAAGCCTGTTTCCTCAGATACACGATATAGCGGTCGGAAAAATGGAATCTTCGCGCTCCAACTAAGAGGTGGTCGAAATAATCCTCACTCACCCTACGATCATCGTCCGATCTTCGCAGAAACCGTTTTCGGCCGAGCACAGTGCCTATGTATGTCCGGGCTTCCACCCTCTTCCCATGGCTTAATACAGAAACTTTCTGACGTTTGTAGTTACTTCGTTTGCCAAGCCCTGCGCCCTCAATCTCATCCATTCGCGAGCGTTGGCCTCGTGGGCCAATGACCGTTCGATAAGGAACGCGATAAAGTGCACCCTGGACGGTTTCTCGCTTGTTCGGGACGATATCCGTGACCGCACAGTCGTTTCCCTCGCTGTAAAGATCAAACCGAATACCCCAGCCTGGCAGCTTTGCGACGCCAATAAATTCTGCTGCGCCATCGAGCCGCTCCTTAGAATTCAACCGATCCGGGTTCATGTTTGAACCGTACTGAAAGAGAATGATGTAACGCTGTGCCATAAATATTAGCGGCCGAGTTCCCCGCGCGAAGTGATGCGGATTCTGTCCACTTCGGTTTTCAGATTCTCCGGAAGTTCACAATAGAAAAGCTCAATGCCAGGTGCCAAACGTCCCTGCAAGTTCCGTTTAAGGTTTTCGTAGAATTCTGCGTCGGTCAGAACGAGATATTTTTGCTCGGCATCCACGTGGTCGAGGAAGTAGATTGTGCGAGGCCAGCGGTTTACCCTACGTGATCGAGTTTCAATCCACGCGCCCGCGCGGGCGCGTGGATTGAAACCTTCCGCATCGAGATCTTTCGACGAGAGCATCTGTCGCGACCCGCGCGGGCGCGTGGATTGAAACAAATCTAGCCTCCGCTCAGTGCCGCGTCGAAAATTCGAAGTTCCAGGTGAAGACCTTTTGGGCGACTGGCTAGGTGCCCGTCGCGACCATGCACACAATGAGAAGCGCGAAGATCGCCCAAATTGTTTAGCGTATTCGACAGACGCATTTGCGAACAGCCTCATTGACGTGGGTACTCCACTTCTAGCTTCGCTATTCCGACTTGCGGGCCCCGAGATTGAATCCCTGGCCGTGAGAGACGAAGTAGTATTTCTTGCCGTCGTGCATCCGGTTATCGTAGATGGCGACTTTGCTCACGCCAATTACCTGAAATTCGCTTCCGTGGACCACGATTGCGGTGCTCTGATCCAGACCGATACCAAGTAAACTGGAATGAGCGGTGATGACGGGAATCAGATCGTTCTGGCGGTGGCGGACGAGCAGGTGCTGGTCGATGGCGGAGTTGGACAGCAAACCGAAGCCGACCCTGTGGCTGGGGCGCGCAGCAACCATAATGGTATTGCCCTTCACCGAGCCGCGGACGAGGAAGGAGCCTTGGATCGTCGCGCCTGCGGAACTGCCGCCGACCACACCTCCGCGAGCAAGCACCGCTTTCACCTCGCGTTCGGTGAGCGTGTTCAGGTAGGCATCGTCCAGCCGCCATTGCCTGCCGCCGTAGAACCACACCGCGTTAGCGTGAAGCAGCGGTGCGACGAAATCCCTGGAATTCGCCACCTGGGGGTCCCTCGTGTGCAGCACCACCACGTTTTTCACTCCAAAGGTTTTCAGGAACTGCTGCTTCACCTTCGCCAGATCGATCGGGTCAGCACTGGCGGTTGGAAACACAACGAAACTGGCGTCCGGGCCTCCGGCGAGCTGGACGAAACGCTCGGTGATTTCCGGAACGAGCGTTCCTCCACCGACAATCACCAGCCAGCCTCGGGCCGGGCCGACGGTTTGCCGCCCTACGGGAGCGGCGGAGATGACCGGCGCGGCGAGGAACACTGCTGCCAGACACAGTACGGCGATCAAGGGGCCGGCCAGCGGATTTCTCCGATCCGGCTGTGAGGACTTCAGCGATGCCGCATGGTGAATGGCTCCCACTCTGGGTTCCCAGTCCATTGGTGCTTCTCCTTTGGCGATTCAGGCTGTTTCTGCGCCACGGACTTTGACTGCAAGACAGGCGGGGCGCAATCGCTTTCTTGAGCTCATCGAGGTCCTGACGTGTGGTACGCACGTTACGAAATCTGCAGGCTGTAGAGCACCGGAAGATCCTACGTGCGAACTCGTTGAAAGAAAAGAGCTGCGATTCTCGCGATGACCGAATTTGCAAGAGTTCTAGAGTCTAAACTCAGCCCCTAAGGCGCGCCACTTTTTCTCTGGGAGAATCGCCGAACAATTCGTTCGGGAGCAAGGCATTGCGCTGGAATATTCGGCGGATATCGCGCCCGCGAAGGGCGTCTCCGAAGGCGGGAAAATCAAGCTGCTACCCGGCCAGTCCCCCGCTGAAACCGTGGCGACGCTAGTACATGAGCTCGCCCACGAGCGGCTTCACCGCGACGAACGCCGCAACAGCACGACTAAGCGCGTCCGCGAGACCGAAGCTGAGGCCGTCGCGTTCGCCGTGTGCAGCGCAGTCGGCCTCGAAACGGGGAGTGCCGCGCAGGACTACATTGGTCTCTCTGGCGGTGATGCGAAGCTCCTTACCGAAAGCCTTGAATACGTCCAGCGGACCGCAACCCAAGTTCTCAACGCTATCGGCGCGGATGAATCATCCGCGCCGATCACGTAATAGCGGAAATTTACGCCGATTTATATGCCTGCCGCTCTCCGAAAATCGACGCAAGGCAGGGCAGGACGACCTGTCGGTATGCTGCGTCTACGCTTTTTGGCGGAACTGGGGTTTTGGAGTTTAGCCACCAAGTCAGCACTGAAATGTAGGTGGACACGAGAAAGTGAGTCAAGAGTTCAGGTGTGACCGGGCAATCGCCTGATGCCCGCCTTTGGAACTCCGTTTTGACTTCCGGGTGGATAATAGCGGCTAGCGCAGAATGAAGATGCCGACGCACGACGGTCTCTGCATTCGAACCGAGCAATGCACGAATCACCCGGCGAGACTCGTTGACGTGCTCAAACATTGCGAGACTGAATCCGACAATCCTCTCGTAGGACTTGCCTGAAGCTGCCCCCGAAGATGCCTGAACGGACGCCAGCTGATTCTTGAGGTATTGAAACCCACTGATAAGTAGCTCGTCCTTATCGCGGAAATGCGTGTAAAAAGTCGAACGGCCCACATCGGCGCGGTCGAGGATCTCTTGCACCGTAATGGACTCGTATTTCTTCTCGATAACGCTCGACATCAATGCTTTGTGCAGCAGCTTGCGAGTTCGTTGCACGCGACGATCCGGCTTTTCCCCCGTCATAAGATGTCCCTGCACTGTGTTCCCAAACAAACGGACCTGTTTTGTTCGGAAACGAACAATTTCCCTTCTCCTGTTCTTCCACAAATCCCTCTCAAATCGTACTCTCATAAATGAACAGATGTCCATTTATAGATAGCAATGCCGAAGGTAGTCTCTCAACGTATGAATGTCGGCTTGGAAGCCCAGAGAAGGGTAAGAAAGCCATGATTATGACATCCCGCCTGCGAAGGGTTGCGCTCCTCACGCACATCACTTGCTCAGTCGGCTGGCTGGGTGCGGTCGCTGGCTTTCTCGTTCTCAGCATCGCCAGTGTAACCAGCCGCAATGCTGAAGTGGTGCGTGGCGCGTATCTCTCGATGAACCTAATCGGCTTGTATATCCTCGTCCCGCTGAGTCTCGCCGCACTGGTGACTGGTCTTGTCCAGTCTTTAGGGACCGAATGGGGCTTGCTTCGGCATTATTGGGTCTTGACGAAATTGACGCTGACCATCGGTGCGACCGGTCTCTTAATGCTGCATCAATTCGGCGCTGTGGAGGTGGCCGCGAGGCGTGTCTTAGCGGTCGCACCCGGAGCATTGCCCGAGATCGGCGGGCTGGGGACCGAGCTGATGAGCAAAGCTGGCCTCGCCTTACTGGTACTCCTCGCGATCACGACGCTTTCAGTATTCAAACCGTGGGGCCTGACGAGGTACGGTCTCCGCAAACGGCGAGAACGCCTATCAGACACGCCCCTCGCCGGCGTAGCGGCACGGCCTGATTTAGACAACGAGCCAACTGGCAGCTTCCCGTTAGGATTCAGGGTCTTTGCGATAGTAACTGCGATTGTGATCGTGATGTTCGGAATGCTTCACCACCTCACCCGTGCCGGAAGCCACAGTCACTGACCGATCCAAATACGTCTAGCGAACCGCAACGCAAATTCTCAACGCTATCGGCGCGGATGGGGTATCCCCGCCCACTCAGCCTCTGCCTCCAGAATGTGGAGGGTGCGAACGTGTCGGCGCGCCGTATCCTCCCAAGCGGCTGCCACAGCGCTGCTCAAGCGGCTTCGACGCGCCGAGCGCCGCGCGCGCACAACGAAGCGCATCCGTGAGACGGAAGTCCCAGTGAAGACTTGACGCGGATATAATAATATATGTATACTGGTATTAAAAGGGATGGCGAGTTGAAGCCTGTTAGATGGATTGGAACGTCGCTCAGGGATTTGCGATCTTTCCCTCGCGAGGTCAGGATCGACATCGGACACGCGCTCTTTACAGCCCAGGACGGCAAGACCGATCCTGATGCGAAGCCCCTTAAAGGTTTTGGCGGTGCCAGCGTGCTCGAAATTGTGGCTTCGCATCACGGCAATGCGTGGCGAGCCGTTTACACCGTGCGTTTTCAGCATGCCGTGTATGTCTTGCACGTATTTCAGAAGAAATCCACAAAAGGTATTGCGACACCGGCAAGGGAGATTGATTTGATTAGACGGCGGCTAGCGGAAGCAGAGCGCGACTACCGAGAAAGGCAGAACTGAAATGAAAACGAAAGCCCCCAAAACACGCAATCGCGCTGCCCGCGTGACCGAAGGCAGCAAGAATGTCTTTGCAGACCTTGGGCTTCCAAATCCTGAGCAAGAGTTGCTCAAGGCCCACCTCACCCTGCAAATCTATACGATCCTCAAAGACAGCGGCATGACACAGGTGGAGATCGCCAAGATTCTCTGCGTGCAACAACCGCAGGTCTCCCTGCTGATGCGGAACCGCGCGGGTAACTTCTCTGTTGGACGCCTGATGGAATTTCTGACGGCTCTGCGTCAGGACGTTGAAATCACCGTGCGCCCCACTCGCAAGGAACATGGTGCATTGTCGGTTGTCTCGGCCTGAAACGATAAGAGACAGCGACATGGGCCAGAGAAAGTCTTGGCGATCCCGTCAGAACGTTTCGGTGTGCGCGTCATGGCAATCTGGCAGCTTACTTAACTTGCCCCCCCGCGCTTCCCCATTTAGACTTCCTTCCTGATAGAAGCCACGATTCTGAAAGAAGCCCCACATAGGCCAGATGTAACGCCGGAAACTGCCGCCGAACTTCAATCCGTGCCTACCGCGCTGCCAGGAAAACGTGTCGCGCGCCTCGATCGTGGTGTCCCAAGCATGCATCGGAGTGGCCGCAAACGAATCCCCCATGCCGGAGTATCCCTGAACGGCAAACCACGGGGCGCCCCAGGCTCCCGGGCCTCCAAAGCCGAAGATTGAACCCGTGTCCGCGGGTAAGGACAACGAGCAAAAAGCAAAGGCTGATCCCAAGGGGCCAGAGTTCGAGGTAATGGAACCGCAAGGGGTTCTCGTCCCGCAGGTCGCGACCCGCGCGCGAGCGTGGATTGAAACAACAAACCACGGTGGCGAAAATCTAGACGGTAACGTCGCGACCCGCGCGCGCGGTGGACGCTAGGCTGTCGTGTCGGCCATCGCAAGCTCTTTCTCAAAGACCTTTTTGTGTGTCTGCGCAAATTTGGCCTTTGCCTCGATGCCCAAGCGCCCTGCGTAGTAAAGCAATCTGTCGACGCTTTTGTTCGCAATCTTCCCGTTGAGCAATTCGCTCACACGCGGCTGAGGTTCCCCGAGGATCGCTTGCAGTTCCTTCTGTGAATACTTCTCCGAGTACTTCAGAATTGCCTGATACAGCTCGGCCTTGAACTTCAGCGCCGTTGCGAGCTCCGGTGAAAAGCCGAGGTCATCGAGCACGTTCCCTCGCGCTACATGCGTAGTGTTGCTAGCTGCGCTTTTCGCGTTTCTTCTCCTCTGCCAAACGCGCCTTCACAGCTTTGAGCCGCTGCTTTGCTTTCTCAAAATCCCTTCTCGGCATCTCGCGGCTTTTCTTCTCGAAGCAATGGAAAACATAGATCACGTCTTCTATCCTCGACAGGTAAACGACGCGATACCACGCTCTTTCATCTTGGTCCCGGAGTTCAAAGACGCCCGGACCTACCGAAGGCAACGGCCTGTAATCACTGGGCCTCTCACCTTGTTGAAGTTGCCCCAGCTCAACGACAAACAAAGCTACGCAATGGAAATGGCCCCCAGCGGAAAACAGGATAAGGTTGTGCCTGAATCTCTGCGGATCATGCTGCGATTGTATCTGCGCCGTCCCGAGTCGAAGTCCTTAACGCCGGATGGGAGTCCGTGTGTCGCCGACACGCAAGGTTTGCTCAAACGGGCTTCGATTGTCGCCGGAGAAATCGTCCCGGTTGGCAAGGAAACAGATCGACGCTGGGAAGAGGGCGAGGACATCGAAATGTTGGATTTCAAGCTGCTGGAGTATCGGACGTCCAGCGGCATGGTGGTTGCAGATCAGGCTTTGCGAGATGAAATGAGAAGGCGAGGTTTGCGGGCATTGTATAAGCTAACCCCATTAACGGCTTGAGGGGGTATTACGCATTGAGAGGAAAATGCTACACCTGCTTACTTGCGAAAGTTGATCCCCGGTTTTAGACCTTCAAAAGGAAGCGATTTATGTCGCGATTGAAACCGCAAACCACAAGAAAAATGCCGGAGCGTAGGCTAAGTTAAACCCCGGCATTCAATTCTTGCGTGTCTGCGTACCGTTGGGCTGAAGTCCAAGCCAGTCTCGGCTGGAACAGGCTAGGCCTGCGCGCTCCCAGCGTCGAATTCCTGCGCCGACGAAAACCAAGCCAATACCGATGAGGCCGAGCGTCCCGGGTTCTGGTGTGGGGCTGCTTGGAGAAGTCTGAAACGTACCGTTCGTGCCAACGGCGGAAAAGGATGCAATCTGCAAGTCAAATGTAGCGCCAGACACCCAGGTGAGTCCGTTCCAAGTCACCGAGAAGCCATTCGTGAATGGATGCGCTCCGGTCCCATCCGGAGTGACGGCGCAAGTCGTTGTGCCGCTGCTGCCCGGGCCGGAGCCTTGGATGCCTGAGGCACCGCCGCCGCACTGTGCGAAGGGTGCCGACGGGTCAGTGAACGTGCCGACGAAATCCAAGGTCAAGGTGGTGACCGTGCTCAGTGTGTTGTTCTTGATCGCGAAGAATGCGGAGGAGCCCGTTGTCTGCGCGGGGCCGATGGACTGCGTTGTAAACGAAGTTATATTGAATGGCTGGCCGTTTGATGCGCACCAATCGCCGCCGTGGCCGTTTGGTGTCATGCAATTTGTCATTGCGGTAAGGCTGATAACAGCGGTGGCCGAGGCGCGGCTCGAAAAAGCGCCGACCATTAATGCAGCGAGGCCCAAAACACACAACCAGTACGTTGATCTCTTGGATTTTGCCATTCTACCCTCCACGGTTTGCATGTGTTTTACGGATGACTCGCTGGAAACAGTGCACCTACCTGGCCACAGCCGGAAGCGGTAGATGACCGTATTTATTGAGGATTTTTGCATGTAGCGGCGTGTAAGGTCATTGGGGGAGTTGCAACCGTTTTCAGAAATACTGCAAGTATTTGTGGATGTGGAAGTCCTAGGACTGTAAGAGCGAAGGGTGGCTCAGGTGGGGTGGTCCCTTTTTCGCGTCCGTATCCGCTATCCCGTTAACGGGTTGAGGGGATAGGAGACAGAAGCGCCATAGCCGGGCACAGGGCAGCCGCGACACCCCTCTCAAAACGTAAAATCCCCTGAAAACACTTGACTCTGGACTATGCTCTAGGGTGTAGATTTTGCAAGGAGTCACCAAATGCAAATCGGTATCGTTGCCAAGAGGATAGGCCTCAGCATTGACGCGATTCGATTCTACGAACGCAACTCCTTACTACCGCGTCCTCCGCGAACACAGGGAGGTTTTCGTCAATACGGGGAAACGGATGTTGAGACATTGGCCTTTATTCGCCGCGTGCAGAGCCTCGGATTCAAGCTGAGCGAGATTCGCGGCCTACTCAGGCTGCGCAGCAGTCGTTTGCAGCCCTGTGCGCCAGTACGCCGCCAACTGGAAGAGAAGCTGGTCGACGTGGAACACAAACTGACAGACCTTCAAAGACTGAAGCGCGAGCTTCGTTCGGCTCTTCAGAGATGCGACAAAGGACTACGCAAACAAAAGGGTCATTGCCCCATTCTGCGAGAAGCTCGCGGAAATCGAAGGAGCTAAATGAGAGTTGAAGTCTTGTACATTGCGGAATGCCCATCCTACCCGGCTGCCGTGAAACTGGTTAAAGAAGCCCTAGCTGCCGAGAATGTCGCGGCGGACGTGCACGAAGTATTGGTCGAAGACGAGAAAATGGCGGCCGACCTCAGATTTTGCGGATCACCAACGATCCGAATCAATGGACGGGACGTAACAGACGAACCGTTGGACGGCCGTGCGTTCGCCCTAAGCTGCCGCCTTTATCCGGGATCGAAGCAGATTGGAGTTCCCCCAGCCGCTGTGATTCATCGCGCCTTGCGTGAAGCTCGCGCAGGAGATCGACAGTGAGACTGGATGCCGGCATATCAGCGTCCGTAGCGGCTATTCTGAGTTCGTTGGCAACGGTCGGTTGTTGCCTGCCACTGGGATTTGCAGCCGCATTGGGAGCTGGCGCCGCTAGTGCTTTTTTCACCACGCTGCGTCCTTGGCTTTTGGGAATTTCAGTTGCGTTGATCGGCTTGGGATTCTGGCAGCAACATCGAGCGAAGCAGTGTGCAATTCGACACCGATGGATTGGCAAAGTACTGCTTTGGGCGGCCGTGGTTGTTGTCGGGGCAATGATTCTGTTTCCACAGCAAATCGCTGGATTCCTCGCCAGCGATCCGGGGCGCTTTGCAAAATGAAAAAGAAGCTAGTCGTCGCGGTCGTGGTCGTCATTGTCGTGGTGCTCGGCGCGCTCTACTTGTGGATGCCTGGAAAAGTCCCGGCAGACCAGCAGTCCCTCGTTACCCTTTCTTCCTCAAATATCGGCCAATTTGAGAACGCCTTTGATGGCGGCACGGATATACCTCGCGTGATTTTGCTGTTTTCGCCGACGTGACCCTATTGTCTACGGGGGGCCTCCGTAGACAAGCGGATGAAAGAACTTCTTTCTTTTCAGAAAAAACACAACCCCAAGAACTCCGTGGGCTATGAAGCCGTTCGGGAACATGGCGTCACATTGGAGTATTCAACAGACATCGCATCGCAAAGGGCATCTCAGAAGGCGGAAAGATCAAGTTGCTGTCCTCGTCTCGGAACATGAAAGTCCGGCGAGGTTAGTCTCTTTTGCGCCCCTGCTTTGATTCAAAGAGTTTCTCAATCGTTTTGACGGTATAAAACAAACGGTTTGGCTGCGAGGGCAGGGGGATAAAATCGTGACACAAATAGAACTCTCGCGCCCTTTCATCCTTCGCGTAGACAACCAAGACGGCTGTCCCAACCTCCTGAGTATTCGCCAACACACGCTTGAATGTATCGAGCAGCAATAGTTCGCCGATGCCCCGGCCACGGAAGCCTATGCTAACCGCCAGTCGACCGTGCAGAGTTGCGGGAACGTTGGGGTAGCGAGGAAGTTTTTTTGCGACGTTGTCAGGGAGATCACCGAGGTTTAGGACGTGGGCTGACAACGTATAGAAACCGGCGACAGTCTCTCCATCCGATGTGATGACAAAGGCAGCGGCTACATGCTTGGTGACATCTTGGCCAGCTTGTCTTTGCAAATATCGGTCTAGCGGCTCCACTCCACATGAAAAAGCCGCTCGATTATGCTTGTCTGCGAGCGGCTCGATTCGATATTGAACTGTGTCTCGCTCTCGATTCACGAAGCACTCACTCGGCTTCTGTAGCGCCGAGCGGCAGCCTTCATTCGCGGGCTCGGGGTTGGCGGATGCAGTAACGCCTTCACGAACACCTCACGATCCCGGTCGGTTAGGGTCCATATTTCATGCTGTTCGATAGCGCGTACAGCAGCATCGTCAGCACTGGAAACCATAAAATCGGAAATTGAGCTGCCTCTGAGACTGGCCGCATATTCGATGCGGCGCTTTTGCTCGGGATTGAGTCGAGCTTCGACTCGCTCGATCTTCCTGATCTCCCTGCGCTGTCGATTTAGCACGAAAGCCATAATATCCTCGCCACTGCAATTGTACGGTAATATACCGTACATTACAACAGGGGAAGGGGCAACCCAGTGGGATGGCTGCCGACATGGCCTTCCTCTTTGTTCCCTCTGTGAAATAGGAAATAGATTGGGGCTCCCGCCGGGAATCGGAAGCCCCTGGGCGACCGAGCTGAAGTTTGGGGGCTCGGTGTGCCTTTCTCCCTCTCGGAGAAGGGCAGAATCGCATCGGCCAGTGATCCAGAAGCATGCTGCGGGCTTCGATGCGCGGATTAACAGACTCTTGACCGCAGTCGCCCCGGCGTAACGCCAAATAGCGTCGCAAAAACTTTCGTGAAGTGCGCTTGATCATAAAATCCGGACCGAAGAGCGATTTCAGTCAGCGAATGATCGGTGTTCACCAATTCATAGAACGCTCGGAAAGCGCGGCGCCTCAAGGCATATGTATTTATGGAGCAGCCCTCCATTTTGTAAAAAAGCTGGCGCATCATCTTCCTCTCGGGCGGAGTCAAATACTTTCGCGTAAGTTCATCGACTCCTACTCCGGCGTCCAATAATTCTCGCATGGCTTCCAAATGCGTTTGTTGCCTTGATTTCTCACGCCCAAGCCTGAGCACAGATACGAGACTGCGCAACGCAACACCTTCCAGCACGGTGGGGGACAGCTCGTCTCTGATTTGAAGCTCCTCATGCAGTTCAAGTCCGATCCGTGCGAGGCGATGATTTCGCACGATACCGTCAAGCTCAGGTTCAGCCAAGCCTCTTGAAGTTCCAAGAAACTCCTCAGAGATCTCCAACAACAGACACACTGCACCACGTTGGCCAAATTCGTTCAGATGCCGCAAATTTGCTATCTTGACAACAACATCCCCGGGCCTACAGGTGAAGGTTTGCTTTAGCGTGGTCTCTTCATAATTACCCTTGATCACAAAGCAGAAGCTCAAGTCGTGATGTTCGTGCCAATCGAGTATCTCCAGTGGTTTGCGGTCGTACCGGCTTGCCCGCACGTGCCTTGACGAAATCCTCTGGGTCAGCATTCGGCGTCGAAGTACATACAAAAGTCGTTGCTTCTTACAATACACCTTTGAAGTCCGTTTGCAATCGTTGGCCGTGACCGAGATCGCTGCAGTACAGGGTGCACCCAAGTATCTCGACCTCGGTACGCTTGGCAAGGTGCGAAGCATTGTCGAAGAGGCGGCCCGATGGCCGGAAACCGATGGAATTTCCCGAAGCGTAGATGGCCAAAAGAAGGAGTAGATATGAGAAGGAAGCTTCTTATTCCAGCAATTTCCCTTGCACCTCGCCATGGCGCGCGCAGGGCGGGCAGCCCTTACTTTTTCTGTCTGTGGATGCTTGCGACAGGACTAGCGTTCGGCATGCTTGCGGCAACGGTAGTGCAGGTCGCGAGCGCGTCCACAGCGAATGACCGAAAGACCGTCGCCGCGTTGGACAAAGAATACCAGGCCGCCGTAAAGAGAAACGACGCGGCCACAATCGCTCGTATTCTAGCGGACGATTTCGATTTGGTGACTGGCAGCGGCAAAACGTACACCAAGAAAGACATGATCGAGGATGCCAACGGAGACACGGTCTACGAACACAACGATGAAGAGGCGCAAACCGCTCGCGTGTGGGGCGATACCGCCGTAGTCACAGCGAAACTCTGGGAGAAATACACGGTCAAAGGGAAATCATTCGAACACAAGTTTTGGTTCAGTGACACCTACGTACGCACTCCGGCGGGATGGAAATATGTGTTTGGCCAATCTTCGCTGCCGTTGCCGAACAGCACGCCGTGAGGCGATGAGTGGCACGGCATGAACTGGATCAATCCGCACACACGGGCAAGGGAGGGAGCAGTCGATGCGCACTGATCGGTGGGGACACGTCGCAGGGATCTTGTTGATTGCGGGACTGACGATTGGAGGGACGAGCGCGAAGATCCGGCTCGCGAAGCAAGTCCCAGCCGCCACGGAGCGTGACGGGCGGCACGATTTTGACTGGGATATTGGCACTTGGAAGACTCACCAAAGGCGCCTTCTGCATCCGCTTACGGGTTCCACTACTTGGGTCGAATACAACGGCACCGATGTGGTTCAGAGAGTTTGGCAGGGCGCTAGTGTCGGGAAAATCGAGGCCGATGGCCCATCAGGCCACCTCGAAATTTTCACTCTGCGCCTCTACAACCCTCAGGCCCACCAATGGAGCGTCTATTTCACCAACCCCGCCAGCGGCATCCTGAGCCTGCCAGCCGTCGGCGAGTTCAAAAACGGGCGCGCCGAGTTCTACGATCAGGAAACATACAATGACAGAATCATTTGGGTTCGATTTAGCATCTCGGACATCACTCCAAATTCATGCCATTTTGAGCAAGCGTTCTCGCCCGACGGCGGCAAGACCTGGGAACCGAACTTCATCGTTACAGAAACGCTGGTGAAAGATGCGAGCGGCAATGCGCACTGACATGCGTAGATACATCGTGACCACGGTGGTGATGATCGCGGGTTTAACGATTGGAGCGATGAGCGGGAAGACTCGCCCGCCGAAGCAAAGCTCAGCGGCCACGGAGCGCGACGGGCAGCACGATTTTGACTTCAACTTTGGCACTTGGAAGACTCACGTATCGCGCCTGGCACATCCGCTGACTGGTTCTCATGCCTGGGTAGAGTATGAGGGTACTTCTGTCGTCCGAAAGGTGTGGAATGGCCGTGCGAGTATATTCGAACTCGAGGCCGATGGCCCTGCAGGCCACATCGAGGGCGTGGGCCTGCGTCTATACAACCCACAATCCCGCCAGTGGAGCCTCAACTGGGCCAACAGTCAAGATGGCACCATGGAACAACCCATGATTGGCGAGTTCAAGAATGGGCGCGGTGAGTTTTACGACCAGGAAATATTTAATGGCAGAGTGATCCTGGTTCGAAATGGCTTCTCGGACATCACTCCGGATTCGAGTTGTTTTGAACAGGCATTCTCGATTGATTACGGCAAAACCTGGGAAACGAACTGGATCATGACATTCACGCGGATGCAAGAAGAGCCCGGAAAAGCGGCTCAGAACTCTTCTGCGCACAAACAGAGAAGCGCTCAACCGGAAACGGTACGCTCGAGAGCAATGTGAAGCAACACGGCCATCAGAATTCACGCCACACGAAAAGCGAGGAGTGAAACATGCTAAAAACAGCATCGCGTTTGATTGTTATCCCGGGATTTTTTGCATTCTGTTTCACGGCCTCTGCGCAACAAATGAGCAAGCCGGCGCTCCCGCCGACCCTGGCGTCGGTCTTGAATCAGGAGCTCGGTATTATTGAGCATCAGTTCGTCTCCGCGGCCGATGCGATGCCCGCCGACAAATACTCCTTTGCGCCCAGCGGCGGGGATTTCAAAGGTGTGCGCACTTTTGCGCAGGAAGTGAAGCACGTTGCCACCGTCAATTATGCGTTTTATAGCGCGCTCCTCGGCCAGGACCCGCCGCCAGGTGTTACCGACAACAAGGAGATGAATGGGCCGGATGCCATTCAGACGAAAGAACAAATCATAAAGTATTTGAAGGATTCCTTCGCCTTCGCGCACAAAGCGACCTCCACCATTACCGCCCGCAATGCTACCGCAGCGCTCCCCAAGCCGCGAACTCCTCGCGCTGGCGTGCCGTCTTTCCTGAACACGCGCCTCATGCTCGCCAGCTTCGACTGCGCGCACATCTTCGATCACTATGGCCAAATCGTTGAGTATTTGCGCATGAACGGCATCACTCCGCCCGCGAGCCAAGGGCAGCCCCCGGCAAACCCCTGAGCTGTGATTTTTGCGCCCCCGCGGTCTGATTCGGTCGTGACCACGACGCATAAGAGTCCACATTTCAGACAACCCCTCCTCAGAACAAACTCGCATAAAACACGAGCCTTTCGACGCCTGCGATTGCGCCCGACGGCGCGCGCTGCACCAGGTTGACCGATCTGATGGGCTAACTGGCCGTAGGAAATTGTCTGGCCGTAAGGAATCGCGCGTAGGCTTTGCCAGACACGAACCTGAAACGGCGTGCCTTCGAGCGCCAGCGGCAAATCGAATTGCTGCAACTCTCCGCAAAAGTACGCTTGCAGCTGGCGAATCGTTTCTTGAAAGGGCTCTTTGTTCTCCATCCAGCCGGGCTGCGGACGTACCACATGCTTGCCGGCAGCAAAGCTGATCAGACGTAACCCTCGATCATTGCCTGCCAACAGCAACTGTCCCAGCGGACTCTGGAAGGCCGTGTGATACACGCGGCCAATTTTATTCGATGAGTGCATCGGAATTACAAGCCGATTCGGTCGGTTCGAGTTGCAGTCTAGCAAAACGGCCACTCCATCGACATTGACGTCCGAAAACGTCCACGATTTCCCGAAAACTCGACATTCACGTCCGAAAACAGCCAGCTCTGCCAGACGAGTTCCTCTATCTTGCCAAAAGAGAATTCGCCCGCGCCACTCGCGGGCCAAAAGTATAGCGAGAAACATGGGAGAGGGCTGACCCGCCGGCATTTGCAGCGGAGATGTCGCGTGCATCAGCCCGAGACGCAAAAGCACAGGTTTTGAGGTCGGAGTTCCGGCTTCAGGAACAAACCAAAGGGAGGCAACATGAAATCCAGGATATGGACATGCATCGCGACGTTTACTTTACTCGGAGCCTTAGCCGTGTCATCTCACGTTGGTGCGCAAGACCCGCAGTCGCAAGGGCCAAGCCATTACCGCGTAATCGACCTCGGCACTCTTGGCGGAACCGTGAGCACCGCCAACACCATTAATAATCTGGGCTGGGCCATGGGTGGCTCCGACGAGGCTGACGGAACTCAGCTCGCGACCCTCTGGCTGCACGGATTGCAGATTCCTCTTGGGACGCTTGGCGGACCGGGCAGCGACGTTGCCTGGCCAGTCAAAAACAATCTTGGCCTGATCTCCGGCGTAACTGAGAACGGTGTGCACGATCCTCTAGATGAATCGTTTTCTTGTCCGGCGTTCGGTCTAGTTAGCGGCAATTCTTGTGTCGCGTTTGTGTGGCAACACGGCCAGATGACGCAGCTCCCCGGGCTCGGCGGCAACAACTCTGTCGGTGCTGGGGACAACAATCTGGGTCAGATCGTGGGCTGGGCAGAAAACACAGTCCACGACCCAACTTGCGCTGGCGCAACCCCAGCAGGCACGCAATTCCTGCAGTTTGAGGCGACTTTGTGGCACCGGGATCTCAATGGAAAATGGAGAGTGCAGCAACTTCCTCCCTTCCCGGGCGATCCCGATTCATCGGCTACGGCGATCAATGATCTAGGGCAAATCGTTGGCATCTCCGGTCAATGCGACATTGGCCTTGGCTTCTACAGCGCTATTCACTCCGTACTTTGGGAAAACGGCAAACCGATTAGCCTGGGCACTCTCGGAGGTAGCGCGTGGAATACACCAGAGTCGATCAACAACCTTGGCGTGGTGGTGGGATTCGACAATGGTCCTAACGATGTCATCCATGGCCAACTCCAGTTCAGGTTCCTGGCGTACATCTGGACCAAGGAAGGCGGTATGCAAAGCTTAGGGACGTTGCCTGGGCTGAACGGCACACCCGACGCCATGAGCGAAGCCACCGACATTAACGACGAAGGTCAGGTGGTCGGCGTGTCTTACGTCGACAACCAGTTCGACGGCGGGCGCGCCTTCATCTACCAGAATGGCACTATGACGCCACTGAACGATCTCATTGGATCGGCCAGCGCCAACTGGGACGTATCCTCTACGGGCGGCATCAACGACCGCGGAGAGATCGCGGCGCAAGCCAACCTTGTCTCCAACGGCGTGGTCACCTCCGTGGCGCATGCTGTCCTATTGGTTCCGTGTGCTCCAGACGATCCTGAGGCCTACGGCCAAACGCAGACCGTCGTCATTCCGGATGACGTTCAGAAGCAAATGCGCCAGCATATTAACCTGGGCCGCTTCGTCCTGACCAGAAAGCCGGAATGAACGCCTGAGGAAAACCGGAATCTCAACGCTGTTCTCTTGACGACCATTTGACGAGGGTAGGACGCGCTTTCCTACCCTCGTTCTATTGATTGCAACAACGCGAGTAAGGCTGATTCGCATCAGAGGGGATTCTGATGGGAGCGGTCGAGGACACAGGGGACACGAAATGAACTGCCTTCGTTTATGGCCCAGCATCAGCGTGGTTCTTTTGTCTCTTCTTTGCGCAGGAACAAGTTGCCCGGCTGCTTCCCGCGCTACTCGTGCCGTGCCGCAGAAATCGGCGCCTTGTGCCACACTGAAGTACCGGCAGTTCGACTTTTGGGCCGGCGATTGGGACGCGTTCGACGTCGACAGGCCGTCAATCAAGGTCGCACGCCTGCGAGTGAAAATCATTCTCGACGGTTGCGTTTTACTCGAAGATTATCAAGGCAAGGATGGATCGGAAGGAGAAAGTTTCACGATCTATGATGCGCCCAGAGGCGTCTGGTGCCAGACTTGGGTAACCAACCGCGGCAAGTTGCTCGTCATCGAAGGTAATATCCACGGTGAAGAGATGGTCCTGAGTGGAGTCGACCAATTGGCAGGGGGCAAGTCACAACGTGTTCGCGGCACTTGGAGGCCTGTGAAGGACGGCGTTCGGGAGACCGCCGTGACATCCACGGATGACGGCAAGACATGGAAACCATGGTTTGACCTGCTGTTCCGCGCACATCAGCCGTGATTTGCGCGGGCATACGGCTACGTTTCCTGGTTGAACGTTGCGTTCGGCGAACGATTTCCCCGGGAATTTCAATCAGATAGATATCGCCGATGACGTCCATCGTTTGACGTGAAATTCGACTATCCTGACAGAAACGATATGCAGCTGGATCACAGGACATGTTCCCGGGCGCGATTGACGCGCGACGCGCGCTTTGACGGGCGCATTTTTATCGCCGTTCTGACAACCGGTATTTACTGCCGCCCAATTTGTCCTGCACCCCATTGCAAGGAACGAAATGTGCGTTACTTCGCATCCGCTGCAGCGGCCGCGGAGGCTGGTTTCCGTCCTTGTCTTCGGTGCCGACCAGAATGTTCCCCTGGAACTCCCGCTTGGATGGGAACTTCCGCGACGGTTTCCAGAGCGCTGCGTTTGATCAGCGAAAGCCCCTTGGAAGATGGCGGTGTGGATGCCCTTGCGAAACGCCTTGGTATCGGCTCTCGCCATCTCCGCCGCCTGTTCCTGCAGCATCTGGGAGCACCGCCCCTCAAAGTGGTTCAGACTCGCCGCTTGCATTTCGTCAAAAAACTGATTGACGAAACAAGCCTTCCGATGCATCAGGTCGCTCTTGCTGGTGGCTTCGGAAGCGTTCGCCGCTTCAACGCCATGATTCGCAGGACGTATGATCGGACTCCATCTCAAATTCGAAACCTCGCCCCTAGCCTGAAGGCGGTACCGGAGAACGAGTATGTGTTTCGCCTCCACTTTCGCTCGCCCTTCGACTGGGATGGAATGCTGGATTTTCTTGCCCTACCGGCCATTCCGGGCGTTGAAGTCGTGGAAGAAAAATCTTATCGGCGAACCATTTCCTTAAACGGGCTCCGCGGTTGCATCGAAGTTTCACTCGGGCAACCCGCCGGCTGCCTGAGCGTTCGAATTTGCTTCCCGGATCCTCGCTGGCTATTCCTCATTGTCGAGCGAGTTCGGCGGATGTTCGATCTCAACGCCGATCCGCTGGAAATTTCCGGGCATCTGACCAAGGACCCGCTCTTGGCGAAGCAAGTCTTAATGAGGCCCGGCTTGCGCGTGCCTGGCTGCTGGGATGGTTTCGAACTTGCCGTCAGAGCGGTTGTCGGTCAGCAAGTGACGGTGAAACGTGCACGTACCCTTGCCGCGCGCCTGGTGCAAGCGTACGGGACCGCGGTAGGTGCGAACAACGGCCTCACGCATCTCTTCCCGTCGCCCCAACTTCTGGCTGCCTCAAACCTAGCCAGCATAGGCGTGCCGGGCTCGTGCGCAGCAACCATTCGTTCCTTGGCACGCGCGGTACTCGACGGTGGCCTCTCGTTCACTGATGTCGGGGATGTAAATGCGTTCCTCATCCGATTTCAGAAACTGCCGGGAATCGGCGATTGGACGGCTCGATACATCGCGATGCGAGCGTTCGGCGATCCGGATGCATTCCCCTCGAGTGACCTCGGTTTGTTGCACGCCTCCTCCGTGCGTAATCCAGCGGAGATGGAAATACGATCTCGCGTATGGCGCCCGTGGCGAGCGTACGCCGCAATGTACTTGTGGCAACAGTTGCATGCCAAAGAGTCCAAAAAGAAGAATCAGCTACGTACGGACGGTAAACCTGAAAATGCAAAAAATGGCTATCCCTCAGCGCACGAATCCAGTCAACTCCTTGGCGATTAGTGTGGCGAGTAGCGTCCGGCAAGGATCGCAGCCGGTGAGATGATCGAGCGCGGTCGCCCACGGTGGACTCAAGATCTTTGAAGGAACAGCACAGCGAAGCGCGTCCGTGAAACGCAAGCCGAGGCCGTCGCATTTTATAATTAGTCGTACACCAGTGGCCTTGGAGAAGAATGAACGTTGGGGATCATGTCCGGGAGATGCGGAAGCAGAAAAAGCTTTCCCAGGGGGACATTGAAACGAGAACGGGCCTGCTTCGGTGCTACATTTCTCGCGTTGAAAACGGCCACACGGTGCCAGGTATTGAGACTCTAGAAAAAATCGCAGGAGCGCTTGATGTTCCGCTCTATCAATTGTTTTATGAGGACAATGAGAGACCGTCACCTCCCATTTTTCTCAAACCGAAGAATGAATTGGTGTGGGGCAGCTCTGGCAAAGAGGCTCGCATGTGGGGGCTGTTTCGCCGGTGCTTGAGCCGCTTGGACGACAACGATCTCGAACTACTCCTGCATTTGGCCCGCAAGATGGCCCGCCGGTCAGCGGTGCGGTAATTCAGAATCGAGAGCCTGGTGTTCCCAATCGCCGCGGGGGACTGTTGGTGCTGGGTGTGCTTGGACTTGCGCGAACGAGGGCTGGCGCGTCGTAGTGGTCTAAGCAGAGGTCGCGACGGCCTGCGTGGCTTGTTCAACTTGCGACCGAATACGACTCGTACAACCTGAGTTTGCGATATGGAGTGGTCTTGCCGATGCCCAGCACCCGTGCCGTCACTATCTTGTCCGCCAGAGCCTCCACGCTGAATTTGTCTGTGAGTCCAGACAAGTCACGATATCTTTTGATCTAGCGAGTGGCTAGAACGCATTCCAATACGGAACAAACTAGCTATCTTATCCCGCTATGAAACTTACAGTTTAAGTGGAAAGAAATTACACTTTCTTTCAAACTCTTTTTCACCTTACATTTAGTGTCAAATTAGTTAATCCTTCATTGGCCCTTCAATTGCCAAGTAGCCTCGGGGTTCTCGGGATCGCAGTTCTCTAGGCACTCCCCTTCCAAAGCCGAGCGTCAGGTTGTGGGAAGGGTCTGCCATGAAATGGTATATCGTTGTGCTAGTGCTGTTCCCGATGGCTGCCTTGGGGCAGGCTCCTGCGGACAGAACGACGAATCGAACGGTGAAGGCCGACTCTGCGCGAGAAAGTCCGCGCGGCGGACGAACCGAGAGCGCACTGACAATTGCTTCTGCGGGACGAACCGTCGTTCCTATCACGAAGCTCCATAACTATGGGCTGCTTGGAAGCATCCAGTTCGGCTCTGGGTTCTGCCTCGAGCCGGAGTGCCGCTTCATCGTGACTAACTACCATGTCGCTAAGGCTATGGGAAAGCGTCTTTCGATCCAACATGAGGCAGTCGTGCAACGATGGCTCGCGTCGGGTCCGAATGATGCGGGGGCTACCAAGGATGGCTACAACCCGCTGCACGACCTAGCGGTGGTAGAACTGAAGCGCAGCCTGAACCGCAGAGGATTCCACGGCTTGCTGTACAACACGGAGGACGCGAAATACCTGGTCGTCGGCCAAGACGTTGACATCTACGCGTTTCCACTGGAACGCAAGCTCAAGCGCAAGCTTCAGCATTTCCGCGGCGAGTACATCGGTTTGAATCATGACGGTCTGCTTGCCTTCTCCTACAAGCCCAACCCGCACGAGGTTCTGCGTGGCGGGGCTAGCGGTGGTCTGGTCGTTGACGAGAATGGGCGCGTGATGGCCGTCTTTGCTGACTTTGTTGTCAGCCGGAAGGACGTCGTCCTCGGCGTGCCGGTCGAAGTGCTGTCTGCCTTCGTTAGTAAAATCCAGCCGTATTTGGCGGCCAGGTTGTTCCCCAAGACCGTGTTCATTCCGCCAGTCGAGCCGGACATCTATCCGGCATGGGTTCCTCAGCGGCCGGACGGGAGCTTGGAACGTCGCCCCGTTGAGCCGCTGGATGTTCAGCAGCTACGTCTGAAGGCACAGGCCGTGGTCGATGGTATGCGCGCGATGCTCTCCGTAGAGTCGTTCGAGTGGGGCGAGGGTAGCGCCGCGACCGACCCGCAGGCGATTGGGTATTACGAAGTCAGGACGTTCGATGGGTACCAGCATTTCCGAACGTACCCGGACGGCAAGAAGGAGATGAGGGAAGTACCTTGGCCGCCGCTGAACTGCGTCATCGAGCCGGGCGGCGCGTGGTCATACATGGCCAAGCTAGTCGCCAAAGAATATGACCTGCGGATTCGCCGTGCCCCCGACATCGTCTGGAAGGGGCAGACGCTCCGCGTTTTCCAATACCACGGCGCACAGGAGGACAAGGTCTGCACGTTCGACGACCAGATCGATCTCGTCCTCACGGTTCACCACCACCTAGAGTCATACGACTGCTCAGGGGAGGTTTGGACTGACCAGGACGAAAATATCATGCGAGTTTCGGAGAACTATTACATGGGGGGCGCGCGGACAAACGTGAGGATAATAGTCACCTTCGGATGGACGGACATCGAGGGCGATCGGCTCCTTGTCCCGATCACAATATCGATGGACACGGCGGATGGGTCCCACATCAACTGGTGCCGTGGGCAGTTCACAGACTACCGGCAGTTTAGGGCGACGGTGCGCATGCTTGACCCGCCAGCCTCAAAGTAGCTACAGCCGGAACATCTTGAGAACATCGCTCCTCAAAGCTCCCAGAAAAACATAAATCTTGGGATTCTGGCGGATCTTCCGTTTCCTGTGATTCCCATGCCCGATCAGCGGCGTATCGTGACGCTGTTGGATAACCTACAAACGGTCGCAGATTCCCTCAAAAACTACAGTCCGAAACCGCTGTGGTAACATTAGCTCCTAGTGGCCCAGCGACATTCACGGTATCTTCTCCGGACCGCATGCCCTCGGTAACTTGGAGCGTCAACAAAGCCAGTTGCGCGACGACGTCACTGCGCACATCAGCTCAGAGGAAGAACGTGACAGCAGAACGGTCGCTGCAACCCGCAATAATCGTCAGAAGACGAGTGCATCACTGAGCTACTGCGACGTGGCCCAGCGCAAGGCATATTGACTCCCTTACTTGACGAGCATAGCATCCTGCCAGAGCCACGACCGCCAAATCTCCCGAGGCGGACATTTATGCAAGTGCGTGTTACAAGTTTCACTAAACGTCAATCGCACCGTTGGATGCGCTTCGGCTCCATTCTCATCGGCTTGGCAGCCCTGGGCTTGCTCTCGACCGCGTTCACGGCCCGCTTCTATACTGGCTCCTTTTCTTGGATCCTCCTGATACTCGTCCTCCTGGCTCTTGCCATCGCTATAGGTCTTCACGTTCGGTTTCTCATTCTCGCACGCAAAGAGCAACACGAAACAGCTAACGCACTTGATGCCACTGAACTTGAATACAAGTCGGTCTTCGATAATGCTCTCGACGGAATCGTGGTTTTTGATGATCACGGAATTTGTCTCGAAGCCAACCCAGCGGCGCTCTCCTTGTTTGGAAACGACTATCAGCATCTTGTCGGTACGTCGATCGAAAAACTCTTTGCTGGCACACGGGATTTCCAGAGCACTTGGAAGGATTTCGTTGACGGAAAATGCGCGCATAACGAGACGCCGATTCTTCGACCCGATGGAACGGCGATTTTTATTGAATATACGGTGAAAGCCAACTACCTACTTGACCGCCACGTCGCCGTGTTGCGTGACATCACCCAGAGGAAGCAGGCAGAAGCTGCCTTGCGCGAAAGCGAACAGCGATTTCGGCAGATGGCGAATAACATCCAGGAAATCTTCTGGATGCTGGACGCGGAGAGCATGAAAATCCTCTACGTCAACCCGGCGTATGAAACAATCACGGGCCGCTCCATCCAATCATTAAGCGAAGAACCCAAATCATATGAGGATGTCATTCATCCTGAGGATCGAGTCCGGGTGCTTTCGCGATTAAACAAATCTGTTCAGACAGGACAGTTCGACGAGGAATTCCGAATCATCAGGCCCGACAACACGACTCACTGGGTCTTGGTGCGTGGCTTTCCTGTTAGGGATTCTGTTGGAATCGTGCGGCGTCTTGTGGGGACTGCCCAGGATGTCACCGCGCGGAGATTCGCGGAAGAGCAGATGGCGCGGAATTTGGATCTGGCGGAGGCTGCCCGGGCGGAAGCCGAGGCGTTTCGCAAAACGAGCCTCGCGCTCACGCAGAACCTGAGCATGGACTATGTGCTTGACACCCTACTCCAATCGCTTCTGAAACTAGTTCCTTGCGAATCGGCTCAAGTCATCTTGGTGGAAGCGGATACTCGCTTGTTCCTTGCTCGCGAGGTTCAGAACTGCGAACCGCATCGCCGCCTCGCGCGTGCGCCGGCGACCCTTGATGCACGCGACAGTTGGTTTCTAATGGAAATCCTTGCTACGAAGAAAAGCCTTTTGATCACGAACACAGCCCAAGAAGAACAATGGGCGAAGTTCAGAGGCTTCTCGCATCTGCGGTCCTGGTTGTGCGTCCCACTTGTGGCCTCCCAGCGGGTTCTGGGTTTTCTCTCGCTCGGCGATACGCACGCGCAGACGTTTACCCAGGAGCATTTGCGCCTTGCCAAGTCGCTCGCGATTCCCGCGGCGGTGGCTATTCAAAACGCGCGCCTCTACGAACGTGCGGAAATTTATGGCGCGGAGTTGGAAAATCGCCTTGCCGACTTGGAGAGGGCGCAGCAGGCTCTTCGGATGTCCGAGGAAGGGCGATCGCTTTCTGAGGAGCGTTTTACGAAAGTCTTCCGTTCAAGCCCCATTCCCTTCTCCATCACTACGCTGGAAGAAGGTCGCTTCGTGGATGTCAACGATGCGTTCGAAAAACAATACGGATATTCGCGGGAACAACTGATCGGCCGGACCGTTTCGGAGATCGGAGTTTGGAACGACGCGAGCGAACGCTCCCAAGTGCTGAACGAAGTCCGCCTGCAAGGCGGAGTTCGCAATCGGGCTATCCACTTCCGCAGAGACACTGGTGAAGTCGTCGATACGATTCTTTCCGCAGAGGCTGTAGAACTCGACGGAAGGGAGTGCCTGCTCGTCGTATCCGAAGACTCGCCCAGCCTAGCCAAACTGCAGGCTCTGTCAGGCCCGAAATCGGCGGCTGTTCGCTGAATAACTTCTACGGAGCGTCAGTCGTCCCCTCCTGGTTTCAGAGGTTCCTGCGCTGCTGTCCGAAGACCGGCCCAGCAGCTAGAAACAAAGCAATCACCGTACCGAAGGAAGATAATTTGGTTTTCATTTTTCGTCCTCCTTGCTGCAAATACTGGCTCAGCCGTCGCGTCACGTTCCCAAACCTCCAACGGCTGAAGAGATGCAGGTTCGTAGCGGGCAAGTCAGCCGGTCCAAGGTTTGCCGGGCGCAAAGATCAAAGCGAGTCGTTTTAATTGACGGCACTTGCCTTAGGAGTTATATTTGTCTCACGCTGAGCCGATCCTGCCTTTCTCTGAAGAGGGCAGAACAGGACTCCTTGACCCCCAAACTCGGCTTGGTTGCCTAGGGGCTTCCGAATCCCAAGCGGAAGCCCCGTTTTCTTGTTGGTTTCATGTCTACCTCCTTGGAGGTGCTGCAAGTGAACGAGGCTAAAACGAAGAACAGGACGAAAAGCAATGGCAAGCAGAAAGGGTACCAAAGGCGGAGCTTTGATCCGCTGCTGTTCTTGAACGCAGCCGGGACGCTATCGAAGCTGTTGAACCCCAGCGCGGAATCGCTCTTTCTCTTCCGGAGGGGCTGATTCTCTGGCTGCCGGATTTTTCTTGGGGCGCTGCGGTCGCAATACCTGCCAAAGCGCAGGCTCGGTGAACTCTCTCTTCCACGATGTAGAGGCTGCACTGCCCTAATTCCGCTGCCGATTCCGATTTCTCGCCGCTCGCTGGCCGATATTCCGACCAGAAACAAGGTATTTCACCGCATTTCCACCGCTGAAAGCCACTATCTGGCCCACGCTCGCTGGCCGCCTTTCCGAGCAGGAATGAAGAGCAACCCGCTGAGAGAGTGTTGGGTCAGCCATAGAACGCGCGTGGGCCACTCTGGGCAGTACACCGCCTCGCTATACAAACCCCGAGTGAGCCCTTACGGGGTGCTTATCGCCTCTCGACCGAATAGACCAGGATATTTGCTTCCATGGTGGACCGTTGGGGACATGCAACGGATGGCTATTCGTTCCGGTTTTTCTCTCCGGAACAAGTTGACGAAATACTGCGCGACGGGATGAGGCAAGGTCGCAGGGGTTCTCACTCGGCCATCGAAAGGATCCTGAGACACGAACCAGGAATGCAAAGGGCCGAGCTGTGGCGTCGCATTCGGCTGCTAAAGAATCCCGCGCGGCGGCCCCATTTCCGTTCAGTCTGGACGCCAGAGGATGAAAAGATCCTGCGCGCGGGATATCAAACTGGATGGGAAGAGAAGCGAGAAGCAGTATGCCAGCTTCTGAGGCGCCACCCGGATTGGCACCCGCACGTAATCTGGAAACATGCGGCAAAACTCGGCTTAGTTCAAAGAAATTCCAAGCGGGGCCAGGAGCGCGCTCGTCTAGACTGGTCAGAAGATGACGATCGGATCCTTTTGGATCTTGCGGGCTACAAGAGTGCTCGCGTGATTTCGAAGATGCTGCATCGCTCAGAAGCCGCCGTACGTTATCGCCTCGCTATGCTGGGCAAGAGCAGCCGCGTCCATCCGGAAGGTTTTGCGCGAGCGGCACTGGCAAGAGAGCTTCATCTTTCCGCCAACGCGATGCAGCGGTTGATTGTTGAGGGCCTGCTGGAAGTTCGGGATCCCCGTATCACCAGGGAATCCCTCGATCGTTTGCGCCGGTCTGGCAATCTGGGAGCGTCGCGAAAGAACGAAGCTCACGCAGCGCCTCATGTTACACAAGGACCGGATTGTGAAATGACGCAATCGGCGGCAACCACGTCAAAAAATCGGGACTCGGTCGCGTGCTCGGTCACATCAGGCAGACCCTCGCGGGCCAAGCGAGTCTGGGCGGAGGTCGCTGAATCGCTTGAGATAACTGTGGACACAGTGGAGACACTCATTGCTCGCGGCATCTTGAAATTCTACGACCCGACAATTACCGAAACATCGCTCAGATATTTCTGCCAGCGATATGGATCGTTCATCGAGTATGACTTTCTGAATCGAGAGACACGGGAATGGCTTCAAAGTTCGATGGATTGGGTTCGGACAAGTGGTGAATCAGCGTCTCGCCGGTTAGCACCGCTGCGTAGGCACGCGAGAGTAGTGCGCCAGTGCAGAAAATGTGGCCGGTCGATTCGTGGCAATGTATTTTTCAGGCATCTCACAAGATGTAAGTACGGCAAATCAGAGGTGTCGTAGTTGATTCATCTTCGCTGTTTGTTTTGGCGAAGCCAAGCCGACTTACAAGAAACGATGGATTCCTTTCACGTCACTTCGGACTTGCGTTGATGTAGTGATCAGCAGCTTGCCGCCACTGGCGGAAAGAGGGGTAGTGTAGCGGGCGATTGCCCTTTGCCCAATACTTCCCGTAGGTCACGATGCGCACATGTCGGGGGTGAGCCCGCACTCGTTGGAGAAGAGTGTCCAGCCAACCCGCCTCTTTTACCTCCGATAGGCAATCATGCTTCCTCCACTCCGTGAAACTCTGCCCAATTGTGAATTTCCCCTGACCGCCGTGACGTTGGCCGGAACTCTGGTGCCTCAGAATGCCGGGACATCTGCGGTTCAGTTCGGAGACCACATGTGGGGGGAGGTTGAGGCTGTAGGCGAATAACGGCCGAAGCCACAAAACCAGTGCTTCCCAGTCGAGATATGTTTCGACTGCCTTGGCGACCTCCAAATAATTGATCTTGTCGCCAATTCTCATCTGCAGGGCTGCATCCCACCATTGATCGAAGGTGGGTAGCGCGTCCGGTTGCTTTTTATTCCATTCGCTTTCGCAATGCTCCCAGTATGCCCAGGCACTCTCGGAGCGAAGATGCCGGACGCCGTAGAACGTAAGCGCATCGAGCCAACCCTGCCGCTTTGCATAGCGGAATCTTTGGTTGTGAACCCATTCGAGGAGGTGGTAGGCCAGAAGTTCCGGCTCCCAAGAAGTTGCCTCATCCTGAATGAAACCTGGGCATTGCTCTTGAAGAGTTGTCAAAAGCGTTGAAGGAACGCGGCCTTCAGCTCCAATAATGGCTCGGCTCCAAAGCGCCAAGGATTGCCAACGGGGGTATTCCTCGTAAGCCCTGTGAAACCGCCGCCATGGGACACGCAATAGTTGGGCGTTTGCTCGGCGACTGGCGATCGCTCGGACTTTCAATTCAGCATGTGAAAATCGGAGTGCCTTCATTCCGTGCTTAGCTAGGAACACTAGCCGCTCCAGAAAGGGATTTATGAAAAAGCTGGATGACCAGAGACTACCGAGAATCAGAGGACGTTTCAAGCCAACAAGAGACGCTTGGTGTGCGCTAGTCGGAAGCAGGAATCGGCGCGGGAAACGAGAGATGGAGAATTCTGAGGAGCGCTCCGGTACGGCTAATTACCGAGGCAAGCCAATGAGATAGAGCTTCTATGCTGGTCATGGACACGGGAGTTCAAGTCTCTTCAGGCGCTGCCACGGACCGCCTTTAGGCCATGACTGTGTGAAATGCTCTCTTTCTTTGGCCGCTTGCAGAGGTGGGACGAGGAAGAGGAAACGCTCGATTCCGTAGCGCGTTAGAACCAAGCCAAAATCTTCGCCCCTTGCTTGGGCGAGATTCAAGAGGCGTTGGCGGACCGAAGCCGGAAGATTCTTGGGTGTCTCGCGCTTCACGAAAGTGACTCCAGATAGGGGCGGATTACGTTCGCCACGCGACAGACCTTGACCGCTTGCCAGATTTCATCCGAAGTCGCGCGACGCTTGCGTCGGCATTCGCGGAGGGCTTCAAGAGCAACGTCGAGTCCGATTTTATTGCGGTACTTAAAACAGTCCGCGACTGTTTTTGCAGGAGAGAAAATACGGACACTGACGCCTTCGATTCGGTGGGCCTGAACTCCGTAGCTGAGCGCTTTCTGAGAGAACCGAACGATCCGAAGCGGAGGCATGTCGGTTTTCGGCAGACGAGCCTTGTCAGTGATGGCGAGCCACACCTGAAAGGGCGATTGTGTTGTGAGGTCATGAAACCGAAGCGCGGATAGGAGACAGACGATCCCGTGCGAGACGCGCTTTGAGGCTTGAGCAAGGCTGTGGTGTTCGGTTGGTCGCGAGCCGCGCGCGATGTAAAGGCCACGGCCCACGCGCGTGATCTCACCTTTGTCGGTGGCCATACGGAGGTAGATTCGGGGAATGCCGTGTTGCAGGAGATCTCGCGAACGCAGGATTCCCGCTTTCTTGGCAAGTCTCACTACTTCGGCCATGCGGTCGTTGGACATAAAGAGGTTTACTAAACGTCGGCAATTATAGATAACTACCGACACATTGTAAATAGCAGACGAGCAGGCGAGCGCCTGTGTCGAAAAACTCAAACTGTGCCAGATCGCGAAGCAGGCGATCTTGAGCGCGCCTGCTTTTCGAATTTCGGCACTGGCAAAGACAGAGAAATCGCGAGAGCAGGCGGACTGCTGTGCCAAAAGCGTGCCAGAATGCGATGTTTTTCGACCGATTGGGGTTAGTGTCGAGCGAAGAGCACATTCCCCAAGGTAATGAAAACACAGAGAAAGCGAAGTGGCTGTTGGACTCGTTGGAGTCGGCGGTCACGCGCCCAAGGCAGGCGCGCTACCAAGCTGCGCTACACCGCGACATGAAGTGCGAGATTCATTCTAAAGCACTTTCCAACTTTACTCCTAATCCGTCCCATGCTTTTTACCTCCGTGGAGTGAGCCCCTGAAGTGAGACAGTTTCGTGTTGCACACTTTGCAGAAATCCGCCAAAGTCTGCCCGCAAACCAAGTGTGCACGAGCATGCCGTTCGCGGACGCCCGCCTGGTGAGCAGGAGGGCTATCGACTCGAGATCGTCAGTTAGAAGCAAGCCCACATAACCAAGGACAAACGTCCAAATTCAGCGCCCCACGTCACTAACCTTTATTAACTGCTCGCACATCTGGCAGACGCTGCACATCGGCGATGAAGTTCGCGAGCAAAGGAGAGCTATTGTCCTTTCTCCACACGAGCGTCAACGTCAGAGGCATGTTCAAGTCCACTACGGGTAAGATGACAACAGATTCAGGGCACCGCCAGCGTGCCGTTGCAAGGACCCATCCCACGCCCATGCCGGTCGATACGAGACTTAGAATTGTTGGCTCGTTCACTCCCTCCTGAACGATGTGGGGAGACTTCAAACCGCCGCGATAACATTCGCGCATCACGCGGTCGTAGAACTCCGGGTTTGCCCGCCTTGGAAACCAAACAAACGGGGCATCCGTTAGGTCCCGCAGGCGGAGTGTCTTGAGTCTTGTGAGCGGATGCCCCTTGGGAGCGGCCAGTTCGACATGTTGTCTGGCCACGAGAAGTTGGCCCAATTCCGGATCGGATTCTGGCATGAAATTGACGAACCCTCCATCCAAACGGCCGGATCTTATTGCTTCTAGCTGTTCCAAACTCGCTGCTGGTTTAAGTTGAAGTTCCGCATCGGGCTGCTGCTGCCGGAATCGGCGGAAGGAATCCGGAACAACGCCGCGCCAAGACGCATTCTCGGTGAACCCGACACGCAGCGTCCCTGAAAGTCCGCGAGCCACGAGGCTGGCGCGCGCAGCCGCTTCGTTTATGTCTTGAAGGATGCGCCTCGCGTCCTGCAGGAACAGATTGCCGGCTACATTCAACTTCACGCCGCGCGGAAGGCGCTCGAATAGTTTGAAGCCGAGTTCTTCCTCTAAATCCTGAATCTGGCGGGACAGCGCGGGCTGGGCCACGCGTAGTCTCTTCGACGCACGCCCGTAATGCTGCTCCTCGCCGACCGCCACAAAATATCTCAAGTGCCGCAATTCCATTCTGATACTTTATCGCGATTGGTCTGATAGTAAAGATGTTTTGGACGTATCAACTAAACCTTGACAGATTCACTGAGGCAGAACGCGGATTGATCCGAGGGCAGCTGCAAGGAGGCCACAGGTGAAAGCGCTTGTAGTTAACGCACTCGGTCGCGGGTTCGATTTCGAGGACGTGGACATCGCTGAGCCGATCGGACGCGAAGTCCTGGTCAACGTGCAATCCTCCGGACTGTGTCACACCGACCTTTTATTCGCTACTCACGATATCGTTCCATTCCCGGCGGTGCTTGGTCACGAGGTTGCGGGGATAGTGGCTGCAGTGGGTCCGGACGTCGCCCAACTCCGTGTCGGAGATCACGTCGTAGGTTCTCTCGCGCAGTCCTGCGGAGCGTGCGCTCGATGTCTATCGGGCCGGCCCTTCCAGTGTCTGCATCCGGAGTCGACTCTGCGCCGACCGAGTGACGCACCGCGCCTGAGCCGCAATGGCGTTGCCTTGTTCCAAGGTTTCGGACTGGGTGGCTTCGCGGAAGGCGCGCTGATCCACGAGAACCAACTTGCCGTCGTACCGAAGGAGATGCCCTTCGCACAGGCTGCTTTGCTCGGCTGCGGCGTTGTAACCGGCGCCGGTTCCGTCTTGAACACCGCGAACGTAAGCGCCGGGGACTCTGTCGTGATCTTCGGTGCCGGAGGAGTTGGGCTGAACGCCGTTAGCGGTGCGCGAATAGCAGGCGCGTCGAGTATCGTCGTCATTGACGTCCAGGCAAAGCGACTCGACGAAGCCAAACGATTCGGCGCCACCGACATAATCGATTCCACAAAAACGACGCCCGTCGAGGCCGTCCGTAATCTGTTGCCGGGGGGAGCTGATCACGTCTTCGACTTCGTAGGACTCAAGGCGGTAGCCGAGCAGGGGCTCGCGATGCTTGCCGTGGGCGGCGGACTCTACTTGGTCGGAGTGTCGAAACCCGAAGTCGACATCAGTCTGAACATCTTTGATGCGATCGGCGGCCAGAAGCGCGTCATGGGTGTGAATTTCGGCTCGACGAACGCGAAGCGTGACATCCCGATGTACGCACAACTGTACCTGCAAGACCGGATGAACCTGGACGACCTGGTTTCGAGAAGGATCTCGCTGCGTGAGGTAAACGACGGTTACGCAGCACTCAAAGACGGCTCGTTGAACCGGGTCGTCGTCACATCGTTCTGACTGTAGAAACTCATCGAAGGAGGCACACAATGGCAACGGGGAAAACAATCACAGAGAGAGACGGAATCAAAACAATCACCACCCACTATATCGATGGAGGATTCGTTGAATCCCACGGCCGCGAAGTTATGGACATTATCAAGCCGACTAACGGCAAAGTGATTGCCCGAATCACGCTGGGCGATGAGGAAGATACGCGGCGCGCCATCGCCGCGGCCAGGCGCGCATTCGTCACTTTCGGCCGGACGACCAAGGAAGAACGTGCGAGCTGCTTGCGGCGGCTGTATGACGCTGTCTCGGCGCGCATCGACGATTTAACTGCTGCGATGGTTGAGGAGTACGGCGGTGTCGTCCAATTCGCGAGGCCCATTGTCCAGTCCGGAGCCAATGCATTCCTTGCGGCCGAGAAGGGACTTCAAGAGTTGCCGTTGACACGGAACTGGGGCAAGACGACGGTGACCTTGGAGCCGGTCGGCGTTGCCGGTCTGATTACCGCTTGGAACGCGAACGCGCTTTTCATTTGCCTCAAGCTGGCGTCGGCCGTCGGTGCCGGTTGTACGGTGGTGATCAAGCCCAGTGAACTCAGTTCGCTGCAGACGCAGGTGATGCTGGAATGTGTGAATGCCGCCAAACTCCCCAAGGGTGTTTGCAACGTCGTGATCGGCCGTGGAGACGTGGTTGGCGCTGAGCTCGTGCGTAATCCGGACGTCGACAAGATCTCCTTCACGGGCTCGGTGGGCGTGGGCGAGGGGATCATGCGCGATGGCGCCGCGACCATGAAACGCGTCACGCTCGAGCTGGGCGGTAAATCGCCCACGATCCTGCTAGATGATGCCGCTCTCGACCAGGCGATTCCGGCGGCTCTCGTCTTGGCCTTTATGAACAGCGGACAAGCCTGCGCTGCGGGGACGCGCCTCCTCGTGCCTAAAAGTCGGCTCGACGAAATAAAGCGGCACATACGCGAAGCGATGAGCGCTCTTACTGTCGGTGATCCGGCTAATCCGAAGACTGCCATTGGACCGATGGTGTCGCAGAAACAGTACGAACGCATACAGTCTTACATCCGCAAAGGCATCGAAGAAGGCGCGGAGGTCCTCGCGGGTGGGGAGGGTCATCCGGAGGGTCTCGAAGCCGGTTACTTCGTTAAGCCCACGGTATTCGCAAACGTGAAAAACGATATGACGATTGCACAGGAAGAGATTTTCGGCCCCGTTCTATGTGTCATCGCTTATGACTCCGAGGATGAGGCCATCCGAATCGCAAACGACTCTAAATATGGTCTCCACGCAGCTGTCCTCGGGACTGACCTCCAGCGCGCGCGTCGCGTGGCTTCGCAAATACGTTCCGGGCGCGTGGTGATCAATGGCATGACGGACGATCCCGACGCGCCTTGGGGCGGATTCAAATACTCCGGGGTTGGCCGTGAATACGGCCAATACGGGATCGAGGCGTTCATCGAAACCCGAGCCATCCTTGAGCCCTAAGGAGACCAGCTCATGAGCAAACATGTCACCATCTCCCCCAATGAAGCAGCGGATCGCCTCGCTATCCGGGAGCTCATCGAGGCCTATGCGCACCGTGCCGATCGTCGCGATGCGAAAGGTCAGATGGCACTCTTTACCGCAGACACCCACTTCGTGGTGTACATGAACGCGAAGGATGCAAAGCCTTCACAAGAGCTGCACTCACGGGAGGCGCTCGCTCCGGTTTTCGCGGACCTAAACAAATATGTCGCCACCATGCACTTCGTCGGACAGAGCACAATTCTCACTCTGACCGGCAACCGAGCCACCGGAGAGGCCTACACCTTGGCCCATCACCTCACGATCGACGGTGGAAAGCGGCGTTTGATGATCGCCGCTCTTCGCTACTCGGATCAGTTTGTGAAGATCGACGGGGCGTGGCTATTTGCCGAACGCCTGCTCTACGTGGACTGGCTGGAGGAGCGCGCATTGTCATGAGAGCGACTAAACGGGTGGTTTCAGTGAGGGCCATTGCAGCCCCTCGGGTTTGCGGATGAACATTCCGGCGGGCGGTCAAAAACGCATTGTAATCGTGGGCGCGACGGGAATGGTGGGTGGACATGCCCTTCGCTATGCGGTAGAAAACCCCACCGTGCAGAGTGTGACGTCGATCGGGCGCAGGAAGCTAGGAATGTCGCACTCCAAGCTGACGGAGGTTTTCCATCCAGACTTCGCGGACTGCACAGCACTCGCGAAGGCGCTCTCGGGGCGGGACGCCGCTGTCTTTTGCCTGGGCGCGTATACCGGAACCGTGTCCGACGCAGAACTCCGATCGATAACCGTAGACTACACGATTGAGTTCGCGCGAGTTCTCCATAGCAGCAGCCCTGATGCGGCATTCTCATTCTTGAGCGGGGCTGGCGCGGACTCGACTGGACAAAGTCGGGTGCTGTTCGCACGCTATAAGGGACAAGCCGAGAACGCACTACTCGCGGCGGGATTCCCTCACGTTTACGTCTTCCGGCCCGCGTACATCTACCCCGTAGAGCCACGGCAGGAACCGAATTTCAGTTACCGCCTCTTGCGCGGGATCTATCCGGTGTTTCGGTTGCTGTTCCCCAACCAGGTGATTCGCTCCGACGAGTTGGCCCGTGCCATGGTGGATCTCGCCGTCCACGGGGCAGACGAGAGCCGAGGCCTGGTTTTCGAGAACCGTGACATCCGCGCCCTAAGCGCGAAGTGGAGGTAAGCAAAACCAACCTACAAGCTAGAAGGGGCGTTGGCGTTCCTTCCGCCGCTTCTGCGGCGGAATAACAGAGAGCAGGTCCCAATGCTCTGCAATTCTGCCGTTTTCAACTCGAAAAAGATCGTAGTTCGCGGTTAGCGGTTCGGTGCGCGCTTCGACTAGGCAGAGCACGAAATTGCCGTCCGCGATGTAGCGACGCGGTATCAGCACCGGGGTGTCCCCGGGCCTTTCCACCTGGGAGACCCGTGCTTTCATCCGTGCGGCCCCATCACCAACCTTGGAGGCGTGCTGAATGTAATGATCGCCGCCGATGAATTCGTCGACCCGGTCAAAGCGCAATTCAACTGTCACTACTTGCTTGAAGTCGCGAACGAGAGTTCGATTCGTTTCTGTTCGTTCGCGATCGACCACAGCAGTCGGACCATCTACCTGTGTATGTCCGGACGGATTCGGACCGGTCTCGGGGGTCTGTCCACCCCAGTGTTCGACAATTTTGCCGCCAAACGCATCACCGCCTCCGAAAAGCCAGGCCAACCTTCGTATTTCGAACGAAGCATGACGATGTCGCCATCCACAACCGTGCGATAGATCGTGACGTTGGTCGTGGGAGAATTCGCTAGCCCGGCAACAAAGGCCCTGAGGCCGGGCAGTCCATCCCCAATGCTCGGATCGTGCTGCACGAACGGCTCGGAAAAAAAGCGATCAATGGCAGTGGAATCTCGATTTCGAAAGATCTCGATCGTTGCCTGCCGCGCTCTTGCAGCTTGGTCGGGGGCATCAGAATGATTCCGGGCTTGCGACCGCGCCGGCGCAAAATCGGACAGCAGACACATAATTCCAAACCTCTCATGAACCCGATGATTCCCATCTTTGTAGCGATATAGTGGCTCATGCCGGGTATAGCCAATCCCACCATATTTGAAGACATGCCGACGAAACGGCCCCACTTCTTCTTCCGCATCGTTGGCAAGAAATGTTTCACGCTTAAAAAGTGTGAGTCTAAGCTCGTAGCCATTGTCTTTTGCCACGTCGGCAGATCTAGTTCGTCGATGGAGCGATTTGGAAAATAACCGGCGCTATTCACAACGATATCCGCCCCGCCCATATCTCGGGCCTTGTCGGCCACCGAACGCCACTGCTCTTCCTGCGTTACATCGAGCTCAAGCGCGTATGCCGTGGGCCCAATCTTATGTACGGTTTCGTGCGGGGCTTTGAGGTCAGTCGCAATTACCTGTGCCCCTCGATCTGCCAAGGCCAACGCGATCGCTTGGCCAATAACCTGAGCCGCCCCTGTCACCAACGCTACTCGTCCTTCGTGTGTTTTTATCGAGGTTTTCATCTGCTGTCCATCAGCGCTCGCGCGCGGCTTTTAGGGCTGACGTCCACCAGAGGAGATCGTCAATCATGGTGTTCGCTTGCTTCTCCAATTCGGCTATGCCCTTCTCTATGTCCCCACCCTGGAAATGCGCCCAAAGCGTTGCCACCGGGATATGAACAGATGCCCGAATCGGCGCCATTTGAATTTCGATTGCCGTCTCGCGAAGCTGCTGGACCGCTCGCGCACCCATGGGGGAACAGCGCTTCGGTGCGAATTCCCGCCGCGATCATGCAAGCGGCGCGCCACTACCTGTTGTTCGGCGCGGTCACGTTTCGGGCTGCGGCAACTGCTGTAACGTCCTCCGATTTCAGCGGACAATCAGGCTCGGCGCCTACAAGGCTCGTGCGCGACCGATTGCCTGCCGTTGCGGCCCGGTCTCGGATCAGAACAGCTTGTTGCCTTTCGAGATGGCCGCGTCAAGTTTTTGCTCGCCGGTCTTCGCCTTCTGATCGAGATCCTCGAAGACGGCGTACTGCGCCGGTGTGGGCCTCGCATACGCGAGGTCGATGTCGGCCGCGAGATACGCCAAGTGGTCGCGGAGTTTCGTCTCATGAAGCAGGCTGCCTTCGCTGGACTGAATGGCCAATTGCGCCAGATTCCCGATCTCGCGATCGAGGTCGCCGATCGCTTGGTGTGCTTGTGCAGCGGTCACGTGGCGCTGCTGCACGACCGTTTCGAGTTTTTCGCGTTCGGCGATCGCTTCGTTGATCTTCTTGTCGAGCGTGTCGAGAGCGTCGTGGATTTTCAGTTGCAGCGCGAGGCATGCTGCAAGGTCTTCCGGGCTGGCATGGAGGCGAGGATCAAGCGCAACCGTGAAAGTCTGCTGCGTCTTGTGCCCGCCGTAATCGAGCGTCGCTGAGTAAGTCCCCGGTGTCACGAGCGGACCTTCGACCGTGTCGTCCAAGCCGCCCGCCGCGACCGGCGGTTGAAAACCCTTCACTTCGGCGGCATCAGGGTAACGCAGATTCCACTGGAAGCGGTTCATGCCCGGTTCGATCCCTGTAAGTTTTTCTTCTTGCTCCCTCTTCAACTGCTCGGGGGTTTTCTGACTTTGCTCCTGCTCGCTCGGCTTTGGCTCCTTCTTCATCAGGTGCAGGCTGAAACTGCGGACCACCTGTCCCTGCGCATCCGTGAACTGAAGCCTTGCGGGCGTTTTGCCGTCATACCCTGTGGGGATGTTGAAAAACAGAGTTGCGCCGAAGGGTGGGTTCTGACCCACATCGGTTGGGCCGAAGTTTCCGTTCGGCTTGCCGTAGGCATGGCTGAGCCAGGCTCGCTGTGGAGCGAATAAGAATGTGCCGTCGGATGGCACCGCCGGGTTCTTGGTCAATTGCTCGAGGAATGTGAGATCGTCAAGAATCCAGAAAGACCGGCCGTGAGTTGCGATGACAACGTCGCCCTGGCGCGGATTGATGGCGATGTCGCGTACTTGCGTGACCGGCAAATTGAGTGTGAGTGGCTGCCAGTGTGCGCCGGCGTCAAGGCTCATGTATACAGTGCTCTTGGTGCCGAAAAAAAGCAGGTTGGGGTCGTTCGGGTCCTGGCGGATGTCGAACACGTAGGAGTCATCCGGCAGTCCGGTGGTCAACGGCGTCCAGTGCTGACCGAAATCGGTGGTTTTAAAAACATAAGGCCGGAAGTCGTCCCACATATAGCGTCGCGAAGTTAAATAGGCAGTGCTTCGGTCCGCGTAGGAAGGCTGAATCGAGCTGATCCAAGATTGCTCCGGCAGGCTCGGGGGATTCACTGCCTGCCACGTCTTGCCGCCGTCGGTGGTGATGTGGACCAAGCCATCATCCGAGCCGGCCCAAATCACGTTGCCGTCCAGCGGCGAAACGGCTATTGCTGAAAGCCCTGGATAAACTTCTGCTCCAGAGTGGTCGAGGTCAATCGGCCCGCCGCTTGGCGCCTCAGTGTTTGGAGCGTTGCGCGTGAGGTCCGGGCTTATGCGCTGCCACGTCTTGCCGTAATCGTCGCTCTTCAGCACGTACTGCGCGCCGATCAGCAACTCTTTTGGGTCCACAGGCGAAAACAGAATCGCATGCGTCCAGCCGAAACGATACTTAAGCTCCGCGGACGAAGCTCCTTCCTGGTAGTTTGGCCACGGGCTCACGCTTTCGTATTGCCCGGTGGCAAGGTCGTATCGCAAGAAGATGCTGAAGTAGCCGCTGCCGTACGTGATGTTCGGATCGCCCGGCTGCGGCACGGAGTACGTGCTTTCGCCGTACGCTACGCGATGCCAGTCGGCAATCGGAATCGATCCGCCGGCCACCGCGCTGGGACCTTCGAAGGAACCTTCATCCTGCTGCGCGCCGTAAATATGAAAAGGAAATTGATCATCGAGGTTGACGTGGTAGAACTGGCCCGTCGGTTGATTGTGTTCTTCGCTCCAGGTCTTGCCGCCGTCCGTTGAGACGGTCGCTCCGCCGTCATTGCCCTCCAGGAGGATTTTCGTGTCGTCAGGGTTGACCCACACGATGTGGTTGTCACCGTGAGGCGTTCTCAGCTTGGTGAAAGTCTTTCCGCCGTCGCGCGAAACCCACAGCGCGTCGACTTCGGGAACGTACGACGTGTTGGGATCTTTCGGATCCACGAAAATGCTCATGTAATAGAACGCGCGCTGCCGCAGCTTCCACTCTTTGTTGACGCGCTTCCAAGTCGTACCGCCGTCGTTCGAGCGAAACACGCCGCCTTGCTTTGCCTGAATGATGGTATATACGACGTTGGGATCGCTGGCTGTGACGCCCACGCCGATTCGTCCGATTACGCCCTCCGGCAAACCGGCATGGCGCGTGATGTTGGTCCAGTGCGCGCCGCCGTCCGTGCTTTTGTAAAGCCCGCTGCCAGGTCCTCCGCTCGAGAGCGACCACGGCGTCCGATACGCTTGCCACATCGCGGCGTAGAGCACGTTGGGTTCTTTGGGCTCCATCACGAGATCGATCGCGCCCGTCTTGTCGTCGACAAACAGAATTTTGTTCCACGTCTTTCCGCCGTCCGTGGATTTGAACACTCCGCGCTGCGGATCCGCGACGAACACGTGGCCCATTGAAGAGGCGTAGACCACGTCGGGATTTCTGGAGTCCACAACGATTGCGCTGATGGTGTGCGTGTCGCGAAGTCCTGCATACTGCCAAGTTTTTCCGCCGTCGGTCGACTTAAAGATGCCGTCGCCCGGAATCGTGGTGTTGCGGATGTCCGTTTCGCCCGTCCCTGCATAGATGATTTTCGGATTGGACGGCGCCACGGCAATGGCGCCGATGCTTGCGCTGGCGCTCGGCAACTTGCCGTCGGAAATGTTCGTCCACTTGAGGCCCTGGTCGGTGCTCTTCCAGATGCCGCCTCCAACGGTGCCCATGTAATAAAGGTTTGAATTTCCAGAAACACCGGTCAGAGCGACAACGCGGCCGCCGATGTACGGGCCCACGCTGCGCCATTTCAGCTTGCTCATCAATGATTCCGGTGAGACCGGGCCTGTGCTTGCGACTGCGGCCAACACGAATAATGCGCTCGCGATTATCAATGCGACAAAAGCGCGAGAAGGCGCTCTGCGGCTCGCGCCAGTTTCGGATAAGAGAATCCCTCGGAATTGCATTTTGAGCGTACCTCCGCGCAGGAATCTATGCGTCCCGGGTCGCCGGGTCAAGCTCAAATCGTTTTCAACATGCGCCGCAAAGCTCGACTCGAATGTAGCTGCGCGCGCGCTCCTCAGGTGGATGGAGCGCTAGCCTTCGGAGCTAGGGGTCGGGGATTCGAATCCCTCCGGGCGCACCACTTAAATAGCTTGGCACTCCAACGAGTTCCGATTCTCGCGTTTCTGGTTCCTTCTCCGGTTTAGGAACATTTGGGAACAGAACCACGGTTTCGAGCCTTTTCATGGCATCCCTCTGCTTACGTCGAGAATGTTTCCGGGACCTGGGTCGCCCGCTGGATGGAGACGTTGTGGGCATCACCAATAAGCGGGATTCGACTCGAACGCAGAGCTTCACGTACGACCAGTTGAACCGCATCGTGACTGCGAAGACCACCGCGACGACTGGCTCGAACTGCTGGGGCGAGACGTACACGATTGATCAGTGGGCGAACCTCACGGCTATCGGAGCGCTGTCAGGATACAGCGGATGCACGGTGGAGAATCTGAGCGTATCAGCCACCACGAACAATCAGCTTTCCGCGACGGGCTTTTCCTACGATACTTCGGGGAACATGCTGAACGACGGCGCGCACGCTTACGCCTATAATGCGGAGAGCGAAATCAAGTCGGCGGCGGGAGTGAATTACACTTACGACGGCGACGGCAACCGCATCGAGAAGTCGAGCGGGAAGGCTTATTGGTACGGGGCAGGGACGGAAATCCTCGATGAATCGGACCTGAGCGGTAACATCACCACCGAATACGTGTTTTTCGGCGGAAAGCGCATCGCTATGCGCAACGTCTCCAGCGGGACGATTTACTATTACGAAGACGACATGCTGGGGAGCGCGCGGACCATGGTGCAGGCGGGGCAAACTTCGGTCTGCTATGACGGGGATTTCTATCCCTTTGGCGGAGAGCGGATCGTCACCAACACCTGCACGCAGAATTACAAATTCGAGGGCAAAGAGCGCGACACGGAAACGGGCAACGACGACTTTGGTGCGCGGTATTACACGTCGCGGCTGGGGCGGTGGCTCTCGGCGGACTGGAGTTCGGTGCCCGCGCCCGTGCCGTACGCGAATCTGTCGAATCCGCAGACGCTGAACCTGTACGCCATGGTCAGCGACAACCCGGAGACGTTTGCCGACCTCGACGGCCATGGCTGTTCCGGCATACAGTCTGACCACAACCCGTGCCCAAAACAGACGAGCAACACTCCCCCTCCTCCGGGCGAGGGCCAGACTGGCGACGGCCTCAAGAAGTCCCCAACCCAGCGGGCGCAGCAGACAATCTTGCAGAGAATATTAGGTGTTTTCACTGCAAAAGTCGGTTGCTGTACTGGCGGCATTGATGCACATTACAAGAGCTTTCACTTCAAGGTGAGCGTAAAGATTGGGATCATGGACCATACCTACGGGTTCAGTCATCGAGATGAGGGTGAGAAAGCGACCGATTACGGTGCCGGAGTCGCACTAATACGCGGGAAGCACGCGCTTGGCCTCGACTATGAAAATAGGCATGTATTTATGAAGGATACGAAAAATGTTTCGGAGGATAGTGGCGAGTGGGTTCTCGGAACCAAAATGAAAACTTGGGGTGCTGAGGGATCGTCTGACCGCTCGGCTACCTTACAAACCGGCGAGATTGCCACCTCAGGTGTGTCAGTAGATATCAATAAGGTCGGAGCTCTAATCCGTTCCTTCGAGGATCCGGGCGCTCCACCTGCCCCCGCGCCGCCTGGACCACCACAACAGTAAGACAGAGGCTGTACGGAGGTGCTATTTATGGTCACGATTCTGGACCGCGGTTTACGGAATCCACGGTACCTCGCCTTTCTTCGTATAATTGCCGTGGCTGTGTGGGTAGGCGCGCTCTTCTTTCTCGCGTCGGGGCCAGGCGCGCTCAACGAGGTTCCATCAACGCTGGCTGCGCTCCTAGACGTACTTGCTGCGGCTGTCGCCTTAATCGCTATACCCGGTTCTTTCATCCTGTGGATTTCGATGCTCTACTACTGGAGGCACGTCGACAAGATAAGAACCGCCAGCCGCATTGGTTGGTTCGTCCTTATATTTTTTGGATTCTGCTTTGGTGCAAGCGTCTATTGTTGGCTTAGAGTTCGCATTGACGCGGACGAGATTCGAGGTACTGGCCGGCGACCCTCCAGTCTTAGAAGGCGAGCACTTGGGATTGCGGCAATTGGATCTTGGATTGTTTGCTTTGTAATTGCCCTCCTGGGATCATCAGCTTCGCCCATCCTGTCACGGGATGCGATCGCGACGCTGGCACTAGTGTTCGCTACTCTCACGCTTGTTCTCAACGCACTCTACGCGGGAGTCGCCATCTTTTCCAAAGGTACGAGATAACTTGGCACGGGCGCGTGGCTCAAGTCGGCGGCGGGAGTGAACTACACCGGAGTTTATCCTGAGCGGAGCCGAAGGAACGGCGATGGCAACCGCATCGAGAAGTCGAGCGGGGAGATTTACTGGTACGGTGCGGGAACGGAGATACTGGGGGGGACGGGGACAGACGGAACGTTTCCTGATACTGTGGAAGGACGTCGCGGCGGGTGGCACACCCTTTAGTGTTTAAGGGTGCGGTTCTTGACGCATTTCTCGCTTACTCAACGGAACTCCTTCTTACATTCTTTACAGCGAATCAGTCCCCAGCAATCCATCGTTCCGTGCCGCACAAAAACTGTAAACTGTCCCGCGCGGCCAGTACGTTCACTTGGGAACATTAAGGGAGCAAAACCTGCCGAATGTGCCTCTATATTTCGGTTATGGCAAATTGTAAGGGCAAGACAAGCCACAACTTACAAGATTGACTTCACCAACTACGAACCAGAAGGTCGGGAGTTCGAATCTCTCCGGGCGCGCCATTCTTCATTGGTCCGGCCCGGAGACATGGGTGACACAACGTAGGTGAGATGCATGCATTCGTGACGGCCCGTTTTGCTGAGGATGACTAGGTTTGATGCGTTCGATGCGGATGCCTAGGCGGAGCCACCAGACAGCGAGCTTGCTCAGGTGGGATAAGGCCTGCGCGAAAGCGAAGGGCACACCGTTGTCGCTGCGGACCTTAGCGGGCAGGCCGCGCTCGCCGAGAAAGCCTTTCAAATACGACAAGGGCGCAGTCTTCCCGGGTAGAGGAAAGCGCTTCGCAGGTCAGCAGAAACCGGCTGGCGTGATCGGTGACGGTGAGCGGATGGCAGTATTGGCGATTCCCGAGCAAGAACTCGCCTTTGTAATCGGTGCACCTCGGACTGACTGCCACGCCGACCCGAAAAGACGGACACCAGGGCGTTCCCCGCTTGTTTTGACGAGCCGGAAAGAACATCTCGACTATCTTGCTGGACGCCTACGCGGTATATGCCAGCACGTCTTTGTTTTGAAGGGCGGTATGGGCGCGAAACAAAGAAAGCAAGTAGCGGAGTCCTCGCACTTGTTTCCACGCACGAACCACGCATGATTCTGGCGACGGGAAGCTATCTCGGCGAAGGCTTCGATGATGCCCGGCTTGACACATTGTTTCTGGCGATGCCGATTTCGTGGCGAGGAACACTCCAGCAATACGTAGGCCGACTACATCGTCTTCACGAGAACAAGAAGGAGGTGCTTGTATACGACTACTCGGATGTGCTCGTACCCATGCTCGCTCGGATGTACAAGAAGCGGCTGGTCGGTTACTCAGCGCTTGGGTATGTCATTGCCGATAGATTTACGGGCTGATACGGGATTTCAGATTTCAGAAGTCGACTTGGCCTTTCCCCGCGTCGAAAAACCTTCTGCTAGATAACGAAAGGAATATGCGCTATCCTTTCGTTACGAGACTCCTAACGAAACGATCCTTTCGCGATGGCGATGCCAACGAAACCGAACAGCCGCCTCGGGACTTATGTCCTCAAGACGTTTAAGGACGAGTCTTTCCGAGCCTACGTGCCTCCACCACTGCCGCCGGACCCACCGCTGCTACTCCAGCGGCTCTTGCCGCTGCTGGAGCAGGCCAACCAAGCACTCGGTCGACTTGACGGGCTCGCATCCATTCTGCCCGATCCCGCGCTTTTCATTTACCTTTACGTCCGAAAGGAAGCTGTGCTCTCCTCGCAGATTGAGGGCACGCAATCGTCGTTTTCAGACTTGATGCTGTTTGAAAGTGCCGAGGCCCCCGGCGTCCCGCTGGAGGACGTTCAGGAAGTTTCAAATTATGTGGCGGCGATGAATCACGGGCTCCGCCGACTCCGCGAGGATTTCCCACTGTCTTTGCGGCTAATACGGGAGATTCACAAAATTCTCTTGTCTAAGGGGAGCGGCAGCCAGAAACGTCCTGGCGAATTCCGTGAGAGTCAAAATTGGATTGGGGGTACGCGGCCGGGGAATGCGGCGTTTGTTCCGCCGCCACCCGAAAAAATCATAGAATGCTTGGATGCGCTGGAAAAGTTCCTACATCATGAACGCGAAGACTTGCCGATCTTGGTAAAGACAGCCCTCGTTCACGTGCAGTTCGAAACGATTCACCCGTTCCTGGACGGAAACGGAAGACTTGGCCGCTTGCTGATTACATTCTTGCTGTGCGTCGCTGGCGCGATTCGTGAGCCGATTCTGTACCTCAGTCTGTATTTCAAGATGAACCGGCACAAATATTACGAACTGCTTGACCGCGTCCGCACGCATGGAGATTGGGAAACTTGGCTCGAATTCTTTCTCACGGGGGTTAAGGAAACCGCACAACAGGGGGCGGATACCTCGCGGGAGATACTGGCGCTCATTGAAAAGGACCGCCACAAGATCGAAGAGCTTGGCCGCCCCGCTGCATCTATTTTGCGCGTTCACCAGCACCTTCAACGCAAACCCATCATCACTATTCCCGCAACAGCCGAACAACTCTCCATCTCTGCTCCTACTGTGGCGAAGGCTTTGCAGCACATGGTCAAGCTCGGCATGGTTCGCGAGACCACCGGCAAACAGCGTCATCGCCTTTTCACATATCACCGTTACCTGGATATCCTCAACCAGGGAACAGAACTGCCGAAAGCGAGCCGTCGACGTCTCTCGTAGATTCCGCGCTCCGCGCGTGGAAGTCCAACGTGGAACGAGCGGACAAACTGTTTGAGGCACTGTCGCCGGGACAACTCGAGCAAGAAGTCGCTCCAGGAAAAAACCGCCTGATCTATCTCTGGGGCCATCTTGCTGCGGCGAATGATGCCCTCCTACCACTCCTCGGGATTGGAGAAAGACTGCATCCCGAATTCGACGTCATGTTCATCTCGAATCCGGACAAGTCCGTTCCTCTGACAGTCTCGGGACAATCGGTCAAAGCGGCATGGCAAGAAATCAACCAGAAGCTGTGGGAGGGTTTTTTGAAGTTCTCGGCATCGGATTGGGGGCAGCGGCATACCGCGGTGTCGGAAGGGGATTTCGAGCGCGAACCACATCGGAATCGATTCACGGCGCTGCTCGGAAGAACCACGCACCTCGCCTATCACCTGGGGCAGGCAACTTTGGCGCACCCGAAGGCATAGATAACCGTTTCAAAGGTCGTGGCCGGCTGCAGTCCGCAGCGCAATTTCCGTCAGCCCTCCAGGGGGACACGCAATGACTCCGAAGGAATTTCAGAAATCAAATTTGGCAGTCGAACTGAAAGCAGGAAGGAATCGGCTTGAAGACGCGCTTCACGGCTTGAGTGACGAACAGTGCGAGAGGGCTGGGGCCACGCGGTACGGTTCCGCAGTGGATCTTCTTTCCGAGATTGTGACGAAGGAGTTTTTAGTGCTGATGGAGGTCTCCGACCGGCTGCCGAGCTTGCCGATGAATCATTTTGCGAATGCGGACGGCCGAACGCCGACTGCTTCCAGACTGGAGAAGCCTGCTGCGGGTAAACCCGTCGAGAGTCTTCTAGCTGAATTCGGAGTGCTAGGGTGCGAACTTTGATGCGAAACATGCCTATGTCGCTGATGTCTGCGTGACAAGATTCAACGAGCAAATTGAGAAGATTGAGCGCTGGCGCAGTTCCGAAATAGTGGGGTTCAGCGCCGCGAGTCTCCGCGCGGAAGCGCGCGAAGCGCAGCTCAATCATGCAATTGTGGAGCTGAGTCGAGAGGACTTTCTGGCCGGGAATTTCGATTTGAACTCACCTTTCTCCCTGCTGTTTGACCGGTTCTACAGCGAAGATTTCGTCCTGTGGCTCGGCGCGGGGGTGACGGATGGAAGGACGCCGGCGTTCCAGCGGATAGCAGACGTGCTCGAACCCATTAATACGCTGCTCGAGATGGGGATGGCTTCCGTCGCATCGTTTCGCGTAACTGCGAGCGCGCTCTCGACGGTCCTGACCTCGCAATTGCCGGTGTCCCGCTGGCACGACCAGATCGGCGATCCCACCTTGGCCGATGCCATCCTCGACCGGCTGGTACACAACGCCCACCGCATCGAAATGCGCGGCGAATCCATGCGCAAACAGCGCGGCGAGAGGGGAGAAAAATGAACACCGATCGGCCGGCAAAAAACTGTGGAAAAGCCGCTCCGTGGAAACCCCTGAAAAGCGGGGTTCCCACTGCGCTTGGAAATCCCGCCAACGGCGCGGGATTCCCACTTTTCGCACAGCTTCAACAACAACAAACTTGACCATCGTGATCAGTTCCTGGAAAATCCAAACGCCAGCGTCGCTTCGCTCCGACGACTGCTCACATCTTTCCCGGAACGCTGATCACCATCAGCCCGGAATCCCGATCCCCTTCACCGGAATCCGCAGGAATCTGCTTTTCGCTCAAAGCTAACCCCAATCGGTCGAAAAAACATCGCATTCCGGCACACTTTTGGCACAGGGGCGTCTGCTTTTGCTTAGGCTGCGGTTCTCGCAGCTCTTTACGCGGATTTCGCTTTCTGAGACACAGGTTCACTCTTTGCTTGCATCGATTTCACAAGGTCAGCCGACGATGCTCCTTCGAGCGACAATCCATAGCCAACTTCTCGCACGATGCGCTCCTTCAAGGGCTGGATGAAATGCACGCGCGTATTGCGGCGCGTCACTTCGGGAGCCTTTAGGTACAGCTCGGCCAATTCCCGCGCCCGGCTGAGTGCCTTGCCGTTCGGCACTACTTCGGCAACCACTCCCCATTCGTGCGCTGTACGCGCTGTTAGCGGCTGTGGGTTCAGTAGGAACGCCTCCGCTCGTCCCGCTCCAGCGCGATAACTCCAGGTGGTAAAGATTCCGTCACCGGGCGCAACGCCCGCGGAGAAGTGGGCCACATCCTGGAAGGTCGCACCCTCCGCCGCCACAATTACACTCGCAAGCAGCGCGTAGTCGGAATGCACGTGGGCACGTCCCTCGATAGCCGCGATGACCGGCACGCGTATGTTGGCTATGTTTTCCAGCACCTGAACGCCTTCGTCGTGAACTTGGCTCCAAACGCCGGGATCGGCGACATCGCCAAAAGAGGACCAATCGACATCGGTAATGAACCCACCTGCACCGGTAAGGATTACGATCTTGTTCGCTCGATCTTGCGCAATCCGGTAGAAGGCCTCGACAAATTCGGTGTGAGATTGCGCGGTCATGATGAACGGCCCGCCGTTGGTGTGGAATTCAGCAATCAGCACGCCTTTGTCATCTCGTGTCAGCTTTAGGTTGTGATAAGCATTGAAGTAGTCACTTTGAAGTTGCATCGTATTCTCCTCTCCTTTTTATAATTCCAACATGCAGGCAGAAGTGCTGCCTGCTGGAAGAGCCTAGGCTGGCTGTTGCATGGCTTTTGCAGGTACGCCCGCCAGCAAATAGACTAAGCCTTCGCCGGCGGTGGGATGCGTGAAAATCGCATCGCGCAGGACCGTGTACGGCAATCCGCCCAGCATCGCTGTCTGAACGGCCGCCATCATCTCGCTCGCTTCCGCACCAAACGCGGTTAATCCCAGGATGCGGTCGCTTTCGGCAGCCACAAGCATTTTCACAAATCCGCGCGTTTCGCCAATCGCAACGGCTCGAAGTACGCCGGCCATCGGCATCTTGGCGAGCCGATACGGAATGCCCCGCGCCTTCGCTTCCGATTCGTTCAAACCTACTCGCGCCAGTTCCGGATCGGTGAACATGCAGAATGGTACGAGCCGGTCTCGCGCGGTGCGGCTGCCTCCGCTTAGATTCTCGCGCACAATCCGGAAATCATCGAAGGCGACGTGAGTGAACTGGGGGCTGCCTGCGCAATCGCCCATAGCCCAAACGCCTGGCGCGGTCGTCTCCAGCCGGTCGTTTACTTTGATGTAGCCGCGGACGTCCAGTCCAATTCCTGCTGCTTCCAGCCCAATCCCCTGAGTATTCGGCGTTCGTCCGGTAGCGACCAGCAGATCGGTCCCCTCGATCGCCCGTTTTCCACGGTTGTTTTCAGCAACGACTCGCACCTTCTGACCAGAGAGTCCTTCCACTTCGCATACCCGCGTATCCAGCAGCACTTCGATTCCCTCGCTCGTGAAATTCTCCAGAAGCGCTTGCGCGACATCGGGATCTTCGGCAGGGGCGATTTGGCCTCCACGTTCGATCACCGTTACCGCAGATCCGAAGCGTCGGAGGGCTTGCGCGAGTTCCAAGCCCACGTATCCTCCGCCGAGCACGATGACGTGTTCCGGCAAGCGGTTGAGATCAAGAGCTTCCACGTGAGTCATAGGCTTTGTGGGCGCAAGACCGGGAATATCGGGAATCGTAGAGCGCGACCCCAGATCGAGAAAGACCCGTTCACCCGCGATTATCCGCCGGCCTCCGTCGTTAAGGTTCACCTCAACGGTCTTAGGAGCCACGAATCGGGCTTCGCCCCGGATCAATTCTGCTCCCGTTGCCTTGAACCGATTGAGATGACCCTGAACCTCGCCCTCCACCATCTTCCGCTTGCGGTTGAACACGCCTCTCATGTCCGTGGATATTGGACCCGTTTGGATGCCGTACTCTGCGCCGTGCCGGGCGAACCAATTCGCCTTCGCGCTGCGAATCACGTTCTTGCTGGGCAAGCAGGCAATGTTCGGGCACGAACCGCCGATGTATTTTCGTTCCACTACAGCTGTGCGATGACCGGCTTGTGCCATATTCCACGTTAGGTGCTTTCCTGCTTCTCCACTGCCGATAACAAGCATTTCATAGTGTTCTATCTCAAGCATTATTCACCTCCATAGACGGGCAAGGCTGGCACCTCACGTCTGTCGGCACTACCGAGGCTGGTGAGAACAACACTACATCCGTTTGGCCCCCAGCGGCCAAAAACTCTTGCCGGCAATCAGCGACGTGGACGGAGGGCAAGAATCGAATTGCCCAACGGAACATCAAAAACGTGCTGCCTCGGCATCGACCGAAACGAGGGACGGAGCCCGCGAAACACATTCGCGAAGTAAAATGGCATCCAAAAAGGGGATTCGCAAATGGCTACTAATTCGTTGACAGCTCTTATTACAGGAGGAACGAGCGGTATTGGCCGCGCGACCGCCAAAAAGCTGGCGAAGCTTGGCATTCACGTCGCAGTCGTAGGCCGCAACGCGAAACGTGGCGATGAGACACTAGCCGAAATTCGTGCGGCAGGAGGAAAAGCGGATTTTATCTCGTCTGATCTTCGAAACGCGTCGAGCGCGCGCGAAGTGGCGAAAAGAGCATTAGAACTCGGAAACGGCCACGTCGATATCCTGATCAACAATGCAGGCATCTTTCCATTCGGACCAACGGACCAAACCACGGAAGAAGAATTTGACCGAGTGTACTCGCTCAACGTCAAGGCGCCGTATTTTCTAGTTGCGGAACTTGCTCCGCTGATGGCGAAGAGGGGAAAAGGAGCCATCGTCAATGTTTCGACAATGGTTGCCGATTACGGCGTGTCCGGCATGAGCCTCTATGGTTCGAGCAAGGCCGCGATCAATTTGCTGACCAAGTCGTGGGCGGCTGAGTATGGCCCGCGCGGCGTGCGCGTCAATGCCGTCAGTCCCGGACCTACACGAACGGAGGGCACGGAGGCGATGGGAGAAGGTGTTGAGCAACTTGCTGCGCAGGCACCGGCAGGCCGTCCGGCGAGAGCCGACGAGATTGCGGAGGCCATTGTTTTCTTGGCGACGGATCGGTCGAGTTTCATTTATGGCGCAAAACTTGCTGTCGATGGCGGCCGCACCGCCATTTGACAATTAGCAGCTACTCTAGAAAGAGCGTGTCGAAGAACTCTGGCAGTGCCCCTTCTGTTACAAGCGCGTCGGGTACCAATGGCAAGGTAGAATGAAATCTATGACGAAGAAAGCGATCTCACCTGGTGCAGTACACGGCGTACCAGCGGATTTACGAAAAGTTCTCATTTCTGACCCGGCGGGCGCGGGCAAAATGGGAGGATATTACGCCACTCGCGCGCAATGAATGGATCTGCTGGGTTATCTCCGTCAAAAAACCAGAAACCAGAAGGCAGCACATCGAGCGCGTACGCACGGAACTTAAAGAAGGAATGCGCCGGCCTTGTTGCTGGCCAGGCTTGGATGCTTGTCAAGAGAACTGACTATGCAGGTAGTGCTCTAAATGAGTGTTGCTATGATGCGTTTCTCTTACGATGCGTTTCTCTTAGGAGGTGGCGTAACTGTTGTTGGAGTCTTGGTTGGGCTGGGACGAATCGGCTCTACGCGGTTCATGAACAGATTGTAGGCCTCGCGGAATTGTTCTTCGGTGACCTCGAACTTTGCCAAGACTTGAATAATATTGTGGGTTTTGCTGGATTCTGACCCTAAAATACAACGAGGCGATCAATTTCAGGCTTTGCGCTCGAGAAACTTTGTCTCGCGCAGGTACTCAAGTTCAGGGAGCAACTGAAACGCGCGCACCGGGGCACGAACCGGTTCCCCGATCTGGTCGATTCGCTCGGATGAAGAATTGCCGAGAAATTGTGCGCCGGCCCGAATGTGGGTAATCATCTCCGGGTTGAGACCCATCAGCCGTGCGCACGTAGCGTCCGCGGCTACAGGATCGTCGGCAAGAACGATTCGATTGAGCGGCCGCGGCTTTCCGTTCAGAGGCCCGTTGCCTTCCATTGCCACAATGGCATCGGCAATCACAAAATGAACAGGAACGGTGGCGCAGATGTCCAGGATGCTTCTGTCGATTCCCTTCCAATGCAGGATGTTCTTCGGCCAACCATATTTCGCCCCTGGCACAATGCCGAACATGTTCTTCATGCTGAGGCTCACGCCGGACCAGTGGTGTGTTTTTAGTTTGGGCATGGAAACGATGAAATCGGCCTGCAAAATCGTCCGCGGCAGCCAGATGCGCTTGAGGGCCGTATAATCCGCAAGCAACGGACATTCGATGAGTTCGTCCCGGTTCAGGTCTACGAAGCCGACGTTTTGCTGGCGCAATGCTTCCGCCATCCCGCTCTCGCCGAGAACCAGTTCGGTATCCCGCTGGTGACCTGGCCCCTCACCCACGATCACGGATGCTGCTCCGAGGCTGCGCAAGCACTCGATGGCGGCAGAGACAAGAAGGGGATGCGTATTGACGTGGTTTCCGGGAATGTAATCCACCAAGTTGGGTTTCAGCAGAACGGTTTTGCCGCGAACGTTCAGGTCAAAGAGGCCGAGGCCATCGTGGAGAGTTTCACACAGTTTCTGCGAGTAGGATTCAGCGTGAAGAATAGCCACGTGCGACCGTGGCCGTTTGCGGACGACGCGATAACTTGGTCTTTTCAGCAGAGCGGCGATGGTTGCCTCGGCCGCGAACCGGCGCGCACTTCCGATAAAAGCTGTTCCGCCAATCATGTTGCGTCTGCCTGAAATACGTTCGAATCATCAGCGCAATCGAGCGCCAGACAAACGACTGCCAAGCTCGCACAGTCGCGGATTTCAGCGTTGGCCGCGACGGCACACAGGCGGTCTATCAACGATTGTACGGGGCGCTGGAACGCCTGAAGCGCAAGGATGGTCCAGGCCAAGCTCCAGGGAGAGAAGAGCGATTCAGCGCGATGCTCCAGCCAATCGAGGCTTGCAGTAATGGAAACGCTCAAAGGTTCTGCCAAGAGAGCGAGCAGTGCTATGCCCGTCGCATCGGCATGTGGAGTGAGGCTGGAGCCGTAAACGACGCCGTTGCCCGCATTCCAGCCTCCCCCGGGACAAACGCGGTCGTACAACATCTCCACGCCGCGGCGGATCCGGAACTCCCGCAATCTCTGTCGTGAACTTCCGCGCGTACGTTTCAGAGCGAGAAGTGAGTACGCAGTAGGAAACACCCAACTGACCGTCTCCGGCATCCAGGGCCAGCCGAACTTGTCGGGATCGAAGCGTACGTGCCGATCGGCCGTGCGGAACTTCCATTTCCATAGCCAATGGGACTCCCGACCTCGGGAGCGCAGAAGCCAGCGAACCGCCCGACAGGTTTTTGGTCCTTGTTCTCCACATTTGCTGAGAGCAAGGACGGCCAGTCCCGTGTAGCCGGATCCGTGCTCGTCGTCCCCAAAGAAAGGCGGCCAGCTACCGTTGGGATTCTGCGTCCGAAGTAGGGACTCGATGGCAGCAGATTTTTCGCGCCCAGTGCTCGATGGCAAGGCAAGAAGGGCCAGGGCGGTGGGTTCGACCGCCATCTGCTTTGTGTTCGCAGCGAATGGCCATCCGCCTTCGGACAGCTGGCGCTCGACGAGCGCCCGAACAACAGTGAACCTGACTTGTTGTGCGTTCCGCACGGCTCGGGTTCTAGGCGAGAACTCCGGGATTGTCAAATTCTCGCGGAGGGTGGAGAGGGAATCGCGGCGAAAGGCAGCTATGAAAGATTCGATTGGCGGAAAAAACTTCAGGCCGGCCTACAAGCCGGGAAACGAAAGTGAATTTCACGACGAGCGACAGATGCAGCAATGGATTTCGGATTGAAGAATTCTCCCGAAAGTTAGCTACAAACCGTTCGATTGGTGAAATTGTTTTTGGCTTGGGGATCGGACGGAATCCGCGACAGAGCATTTCCGATCTTCACAGAACGGCTGACGCGGGCACAACGGTAGCTACAAAGCGTTTGATTGGCAAAATTATTTCCCCCCTCCTGCGCCAGCACCCAATGTTGGGCGCTAGGAAGTCTGCGGGGGCTATGCGATGTTTCCGTGAGGCATCGGCAGGGGCTCAGGTAAAAGCTAGCTATAAAACGTTTGATTGGCAGAATTTTTTAATCCCCACCCTTGCCGATACGCGCGCTCGGAAACCCCATACGCGAGCGGCATCGTATCGGCGACGCCTGTGTGTCTGACCAAGGGCAGCGAAAGAAAGTTAGCTATGAAAGATTCCATTGGCCAAAAAGTTCTCCGTGGAGGCATCTCCCGAATTCGAGGAATCTCATGACGAACACTCCCTAGCGCCGAATCGCCTTGTTTTTCAATGACCTTACTCCTCGCAATGAACGCAACACAAAGTCCGATACCAACCCGAAAGTCACTTATTTTTCTCGTATGGCCGGTGAAGACGGGCCCTGTGGCACGAGTGCGCGGCCGGCGATTCTGGGCTATGTTCCGCGCGCACCAAGGAGAATTCGTGTTCGCGTCGGTCGAAAAGCTGGCGAGTGGACTGCGCGGCGCAGGGTACGTGGTTGATTCTGTGACCCTCGAAGTGGTGTATCTCGCGGCAAAGCTGAAAAAGCCGCTGCTGGTTGAGGGGCCGCCAGGGTGTGGAAAAACGGAACTGGCTTATGCCGTAGCGGAGGCGGCGGGCACGAAGGTTGAGCGTCTGCAATGCTACCAAGGAATCACCGAAGATAAGGCCATCGGCAAGTTCGACGAGGCCCTGCAGAAGCTTTTCCTGGACACCCAGAGAGAGCGGCTGGGGCAAGAGTGGGACTCGATTGAGCGGCGACTGCACGCGATCGACTTCTTCGCTGAAGGTCCCCTGTTGCGAGCGCTCCGCCGCAAATG
>DASYYI010000237.1:0-4224 GCA_035933995.1 Candidatus Acidiferrales bacterium | reverse complement strand
AGAAGAGGATTACAGAATCGCGTCGGTGAACAGCGCAGCTGCGTCAGCCTCGCTGATCACTCCGCGCTTGACGAGCAGCCGAACCAGCTTTTGGGCTGTGTCCGCAGGCCCGTGTTTTGCGGGCGCTCGGCTTGATGTTTGGGAGGCATCGAAGGTGGGAGGCTTCGCGGCGGTGAGTTCCACTAACCACGCGTCCAACGCGCGCGCTCGCTCGGGCGGCATGGCGTCGAAAGCCACGCCCATCCCCAGGCCTGATTGCGAGTACGTCACCGTGCCAAGGGCCTCGATGGACACATCGTCTTTGTGAAGACGCACGCGCACGCTCGAGCCGACGGGAAGTGGCATCAGCGTGTCCACGAAACAGCCGCCGGGGCCGAGATCGGTCGTGCGCGTGGAAAAGCGCGTGCCTGAAATCAGCTCAATGACTTCGGCGCCTACAGTGATTTGATAGCGAAGGCCGCCACGGCGCTCTGCCGCTTCGTCAGCCGCTGAGGCCAGCATCGTTTTAGGCAGTGTCTTAGACAGGGACATCCAACAATTCTCCTGCGAACGCAAAGATAAAGTTTGTGTGCTGCCCGCCAGAAGCGCAAGCGAAACGGCGGCAACACCTCGATTGTGCGGGCCGAAGCGCTCGCGCGCAAGAAGTTCACCGTTGAACAGTGCGGAAAGGGAACTGACCCTGCTACTGTACGGAGGGACAGGTACTTCGCGGATTAAATTTTGACGAAAGTACGCCGCAATTACTCGCAGTTTTCGGGTAACTGGCCCAGCTTTTGGGTGGCTTCGGCGTTGCCTTTGTTGGACGCGGCGGTCAGCAGGATTCGTGCCTGCAAACAGCTCCGCGAAACTCCCTTGCCCTCCAAGTAGAGGTCAGCAAGCGGAATCGCCGCAGCGATATTTCCCTTTTCCAGTGATCGCCAAAATAATTCCGCAGCTTCGGCGGGATCGGCAGCGACACTGCCAGTGCCGTTCAAATATTTTTGCGCTTGCTGAAATTCGGTTTGCCCCGCAGTCATGAGGAGGGGCGCGGAGCCGGTCGCCGGAGCGTTTGCCGACAGGGGTGACGCAACGGGAGGATTCTGTGTTGGAGCGCCAGAGCCGGCATCAGCGGGAAGTGCGTTCGGACGAATCTGCGGCGCTAAGTCTGTCGTGGAAGCGGAAGGCGCGGACGCGTGCGAGGATTGTGTAACTGGCAAAGATGGAATTGTGCCGCTTGAAGATGATCGCGTTCTGGAATGCGGCGCCGCGGCTTGCGACGAGGGCTGCGAAGTTTGTTGCGACGGCTGTTGCGGAGATCGTTGTGAAGGCTGCGGCGATGGCGCGGACGCATTTTGCACTGGCTCGCCGGCAACGCTTTTGCCCATGCCTTCGATCTCCGCGCCAATTTGCTGGCGATGTGCGCGCAGATACGGCAGGCTCGCAACCGAAGCTGCGACGATCAGGAAAACGACAATGAAAGCGATCAACCGTTTGTGGCTGCGCTCTTCCTCGGGAAGCGATTGTCCGGAGATCCAAGGCGAACGTGAAAAAAGCTCTCCCGTATTTCGCGGCGGGAACAAAGGCCGCGGCGGCTCGGCCCGCGGAGACGCGGCTGGAGTCTGTCTGACCCTCGGCTTGTTCTGGGGAGCTTCGGTGGAAAACTTAGGAGGAACCGGCGCTGGGATTTTGGGAAGCGTTCCCGGTGAAAGAGGTATTGCCGGAGGGAGGCCGTTCGTATTCGAAGCATCGCTGGCAGAAACATCGGCAGGGCTAGCATCGGCTGGTGAAGCGGCTGATTCGTTGCGAATCTCGGCCTGCATCGCGAAGGGCGCATCTGGCTTGACTTGCAGATTCGGTTGAATGTTCGGGCGCGAAACTGACTCAACACTTGTTTGGAGATCCCGTTGCAAATGAGCCTGTGCACTTGACGCGACCTCATGCTGAACGTCTGCGGGAACAAGCGGCTCAGGATTTTGCTGAAGCGTTTTTTCAGTAACTGGCTCCGCAGCAGGCTTTGCCGCGGGCGGCGCAACTGGCAGGACAACCGACGGAACAAGTGGCTCGGCAGCGGCCGTGACATCCGGCTGAACATCCTGCGGAATAATTGGTTGCGAAATAAATGTTGGCGAAATGTCGGGTTGCGCGGGGACTGTTTCGACCGCTGGAATTTCCGGCTGAATGGCTTCTTGCGCGGGCGGCTCGACGGACTCGGGGAGTGATTCGGCGGCGACGAACGTTTCGGGCGCGAGTTCCACGGGAACCGTTGGAACGGGCAGCGGCGCGCGAGGACTTTCGAGGCGCTCGATGATCAGTGGACCTTCTTCGGTTTCACTCTCCGGCGCGGTAATTTCGGCTTCGACAGCGGCCGCGGCTTCACGGGCCGCTTCTGCCTCCGCCGTCTTCGTCACCCACTCGCGAATGATGCTGCGCGAATCGGCGGGGAGGCGCGTGAACGTGGTGCCGCCGGAATTTCCGTTTGCGCCCACCCATGCAATGCGCGCGTGCGCTGAAATGCGATATCCGGCACCCAGCGAAAACGAAACCGCGATCTCGGCGCCCTTTTCGACACGGCCCACGGCTTGAAATCCCAGGCCATCTTCGCTGATATCCACGATCATGCCGCCATTTTCGGCGCCCATGTCGAAATATTCCGGCGAATAAAGTTTCTGTCTTTCGTGTTGCCTGCGTTCGATTTCCACGCTATGGCTCTCGAGAAAAGCTCTGAGTCTCGACGCAGCATTGCTGCGCAGGCCGGGGTTGGAAACTTTTTACGTGTTCAATTATAGACAGTAGCGGCCCGCGCCGCAAACAGAAATGAACTGTAACTGGCTCCTGATTTCAATGTAAGGCACTCACCAATAATCGGAGCAAAAATGGTTAGTGGCGACTCTCGGCGAGCAACTGCGCCAGATAGTTTTTCCAGACGGCGGCGAGCGTGTGCGTTCCATGGCCGCGCGTTTCGCTGGTGATGGGCAGCAGCACAAACCGGCCGTGCGGCACTTTGTGGATCAGAACGTCGTCGATATGCAGCTCCGGCGGATTCACGAAATCATCCGCGGAGTTGATGGCCAGCAACGGCGCCTGGATTTTGCCGAGGTTTGGCGACGGATCGTAGGTGCGCGAAGCGTTGAACGCATAGAGCATGTCGTTGGCGTCGAGATTCTTCAGCCTATCTTGCAACGACTTTTCGAGATACGCATCCGCGGCTTCTCGGGTTGGATATTCCTTTTGCCAGTAAAGCGGCGTGCTGACCATCAGCAGTTCTACATCCAGCGCCGCGCGCAGCCCGTTGACGGGTTCCGTTTTGTAATTGCCGCCGTCCCAGGCAGGATCGTCGCGGATGAGGTCCATGATCATTTTTCTGTCAATGCGATTGCGTCCCGCGATTTCAACTGGCAGGCACGCGAGCGGCATCAGCGCGTCCATGAATTTCGGATACGTCTCGCCCCAGAGCCATGTGTGCATGCAGCCCATCGACGTCCCCGTCACCAGACGCAAATGATTTACGTGAAGTCCTTCGGTGACCAGATCGTATTCGCCTGTCACCATGTCCGCGTAATCGTAATGCGGAAACTTCGTGCGCAGGCCGTCGCTCGGTTTGCTCGATTTTCCATGACCGATGTCGTCGGGAAGAATAATGAAATGCCTGGACGAGTCGAGCAATTGCCCGGGCCCGAAAAGCACGCCGGCGAATACGGGACGCAGGAACTGGTGTCCTGTGCCGCCGGTGCCGTGCATGATCAGCACCGCGTTCGTGACGCGGCCGCTGGCATCGCGATGCGGAGTGCCGAGCGTGGTGTAATGCAAACGCAACTCTGGCAGCGTTTCGCCATCGTTAAAATGAAAATTGTGGACCACAAAATCGCCTTCATGCGTCGGCCATGTTTGCGCGGGCGCACTGGCATGTGCCGCCTGCGCGAAAATCGCGCCGGGGTGCAGCAGGCTGGCTGCGAATAGTGTCCATGCAAAACGAAAATTCCGGATCTTCAATGTGGTTCTCCCATCATCGGAGTATCAGAACGAATGTTTTTCCGTTAGTTCCTTACGCTTGAGCGGAAGTTCTTCCGCGTCATTGCATATCACGCGAGCGGAGTTTGTTCAATCGTGGATTTTTGCATTTCGGTCGAGGTTCAGATTGACATGGCGCAGCGTCCGGAATAATCTTCCGCGACTTCCGCCATGGCGGCGTGCGCGTCCGTGGTTGGAGCAATCACAATGCTGCGAGTTCAGGGGGAAGAATGATGA